>DATATK010000117.1:0-27392 GCA_036268825.1 Rhizomicrobium sp. | reverse complement strand
GCCAGCACGATTCCGGCTTTCGTGAGCGACGGCCGCGTCAGGACGCGCGCGATCAGCCAGCGGGTGAGGCGCTCGCCGAACGGGCGCTTGTAATGCGTTTGGATATGATCGCGCGCGACATCGACCAGCCGCGCATAATCGACGCCCGAGGGGCACGCCGTGCGGCAGCCGAGGCACGACAGGCAGCGATCCACATGCAGCACCGTCTCGGGCGACGGCGCGCCGCCCGCCTCCAGCATCTGCTGCATCATCACAATGCGCCCGCGCGGCCCGTCCCGCTCGTC
The DNA here is from genome assembly GCA_036268825.1 of Rhizomicrobium sp. Taxonomy (GTDB): domain Bacteria; phylum Pseudomonadota; class Alphaproteobacteria; order Micropepsales; family Micropepsaceae; genus Rhizomicrobium. Next base: position 27,108 of record DATATK010000117.1, on the reverse strand, counting down.
GCCGAGCAGCACATAGGTCGGGCACGTCGCCGTGCAGATCCCGCAATGCACGCAGGCGCGCAGGTTCGTCTCCGCCTCGGCGAGATGCGGATCGGCGAGTTGGGCGGGGGAGAAAGCCGTGCGCATCAGGCGTACATCCGTCCCGGATTGAACAGGCCCAGCGGATCGAACGCGGCTTTGACGGAGCGCGTCAGCGCGGCGCGTTCGGGCGGCTCCGGCGCGAACACCGCGATGCGGCCGCGCGTCTCTTCGCTGGCGCGCACGAGCGTCGCATGGCCGCCGGCTTTCGTGGCGAGGGCGTGCAGGTCCGTATCGTTCGTTCCGACCCAGAGCATCCCGCCCGCCGAGTCGGCATACCAGAGCGGGGCGGCGATTTCGGCCGCCACTTGCGCCGCGCTCGCTTGCGGCACCGCCACGCGCCAGACGTCGAGCGCCGTGTCCAGGAACGGCGCGCCGCTGCCGAGCTCGCGGAACAGCGCGTCGCCGCCGTCGATCTCCAAGACCTCGTGCTCGCGCAGCAGATTGCGCGCCAGCACGAGCTTCTCGGCGAGCGGCTCGCGCGCGCCGTCGATGCGGATGACGGCCACGGCTTCGGCGGCAACATAGGCCAGGCCCGTCGCCTCCAGCGGGCTGGACCAGATGCGGCGCAAGAGCGCGAGGCCGGTTTCCGCGTCCACGCCGGTGACGGCCAATGTCGCGATCAGCGGCGCTTCGGGGAACACGCGCAACGTCACTTCGGTCAGCGGACCCAAGGTGCCGAAAGCGCCGCACATCAGTTTGGGCAGATCGAAACCGGTGACGTTCTTCACTACCCGGCCGCCGGCCTTGTAGGCCTCGCCCAAACCGTTCACAGCATGGAAGCCGAGCAGGTGATCGCGGGCGCGGCCGTAACGAATGGCGCCCGATCCCGCGACATCCGCCGCGATGGCGCCGCCGATGGTTCCGGCACGCGCCGGCGCGCCGAAGAGCGGACCCCAATCGGGCGGGTCGAAACCGAGCTGCTGGTTCTGCTCCGCGAGCAGCGCCTCGATCTCCGTCACCTTCGTGCCGGGCTTCACGGTGAGGATCATCTCCTCCGGCTCGTAGGCCACGACACCGGAAAGGCCAGACAGGTCGAGCACCGTGCCCCAGCTTGCGGCGCTGCGGCCAAATGCGCGTTTGCTGCGCGCGCCCACGATGTTGAGCGGCGACTTCCAGTCGCGCGCGGCGTTCACTGCGCCCGCGACCTCTCCCTCGGTTGTGGCAAAGATATCGGTCATCAGAAGCGCGGGATGTTGGGATAGGGCACGCGGCCGTCCTTCACATGCATGTGGCCGCCTTCGACGCAGGCGGATAGCGTGGGGAACACCTTGCCCGGATTGAACAGCCCCGCGCCGTCGAAGGCGCATTTGAGGCGCTGCTGCTGGGCGAGGTCTGTCTCGGAGAACATCGTGGTCATCAGGTCGCGCTTCTCCACGCCCACGCCATGCTCGCCGGTGAGCACGCCGCCGACCGCGACGCAGAGCGTCAAGATCGCCGCGCCGAATTCTTCCGCGCGCGCCAGCTCGCCCGGCTTCATCACGTCGAAGATGATCAGCGGATGCAGATTGCCGTCGCCCGCGTGGAAGACGTTGCAGAAGCCCAGATCGTATTCCTTCGACATTTCCGCCATGCGCGCGAGCACTTGCGGCAAGGCGCGGCGCGGGATCGTGCCGTCCATGCAGAGCATATCCGGCGCCAGCCGCCCCATCGCGGGAAACGCCGCCTTGCGCCCCGCCCACAGCCGCGCGCGCTCGGCCTCGCCCGCCGCTTCGCGCACTTCGTGGGCGCCCGCGCCTTGCGCGATCGCGGCGACGCGCGAAACCGCCTGGCGCACCTCGGCCTCGATGCCGTCGAGCTCCACGATCAAGACGCCCTCGGCATCGCGCGGATAGCCGGGCGCGCAATAATCCTCGACCGCCTCTATGCAGCGCCGGTCCATGAACTCCATCGCCGCCGGCACGATGCCGCCCGCGATGATCTGCGCCACGCACAGCCCCGCCGCTGGCACATCGCGAAACGCGGCCAGTAACGTTCGCGTCACCGGCGGCTTGGGCAGGATGCGCAACGTCGCCTCCACCACCACGCCGAGCAGCCCTTCCGAGCCCGCGACGACGCCGAGCAGATCGAGCCCGCCGGCGCCGGGCGCCTTGCCGCCGAGTTTCACGCGCGCGCCGCCCGCCAGCGCGATCTCCGCGCCGAGCAAATTGTTGGTGGTGAGGCCGTATTTCAAACAATGGATGCCGCCGGAATTCTCCGCGACGTTGCCGCCGACGGTGCAAGCGATCTGGCTGGACGGATCGGGGGCGTAATAGAAGCCGCGCGCTTCGACGGCGCGGGTGATGGAGAGATTGGTCACGCCGGGCTCACACACCACGCAGCGGTTCTCGTAATCGATCTCGACGATTCGGTTCATCCGCGTGAGCGAGAGCAGGATCGCGTCGCCCCGCGGCAGCGCGCCGCCCGACAGCGACGTGCCCGCGCCGCGCGGCACGATCGGCACGTTCGCTTCGGCGGCAAAAGCGAGCACCGCGGAGACTTCGTCCTTCGTGCGCGGCAACACGCAGACCAGCGCCTTCTGGCGATAGGCGGTCAGCGCGTCGCCGTCGAACGCGGCAAGCCCCGCCGCATCCGCCACGACACCATCCGGCACGATGCGCGACAACGCCGCCACGATATCGCGGCGGCGGGAAAGTATGTTCCTATCTGGGGGGGCAAGTTGCATCCGCGTGCCATGGAAAGAGGCGAGGTCTGGCTTTGTTTGCGGGCTCGGCGAAACGGGTGCTAGCCTGCGTCTGCATTCTACGGATTCATATTATGCCGCGTGGTAGACGCCTATCCAGTAGATATTTCCGTCTCACAAGACCGTTGCTGGAGCTCCTCGTCGCCATTTTGTCCGGCGCCGCATCGAGCACCATTGCAGAATTTTTCTTGCACAACGAGCCGCTCCACGCCGCTGCGGGACTCCTGCTCGGCTTCTTGATAGCGGCATTCAACATGGCCCTGATCTATCAGTTCTTGGCCATATCAGCCCGCAACGACGATTACCACAATCGGCCTACAGCCATCGCCACAGCTTTTGCTGGTTTCTTGGCCTTGATCGGCGCCTATGCTGGTTTGTATCTGCTTGAGATGCCCGCCCAATTCGGCGGCGGCGCAAGCCTCGCGGCCACCGTTCACCAGATCGTGGCGGCGGTGTATTTTTCCGCCGTGACGATTTCCACTCTGGGCTATGGCGATTTGAAGCCGATCGGCGACTTGGCGAGGATTACCGCCGCGATCGAGGCAATAAACGGCCTGATTGCGTTCGGTGTCTTCACCGGCGCGATCACGACATTCATGGCGAACAGGGCAAATCTATTGGCGAGCGCAGTTTCAGAAAAAAAGCCGGGCGCCGGCGACGAATACGATAAGAAGCCCCGCGACGATGGCTAGCACCGTTGCGCTGGGACCGTGCCTTTCAGCTTCGTTGAGGAGATCTTCGACGTCCATGGCAGTCACCTAGCCAGCGCACGCATTATCCGCCTCCGCGCATGGAAAGGCAACGCTAGCCCTGGCGCGCCTTGAAGCGGGGGTTCTTCTTGTTGATGACGAAGGTGCGGCCGCGGCGGCGGATGACGCGGCAGTCCTTGTCGCGCTTCTTGAGCGAGCGCAGCGAATTACGAACTTTCATGTCATTGGATCCAATGGCCGGGCGAAAGAGGCGCGGAAACTAGTGGCGGGCCTCCGCCCTGTCAACGCCACAAAGCGGGCCATACACTGGCGCCAGGATTCGGGACGGGACCAGCCGCGTGCGCCTAGCAACCCTTTCATTCTGCTGGATTATTTCGCTTGCAGCGACTGCCTTGGCCCAGCCCGCGCCGCAGCCCACCCCTGCCCAATCCGCCGAGGCCGACGCCAAATTCGCGGCGTTCCTTCACGACTTCCGCGACACCGCGCTGAAGGCCGGCGTCTCGGGCGCGATCTACGACGCCTCGCTCGGCGGCGTCCAGCGCCTGCCCGAAGTGGAAGAGGCGAACCTGCAGCAACCCGAATTCGTCAAGCCGATCTGGTCCTATATCGACAGCGCCGTTTCGGGCGACCGCGTCAGCACGGGCCAGCAGATGGCGGCCGTCTATGCCGGCAATCTCGCCAGCGACGAAGCCCGCTTCGGCGTGCCCAAGGAGATCCTGGTCGCGATCTGGGGGATGGAGTCCAATTACGGCACGGCGATGGGCCATCTCAATATGTTCGCCGCACTGGCGACGCTCGCCTATGACGGGCCGCGCGCGGATTATGCGCGCAAGGAACTGATCCTCGCGCTCAAGATGGAGGAGCAGGAGAAGCTCGCGCCGGCGGACATGGTGTCGTCCTGGGCGGGGGCGTTCGGGCAAACGCAGTTCGTGCCCAGCGCGTTCTTCGCCCACGCGGTGGACGGCGACGGCGACGGGCGCAAGGATCTGTGGCATTCGGTGCCCGATGCGCTCGCCTCCACCGCCTCGCTGCTCGCGGATGCGGGCTGGGAGCGCGGGCTGCCCTGCGAGACGGAAGTCACGCTGCCCACGAATTTCGACTACGCGCTCGCCGACGGCGACACCGCGCGCGCCATCGGCGAATGGAAGAAGCTCGGCGTCACGAAGGTGACGGGCGCGGCGCTGGCCAGGAGCGAGGAGCCCGCCGCGATCTATCTTCCCGCCGGCGCGCGCGGGCCGGCGTTCCTGGTGTTCGACAATTTCAAGACCGTGCTCAAATACAACAACGCCGCGTCCTATGCGCTGGGCGTGTGCCTCCTTGCCGACGGCATCGCGGGCCGCATGCCGGTGACGGCCGCCTGGCCGCGCGACCAAATCCCGCTGACCCGCGACGACCGCATCGCCTTTCAGACGGATCTGAAAGCGCTCGGCTACGACATCGGCGACATCGACGGCGTGCTCGGCCACAAAGCGCGCGCCGCATTGCGCCAGTACCAGAAAGCCCACAGCATGCCCGCCGACGGCTTCCCGACACAGGCGATACTGGGCCGCATCGGCATGGACGCGAAGGCGAAGCCGTAGCGCTCTCGGCTTGCAAACACTCTGTCATGGCCCGCGCCTCAGCGAATCCGCTTGAACCGGATCTCGGCGCTGTCGCTGCGGCCCTCGCTGTCCACCACGGTGATGTGCGCGAAACCTTCGCCGGTGGGTGCGTATAAAGCGGGCGCGAAGCGGTCGAAGCTGCCGAGCGGTTTGCCGTCGACCAGCCAGGTGAGCGGCGCTTCGCCGCCATCGGCCTTGAGCATGATGGTCTTGTCCTTCGCGTTCGCCTCGGGCAGCGGGACCGTGGCGCCGTTGGGCGGGAAGGAGATCACGGGCGGCGGCACGGTGGTGGTGCGCGGCGCCGCGGCTTCGGCTTCGCGCGTGAAGACGCGCAGGCCCTGCGGCAGTTGTTCGGTGGAGACCATCAGCGCGCCGGCGGGCGGCAGCGGGTTGGGGCGTTTGTCGGGCGGGAGCAGGCCGAAGGTCTTGAGCAGGATCGGCGCGGCGGATTCGCGGCCGATGCGGCCGGCGCTGGGCGCGCCGTCGGCGCGGCCGACCCAGACGCCGACGGTGTAATCGTTCGAGAAACCGACGGACCACGCGTCGCGATAGCCATACGATGTGCCGGTCTTGAACCCGATGGTGCGCTTGACGGAAAGCCCCTGCCCCATCGCCCAGCCGTCCGGCAAGTTCACGCCGGAAAGGATGTCGCGCAGATACCAGGCCGCGACCGGGCCGAACAGGCGATGCGGCGCGCCTTGCGGCGCATCCAGCGTGTAACGCAGCGGATGCGCGGTGCCGGCCTCGGCGATGCCGGCATAGAGCATCGTGACGTCGGCAAGGCTGATGCCGAGCCCGCCCAAGGCAACCGGCAGGCTGGGCGCATCGCCGCGCGTCGGGAAGGCGAGGTGCGCGCCGGCATTGGAGAGCGCCAGCGTGAAGCGCAACGGGCCGACGCGATCCAGCACCATCACGGCGGGGATGTTGAGCGACATGCGCAGCGCATCGCGCGCCGTCACCGCGCCCTGGAACTCGCCCTCGAAATCGCGCGGCGCGTAATCGCCGAATTGCGTGGGCTCGTCTTCCATCATGGTGGCGGGATGCAGGATCAGATCGTCGAAAGCCAGGCCATAGATGAACGGCTTGAGCGCCGAACCGGGCGAACGCGCGCGCGCGGCCAGATCGATCTGGCCCGATTTGCCCCAGTAATCCGTGCCGCCCATATAGGCGAGAACCTGCTGCGTGCGATTGTCGACCACGACGATGGCGAGCGCGCTGGCATCGTCGAAATAGGAATGCTCCTGCACCGCGAGCCGCTCGACCGCGCCTTGCAGCTGCGCATCCAGCGTGGTGACGATACGCATGTCGGACTTGCGCGCATGCGCGAGCCTGGCTGCCAGATGCGGCGCGATGAGCGGCATGGCGAGGCGCAGCGACGGCACGCCCTCGCGCTCGGCCACCGACGCGTCGCTTTTCGTGATCACGGCCTCGTCCACCATGCGGGCGAGGACCTTGTTGCGCCCGGCGATGGCGGCGAGGCCGTGACGGTCGGGGCGCAGCCGCGCGGGCGATTGCGGCAGCGCGACGAGAAGGGCTGCCTGCGACAGATCGAGCGCCTCGGGCTCCTTGCCGAAATAAGAGAGCGAGGCGGCGCGCACGCCTTCGAGATTGCCGCCTTCGGGCGCGAGCGTCAGGTAGATCGAGAGGATCTGGTCCTTCGAATAACGCTCTTCGAGTTGCAGCGCGCGCACCATCTGGAACAGCTTGGTCGCAAAACCGCGTTTGTGGCCGGGTTCCAGCAGGCGCGCGGCCTGCATGGTGAGGGTGGACGCGCCGGAGACCACGCGCCCCGCGCCCGCATATTGCATCGCCGCGCGCGCCAGCGCCTCGGGGTCAACGCCCCAATGATCGTCGAACCGCTTGTCCTCATAGGTCTTGAGCAATTGCAGATAGCGGGCGTTCACGTCGCGCGGAGCGGTCTTGACGCGCCAATAGCCGTCGCGCGACAGGAACGGCCGCAGCAGCGTGCCGTCCCGCGCCACCACCTCGGGCGACAGCGTATCGTAGCGCGACATATCCGGCGGATTGGCGCGATCGGCGGCCGCGAGCGCGCAGGCGATGCCGAAGAGGGCGAAGAACGCGGTGATGAGACGAGAATGCCAGGGTGACACGGGACGTCCTTTCCTTCCCCGCTTTGCGGGGGAGGTGGATCATCGCCGCGCCGCGGCGATGAGACGGAAGGGGTGACGGAGGACTCGACGATTGTTCTTCTCCGTTCCTCACACCCCCTCCACCGCTACGCGGTCCCCCTCCCCCGCACCAGCGGGGGAGGAAAAGAGAGCGGAGTTCCTACTGCCCCACCGTCACCGTGCCCATGCCGGTGCGGGCGTGGATGGCGGGGGCGTACATGTCCTCGACGACGGCGCCGGGGAAGACGAAATGGCCGGCCGTCACCGCGCGCACGATATAGGCGATGCGGAAGGTGGGTAGCGCCGGCGGCGGCTTCTTGGGATCGGGCTTGTCCTGGTATTGCTGGCCGATATCGAACGCGGCGATGAAGCGGTCGTCATGCGCATCTTCCATCGTCACGTCGCTGAGCGCGCCGAGCCAGGGATAGATCTTGCCGTCGTCACCGGCGACCGCCATCTCGATCTCGAGGCCGGCGGGAAGAAGATCGATGGCGCCCATCTGGCGATAGTAGCTGTTCGCCATCGTGCCCTCGATCACCACCATCACGCGGTCGTTCTGCTTAAGGCTGGTCAGATCCGCCGGCTGGCCCGCGAGCGTCCACACTGTCTTCTTGATGGTGAGCCCGTCGCCGCCGGCTGGCAGCGGCTTGTTGGGCGTGCCCTGCACCGAGGTGTCGCGCCACACGGTGGCGTCGCCGCGGTTGAGGATGTTGAGGCCGGCTGTCAGCACCGGCACGGTGGGCGCAAGGCGCACCGCGCCGTCTTTCGGCTGCTGCGGCACGTTGTTGACCGCGATGTTCAGCGACGTCTTCTCGCGCGTCAGCTGATAGGCGGCGCGCAGCATCCAGGCCTTTTCCTGCGTGGTGGTGTCGTTGAGGCGCATGTCGACGTCGTCGACCTTCTTCATCAAAGCCGGCACGATTTCCGGATCGCCGCCTTCGATGGCGAGCGCCGTGGTCCCGGCGAGATCGCGCAGCAGCGAGCCGTAATCGTCGGTCGTGTAGGTGTCGCGATTGGCGTTGGCGATGATGTCGCGCGCTCTGGTGAACGCATAGTTCGCGCGCGAGCGGTCGCCCGCCTCGGCCGAGGCCGCCCCGGTGAGCGCGGCGGCGATGGCGTTGTTCCATTCGGAGCCGCGCGTGTCGCTGAAATAGCGCAGGTCGCTCAGGTTCACCTGGCCCTCGCGCGACAGCACGTAGAACGCATAGGCGCGGATCTGGTCGTCGTTCGACTCCTCGGTCGATTGCGTCTTCATCCAGCCCGCGCCGCGGCGCAGCGCCTCGTTCGGCACCACGAAGCCTTTCGCCTTGGCCTGGTAAAGGAAATCGAGCGCGAAGATGCTGATCCAGTTGTCCGCGTCCGCGCCGGGGCCCCACATGCCGAAATTGCCCGCGAAGTTCTGCATGTCGAGCACGCTGTCGACCGCGTCCTGGATGCGGGCGTGCAGCGCCGCGTCCTTCGGCAGGCCGGCGAGAGGCGCAAGGTCGTTGAAATAGAGCAGCGGCAGCGCGCGGCTCGTCGTCTGCTCGATGCAGCCATAAGGATATTTGTCGAGCCAGCGCAAGAGGCCCGGCACGTCGCTATAGCCGTGCGCCGCCGAGATATTGATACCGACATTCGCGGTGGACGGGATCACGTCCGCAATCAGTTTGGCGTCGGCGCGCCAGGTCTGGTTCGCGCCCAGCGTCGCGATCTCGTCGCTCGCGGTGTCGAGCTGGGAGGCGCGCACTTCGATGGGCCAGCCGCGGCTCACCTTGAAGCCGCCGGGCCCGGTCAGCGTCAGCCGCACACCGGCGATGCCGAGGCCTTTGGCTTGCAGGCCCACCGGCACGAGGATGCGCTGGCCGCGCGCGAGGCTGCGCACGATCACGTCCTGCGGCGCGCCGGCATCGAGGCCGACGGGACCCACGGCGGTGACGGTCGCGGTGTACTGGCCGGGGCCGCCCTCGACATTGTTGACGTTGAGGGCGGCCTCGGCGCTGTCGCCCGGCGCCAGGAAGCGCGGCAGCACGATATCGGCCACGACCGGATCGCGCACGGTGAGCGCGCGGTCGGCATGGCCGAGCTTGTTGTCGGAGAACGCCACCACCATCAGGCGCAATTCGCCGTTGAAGTCCGGAATGTCGAGCGGGATCTGGACGAGCCCGCCGGGGCCGACCTTCACCACGCCGGAGAACAGCGCGACGGTCTGCGTCGGCACCACCGCCAGCGGCCGGCTGCTGAAACTGTCGCCGCCTTCGCGCATCGAGCCGATGGGCGCCTTCACCGGGCGGATCAGGCGGCCGTAATCGTCATGCATGCCGACGCCGAGTTTGCGCTTGCCGAAATAATAGGAGACCGGATCGGGCGATTGGAAATCGGTGAGCTGCAGGATGCCTTCGTCCACCGCGGCGAGCGTGACATAGGCCGTCTCGCCCGAGTCCACGCCCTTCACCGTCACCGGGATGACGATGTGCTGGCGCGGCGTGATCTTCGCCGGGCCGCCGATGAGCGGCGTCAGCGTGCGCGCGGAATTGTCCACGCCGAGCCACGCCACGCCGATGGAGCGCACCGGCTCGCGGCCGGTCGCGTCGTTGAGCGGGCGATAATCGGTGACGAGCACATAGGCGCCCGCGCCCCAATCGGCCGAGACCGGGATGTCGACGCTCGTGCCGCTGGCCGGCGCGTCGATCACTTGCGAGGAATAGACGCGGTCGCCCGCGACCACCACCAGCGCCTTGCCGTCGGCCTGCGGCTTGATCGCGACATGCGCCGTCTGGCCCGGGCGATAAGACGGCTTGTTCGCCGCGACGGGAATGCGGTCGGGCCTGTCGCCCGCCGCGCTCGCCGCCCAGCCGGAATAGAAGCGCGACGACGAGGCCGCACCGGATTTGGGATCGGTGATGGTGAGGCGATAGCTGCCGTAGGGCATCGCCTGGGTCAGCTTGGACGGATTGCCCGCGCCGATGTCGAGCGTGCCCGACGTAATCAGCCGGTCGCGCGTGACGGACTGGTATTTCCACGAGCCGCTGTCCTGATACCACTGATAGGACGTGTCTTCGCGCACCCAGGTGTAGGTGAGATGCGGCGCGGCGATGCGCTTGCCGTCGCCGTTGACGGCGATGATCTCGAAGGTGGCGGGCGCGTTCTCCGGCACCGCGCCGTCCTGGAAGGCGGGCAATATGCCGATGGCGAGATCACGCGTGCGCAGCGGGATGTCCACGCTCTTGTCGGTGGTGCGCCCGCCCGGCTCGTGGATCGAGATCTTGACGCTGGCCTTCAGCGGCAAGGTCGTCTGCGCCACGTCGCCGATCGTGCCGGTGGCCTCGGTGATGCCGCTCGCGTCGCTCTCCGGCACCGTCATCGCGATGTCGACGTCGGCGAAGCTGTCGTCCACGCGGCCGAACTGGTAGAGCGAGAATTCGGGATAGGGCTCGGGATCGGCCATCAGCTTGGCCGTGCCTTCGCCCGAAAGGCCGGAGGCCGGCGCGCCGTAGAGGAAGCGGCTCTCCACCTTCACATGGAAGTCGGCATGGGGATGCAGTACCGTCTCTTCGGCGGTCAGCGTCACTTTCAAACGCTGCGGCACGAAATCGGCGACGTTGAACTCGACGCGACCGATGGACGGCGCCTTGGGATCGATATAGGCGGCGATCTGCCAGCGGCCGTGCGGCGACGTCTTGCGCAGCGGCAGCGACCAGGCCGCGGCGCCGGCCTGCAACGCTGCGGCGGGAACGGTGGTGCGCGAGAACTCGACGCCGTCGGGCCGGGTCGCGATCAAAGTGAGCGGCGAGGAGGTGACGCTGGCGCCGACATTGTTGCGCATCATCGCCACGGCCTTGATCGTCTCGCCCGGGCGGTAGATGCCGCGCTCGGTGTAGAGATAGGCGTCCACCGGGCCGGGCACGTCGCGGCCGCCGACGCCGCGGTCGGTCAGGTCGAAGACCGGGCGGCGCAGGTCGAGAAAGCTGAAATCGCCGCCATTGTAGGCCATCACGACGACCGGCTCGTCGCCGCCCTTGCCGCTGAAGAAGCCGGCATCGAAATCGGCGCGGCCTTCGGCGTTGGTCGTGGTGGTGGCGAGGATGTCGTTGTCGCGCGCCACGAGGGTCAGCTTCACGCCGGCGATGGGCCTGGCGCTGGCATAGGAGCGGGAGAAGACGGTGAGGCCGCTGGTGCCATTGAAGGTGGTGAGCGCGATGTCGGAATCGATCACCCACTGGGTAGCCGCCTCGCCGGTGCTGGAATCGTCCTCGTCGCCCGTATCGCTGTCGGCCTTCTTGGCCTTGGCGGCGTCGATCGCCACCAGCACATAGGCGCCGGGCTTCTCGTCTTTCAGCAGATCGCGGATCGGCACGAGCGTGACGACGCTGTCGTTCTTGACGTTGGCGACGTCCATCGTGCCCTTCCACACGACGCTTCCCTGCGCGGTTTCCAGATCCGTGTCGTTGTAGGAATAGAGCGTGGTCTCATCGACCGTGCCACTTTCGATCTGCGACAGCAGACGGTCGCCGACGCGGATCAGCTTGAGCTTGAGCCGGTCCACGTTGACCGTGGTGACGGGCACGCCGTCCGCATTGTCGCGCGGCAGCACGATGCCGCCGGAGAAGCGTACGATGGAAGGCTTGTCGCTCAAGGTGACGGGGATGGTTTCGGAATCGGGCAGCTTCTCGCCCGCCGCATCCGGCAGGCCGCGCTTCAGGGTGACCGTGTAGGTCTGGTTGAAGCTGAGCCCGGCGATGCAGAGCCGCGTGTCCAGGGGATGCACGACGATCCGCGTGGCGGGATCGATGGCGACATAATCCTCGTAATGCGTCTTGCCGGAGATATCGAGAGTGCGGGTGAAGACGAGGCACGCTTCGGGCTGGGACTTGGTGGTGTCCACGTCGAGCCGGTGGAAGGCGAATTCAGGCGACGCCGCCATCTCCTGCGGCGTCATGGAATGGGTCACGGTGGTGACGCCGTTGGCCAGCCGGTCGAGGAAGCCGCCGGAGCCGGCATGTCCACCGCGCCCGCCCAGGTAGTACAGCGTGCCGAGGATGAGAACGAACGCACCGACGACGCCCGCGCCGATGAGGAAAAACCGCCTGATCATGAAAGTCCCCCGGGCGCGCTCCGTTGCGCGCGGTTGCCAGCCTACGCCCGCGCGCTGTCAGCGGCAATTCCGGTGCGCAGGATCGCGCCGGATTTTGGCGGGACGATGGCGAGGGAAACGGGATGTGCGAATTCTTTTTTTCCTCCGCCGCTTTGCGGGGGAGGAAAACAACTACTCCGCCGGAGACGCCGCAGCCATCTTTCCGCGGATGGTGCGGAACACCATGGCGCGCATGCTCACATATTGGAGGAAGAACAGGCCGAACGGGGCCGCGGTCGGCACGAAGGCGGTGAAGGTCTCCCAGGCCTGCTGGCTGCGCTCCTCGGCGAAGTAGAGGTTCGCCATCGCCAGCGCGAAATAGAGCACACACCAGGCGTAGCCCCACGCGACCAGGAAGCCGCGCGACAGGTTCTCCTTCACCGGCGCGGGCAGATAGCGGTTCTGCCAGCCGGGCCGCGCCATGACACAGGCGATCGCGAAGCCGGCGATGCTGGGCTTGAGCATCATGAAGTGCGCGTTCTTGGTGTAGATCGTGGCGGCGCCGAGCACGATGACGAGCGCGACGCTCATATACTGCATCAGTTCGATCGTCTGGCCGCGATAGCGGAACCAGAGGAACTGGATCACGCCGGTGGCGATGCCGACCGAGGTGGAGAGCACGACGTTCTGCGTGATCTCCAGGAATACGATGAAGAGGATCGTGGAGAGGAAGTCGCTCACGATCGGCTTGAAGACTTTCAGGAACTGCAGCATGACAAATTCTCCTTACATCCCGCCCGCGGGAACCCAGTTGCCGTGGAAGCCGAACGGCACGCGCCGCGGCAGCGCCGCCGTGCCAACCGGTCCCCTGGCGACGTTTTGCGCATCGAACACCGCGAAGTCGCTGCGATCCTCGGCGGCGCGATAGACGAGGGTGACGAGCCAGCCGTCGCCCTCCTCAACTCCGCGCGGCACGAAGACCGGCTCGCCGGGCGCGTCGCCCGCGGGGAAGGTGAAGACCTGCTTCTTGCCAGTCTTGTGATCGATATGGGCGATGGTGTTGAAGCGCACGTCGGTCTCGCTCTGCGTGTTGCCCGCGAAATAGCCGTGGCGATAGGAGAGCCCCGCGCGGCGCTCGTCCAGCCGCGGGAATTCGCCGAACATGTCGTCGATGTGTTCGCGCTTGATCGTGTTGGTCTTGCCGGACAGATCGAAGGTCCAGCGCGCCAGCCTAGCGCCCGCCGCCTTGCCGGGCGAGCCGTCGGCATTGGGGAACAGCGGCGCGGTCTCGTACTGCATCACGTCGGCATAAAGTTTATCGCCGTCGTCCCACATGTTCATCGGGTGGAAGACGTAAGCCGGATCGGTGGTGAACCAGCGTATCGTGTCGACGCCGGCATCGCGGCGCATCACGCCGACATGCGAGCCCTTGTCCGGCTCCCACGCGAAAGCCGGCCCGCCTTTCATCACGCGCTCCAGATCGCCCGTGAGCGGCAGGACGGGGAACGCGACGTAGTTCTTCGTCACCAGGAAGTCGTGGATCATGCTGCAGAACGGCGCCTGGAACATATCCAGCCGCTGGGTCTTGCCGGTCTTGTCCGCCACGCCATAGGCGACCTCATTGGTGAAGAAGCCTTCGCCGACGCTGTAGCCAAAGAACACCAGTTCGCCGGTCTCCGGATCGATCTTGGGATGGGCGGTGAAGCGTTTGGCCGCGCCCGCGTAATCGATGTAACCGCGCGAGGCGAGCGTGTCCGGGTCCATCGCGAAAGGCTGGTGGCCTTCTTCGAGTGCGAGCAGGCGCCCGCCATGCCAGACGATGTTGGTGTTGGCGACGCCGCTGTCCTTCTCCACCGTGGAGGGATCGCTGGTCATCGGATTGCCGAACGTGCCGAACAGCGAGTGGCCGGCGGCGTGCTCCAGCTCCCATTTGGGCGTGCGCACATAGCGGTTGCGATAGGAGACCTTGCCGCCTCCGACGTGGAAGCCGTGGATCATCCCGTCGCCGGCGAACCAGTGATGGTTTTCGTCGCGCGGGGTGAATTGCGGGTTGGGGCCGTTGCGGAAGTAGGCGCCGGCGAGGTCCCTGGGGATCTCGCCCGTGACGGGCAGGTCCGCGAAATCGTCTTCGCTGGAGATGGGACCGAAATTGCCCGTCAGATAGGGGCTGATGCGAACCGGCGCGTTCATGGCGACCTCCTGAGAAATATACGTTGTAAATTTATCGCGTAAGCTATAGAGTTTCAAGACCCGAACCGAGATTTATTTTCGCCCCATGCCCCGCGCCCTCTCAGAGATCGAAGTGGCCGACTTCCGCGACCGGCTTTGCGAGGCCGCGAGCCGGATTTTCGTGGAAAAGGGCCTGGCCGGCTTCACCATGCGGGAACTGGCGGCCGCGCTCGGCGTCAGCCCGATGACGCCCTATCGCTACTTCAAGGACAAGGAAGAGATCCTCGCCGCCGTCCGCGCCAAGGCGTTCGACGATTTCTCCGCCGCGATGGAGAACGCCTTCAATGCCGCGCCCAAGGGCGATCCCGTCGCCCAGTCGACCGGCGCCGGCGACGCCTATATCGTGTTCGCCTTCGCGCACCCGGAAGCCTACCGGCTGATGTTCGAGATCAACCAAGACGACGACGGCAGCCACCCCGATCTCGAACGCGCCACCGAACGGGCGCGCGGCACGATGACCCGCCACGTCGACGGCCTCGTCGAGAGGGGCCTGCTCCATGGCGACCCGATGCTGATCGGCCACATCTACTGGGCCGCACTCCACGGCGCCGTGATGCTCAAGCTCGCGGGGAAACTGACGCCCGAATACGATTTCAAGAAAGTCTGCGACGCGCTGCTGGGCGCGGTAACGAACGGGTTGCGGACGAGAAGTTAGAAGTGGATTCACGCGGAGCCGCGGAGACGCGGAAAGATGCAGGCGATCGATATCACCTCTCATCGGTTACATCCTCACACCCAACATCGTCATGGCCGGCCAGATGCCGGCCATCCATACCCGCAGTTTGTGACCGTACAGTGGGGACCGCGGTTATGAGTCCCTGGACTTGCCCGGGAATGACGGTGGAAGGGGTGAAGAGAACGTGGAGAGAGCGGAGAGCGTGAAAAGAAAAGCGCGATGACGATCACCGGCGATTTCCGCGTCTCCGCGGCTCCGCGTGCAAATCTTTTCTTCCCTACGCCGCTTTCGGCATCAGTGAGGTGAAGGTGGCGTGGGTGATGGTGACGGCCATGCCCTCCGCGCTGCTTGTGGTGTGCACGACCGCGTCGAGCTGGTGGGCGAGGGCGTTGACGAGGCTGGTGCCGAGACCGCCTTTGGGCGACGGGATGCCACCCAGTTGGCGGCCGATACCGTTGTCGGAGACGGACAACTTCCAGTCCGTGCCGTTCACTTCGTAGCGTATCGTCACGGCGGCGGAGTCCGGCTGATCCGGGAACGCATATTTCACCGCGTTGATCACGAGCTCGGTGACGATGAGGCCGACGCTGACGGCGTCCGCGGAAGCGAGCATGCCCTTTTCGGCATGCACCACGAGCTTGGCGGGATGGTCGTCGCCGATCATCGAGCCCGCGAGGGACTCGCAGAGCTTGGTCAGATACGGCTCGACCTCGATCATGTCGACGCGGCCGGCGCTGTGCAGATGCTGCTGCACGGCCGCCACCGACATGACGCGGCGATGGGCATCCTGCAGATGCTGGCGGGTCTCTTCCGAGGTGACCGCGCGCGCCTTCAGCATCAATATGCTGGCGATGATCTGCAGGCTGTTGACGATGCGGTGCTGCATCTCCTCCAGCAGCATCTCCTTCTGCTTGACGAGTTCGTCGCTTCGCTTCTGGAGAAATGCCTTTTCCGCTTCGATGGCGCGGCGCTCGCTGATGTCCTCGAAGCCGAGCACGATCATCTTGGGCGTGTTGCCCTCGTCGAGAACCTTGCGTGCGTGCAGCAGAAGAATGCGTGGGCCGATGCGCGGGAAATCGTGCCGGACTTCGAAGCCCTCGACGATGGCGTGATCGGCGAGCGAATTTTCCAGGAGCAGGCGCAGCGCCGGAATGTCCCACGCCGCATGATCCAGCGCGAACAGCGACGTGCCCTGGGTCTCGTCCATCCCGATCTGGAACCAGCGATGGAAGGAGGTGCTCGCGACCAGGATGTTCAGATCGGCGTCGAGCACAAGCAGCGGCTCGCGGACGGTGTCCACGATGATCTGTGCGAGCGAGCGCACATCCTCGATCTTGTCGAATAGGGGTTTCACGGATTTCTTTTCCGAAGCTCGCGACCGTAGGCGCATCGCACCGCAATAGCAAAGCGGACGGATCGAATGGTGTACGAGACTGTTACCTGACCGGGCGGGCACGCCGGTGCGCGCTCTATCCCGCGCCATTTCCCTTCGGGATCTCGCGCTGGCATCCGGCTCAAGGACACAATTATGTTCGATAAAACGGGCTTTGCGCGCAACATGACGTGCGCGCAATGCAAAACTCCCTGCCGCGGTTGCCGGCATGTCCATTGAAACGGTCCTGATCTGGGCGCTGGCCGGCGTCGCGTCGGGCTGGCTGACCCATATGATGGTCCAGAAGGAAGGCTCGGGGTTGCTGGGCGATATCGGCGTCGGATTGGTTGGCGCGATGCTGGGCGGCATGGTGCTGTTTCATTATCTCGGCGCCGGATTGCTTCCGGTGATCTCCGCCGCGCTCTGCGGCGCCGCCGTGCTTCTGCTCGGTATGCGCGTCGTCAAGGAAGCTTAACCGAGAAACTTCGACAGGATCGCGTTGTACGCGGCCGGCGCCTCGGTCATCGTCATGTGCGAGCAGCCCGGCATGACGGCGAGGCTGGCGCCGGGGATCGCGTCGCGCAGGGTTTGCTGGCAATCGCGCGTCACTTCGTCGAACTCGCCGGTGACGATCAAGGTGGGCATGTCGATCGCGGGCAGATCGGCTCTGCGGTCCCAGTGTTTGAGATTGCCGTCGATGCTGAGCCCGTTGCCGACCATCACCGGCACCGAAGGCGAAGCGATCGCGTTCTGCATCGAGGCTTCGAATTCCGGCGGTTTGGGATCGGCGCGGCAGAAATGCAGATCGTCGAAATCCTGCACCAGGCTGGCATATTCGGGCGCGGCATATTCCCTGGCGCGTTCCAGCTCGAGGAGCCGGCCGCCGCCCGGCATCTCGCCGATCAGCCGCAGCAAGCCATCATTCGCCTGCCGCGCGCTCGCCAGCGCGTTGGACAGGATCAGCGTCTCCACGCCGCGGCGTTTCTTCGAGGTGAGATATTCGATGGCGAGGATGCCGCCCCAGGAATGGCCGTAGAGCGCGATGCGGTCCAACTTCAGCGCGTCACGCAACGCCTCCACGCGGCCGGCGAACTTCGCGATCGTGTAGAGCGAAGGATCGTCCGGCGCGTCGGAGCGCGCGCAGCCGAACTGGTCGTAGAAGATGACCTCGCGATCCCCCGCGAGCGCCGCCAGCGGCAGCAGATAATCGTGCCCCATCCCGGGCCCGCCATGCAGCAGCAGAAGCGGCGGCTTGCTGCCCTCGCCCAGCCTGCGCCACCAGACACGTCCGCCCGGCACGCGGGCAAAGCCGGTGCGGTCGGGAATGCGCGCGCCGGCCGCATGCGCGGCAAGCGGAGCACAGGCCAGCGCCGCCAGCGCGGCGCGCCGCGTCAGCCGCATGGCGGCCACGCAATGTGGTTTGGAGAAGCTCGCATTGTCCCGGCTTAAAATCAGGGACACGATGGCTTCGCGCCGCTGGGATCGCAACTGCCCGCGAGGCACATGGAAAACAAATCGCAAAGCGAGACGTTCACCGTTCAGTGCAGGACCCGGGAGAACAGGATGTCCCGGAAGCGTTCGACCGGCACGGGGCTGCGCTGCGCCTTCGCCAGGAGATTGGCGCCTTGCAGCGAGGAGACGATGAACCCGGCGACATCGTCGCACGCGAAGCTGCCGGGGAGTTCGCCCGCCTTCACGGCCGCGCTCAGACAATAGGTGAGGTTGCGCTGGACCTCCGCGAAGATCTCCACCAGGCGCTGGCGTATCGCATCGCTGTTGTCGCTGGCCTCGGCGGTGAAATTGCCGAACAGGCAGCCGTTGCGCATGCCCTCCTGGTTGAGGCGGTTCTTGTTGGCGTCGATATAGGCGCCCAGCCGCTCCAGCGGCGGCCGGGAATCGTTGAGCAGCGTCTCGCGCATCGTGGCGCGGCCAGCCTCCAGATAGAGCGAAATGATCTCCAGCCCGAACGCCTCCTTGGAGGCGAAATGGTTGGTGAAAGAGCCCTGCGGCACGCCGGCGGCCTGCACGATGTCCCGCACGCTGGCGTTGGCGAAGCCGTGCGCGTGCACGACTTTCAGGCCTTCGGTCAGGATCCTGTCGCGATTGGAGGGTCTGGGCATGGCGCTAATATGGCCGTCCATATTTTTATGTCAAGTCGGAACTGTCCTAAATATAGCCTCCAAAAAAATAATACGTCCGTACATATTTTCCCTTGACGTTTTAATACGGTCGTACATATTACCTCAGTCCGGCGCGAGAGGCAACGGCCAACCTTTGAGGAGAGCTTCCATGAACAGTCCCGTCGTCCTGATCACCGGCGCGCTGACCGGCATCGGCCGCGCCACCGCCTTGGCCTTCGCGAAGGAAGACGCGCGCATCGTCGTCTCCGGCCGCCGCAAGGACGCGGGCGACGCGCTGGTCACCGAACTCGCCAAGCTGGGCGCCGAGGCGATCTTCATTGAGGCCGATGTGCGCCGCGACAACGAGGTCGGCCGGCTGGTCGACCAGACTGTCGCCCGCTTCGGCCGTCTCGATGTCGCCGTCAACAATGCGGGCACCGAAGGCCGTCCCGGCCCGATCACCGAACAGACCGCCGAAAGCTATGCCGCCACTTTCGACACCAATGTGCTGGGCACGCTGCTCGGCATGAAGCACGAGCTGCGCGCGATGCAGGCGCAGGGCGCCGGCAGCATCGTCAACCTGTCGTCCACCATGGGCAGCCGCGCCATCGCGGGCGCGTCGGTCTACACCGCGAGCAAACATGCAGTCGAAGGCCTGACCAAGGCCGCCGCGCTCGAAGGCGCTGCGTTCGGCGTGCGCGTCAACGCGGTGGCGCCCGGCCCGATCCAGACCGGCATGCTCGACCGCTTCACCGGCAACGCGGAGAACAAGGCGGGCCTTGTCGCCGGCGTGCCGCTGCGGCGCGCGGGCAATGTGGAAGAGATCGCCGATACGATCGTGTTCCTCGCCTCGGCCAAAGCCTCGTTCATCACCGGCCAGATCGTCGGCGTCGACGGCGGACGCGCCGCGTCGTAATCGCGCGGCGGCGGATGCGAAACATCCGCCGCCCGCTCACGGCGAATTGCCCGGGCGTGGAAGCGCCGCCGATATACTCCGGCGCGCGACCCGATTAGGTTCCCTGCCGGACCGGAGGGACTGGATCATGGCGGCTTCGCGCAGCGACACGGCGTTCCTGGGCCATCCCGCCGGGCTGGGCTGGCTGAGCTTCTCGGAGTTCTGGGAGCGCTTCTCCTATTACGGGATGCAGGCGCTCCTGGTGCTCTATATGACGCACAGCCTCTTGCTGCCCGGCCATGTGCAGCATGTGCTGGGGATGACGGGGTTTCGCCATGTGCTCGAAAGGCTCTACGGGCCGCTGTCGGCCGAGGCGCTCGCCTCGAACGTCACCGGCCTCTACACCGGCTTCGTCTATCTGACGCCGCTCGCCGGCGGCTTGCTGGCAGACCGCTTCATCGGCCGCACCTGGGCGGTGACGACCGGCGCCATCCTGATGGCCGCGGGCCAGTTCCTGATGACGCTGGACGCGACGTTCCTGCTGGCGCTGCTCTGCCTTCTCGTCGGCGTCGGATTCTTCAAGGGCAATATCGCGACGCAGGTCGGCGATCTCTACGGCGAAGACGATCCGCGCCGCGCCGACGCGTTCCAGGTCTATATGTTCGGCATCCAGCTCGCCGTGATCGTCTCGCCGCTGATCTGCGGCACGGTGGGCGAGCGGGTGAGCTGGCACTGGGGCTTCGCGCTGGCGGGCTTCGGCATGCTGGTGGGACTCGCGACCTATCTGATCGGGCGGCGGCGCCTGCCCGCCGAGCCCGCGCGCCGGAAGAAGGACGCGCCGCGCGAGAAGCGCGCGCTGACCGCGTCCGACACCCGCAACCTCATCATCCTCATCGGGCTGATCCCGGTGCTCGCCGTGGCGCTGATCGGCAACCAGCAGATCGGCAACGCCTATCTTCTGTGGGCGGAAAAGAATTTCCAGATCGTCTGGTTCGGACAGACCATGCCGATCAGCTGGATGCTGTCGCTGGACGCGTTCATCAGCGCCATCCTGATCGGCGCGTCCGTGATCTTCTGGCGCTGGTGGGCGCGGCATTGGGCGGAGCCCGACGAGATGCTGAAGATCGCCATCGGCGTCGTCATCGCCGCGGGCGCGCCCGTTGTGCTGGCGGCAGCGTCCGCTGTCGTCGCCTCGACCGGCCATCCGGTGTCGCTCGCCTGGGCGGTGGCGTTCCACACGATCAACGACCTGGGCTTCGCCAACGTGTTTCCCGTGGGCCTGGCGCTTTACACCCGCGCCGCGCCCAAGGGCCTCACCGGCATGATGATCGGCGTGTTCTACCTGCACCTGTTCCTCGGCAACCTGCTCGTCGGCTGGCTGGGCGGGTTCCTCTACAAGATGCCGCCGGTTTCGTTCTGGCTGATGCATGCCGGATTGATGGCGGGGGCCGCGGTGGTTCTCATCGTCATCCGCTACACGGTCGGCCGCTCGCTTTCGCCGGCCTATGCGGCGCCGGAGGCGGCATAGGCGCGCGGTTCCGGAATTGCCTTCCGCCTATTGCCGCGTCACGCGCCAGATCACGTTGCCGGTGTCGTCGGCGACCAGCAGGTCGCCGGCCTTGTCGATCGCGACACCCACCGGCCGGCCATAGGCCACACCATCGGATGTGAGAAAGCCGGTCAGCACATCGACCGGCGGACCGGACGGAGTCTCGCCCTTGAACGGAACGAACACGACGTCATAGCCGTTGCGCGGCTTCCTGTTCCACGAACCGTGCTGGCCGATGAACACGCCGGACGAGAAATCCGCGCCGAGCTTGGCGCCTTGCGCAAACGCAAGGCCCAGCGACGCGGTGTGCGTGCCGAGCGCGTAATCCGGTGGAATGGCTTTCGCGACCATTTGCGGGTTGGCCGGCGTCACGCGGTTGTCGACATGCTGTCCATAATAGCTCCACGGCCAGCCGTAGAACGCGCCATCCTTCACGGAAGTCATGTAATCGGGCACCAGGTCGCCGCCCATCTCGTCGCGCTCGTTGACGGCGGTCCACAATTTGCCGCCGGGCGACCAGCCGAGGCCATTGGGATTGCGGATGCCCGACGCGAAGATGCGATGCGCGCCGGTCTTGGGATCGACCTCCCAGATCGCGGCGCGCTCCTTCTCGACATCGAGGCCGTTCTCGCCCGCGTTGCTGTTGGAGCCGACGGTGACGTACAGCTTCGAGCCGTCGGCGTTGGCGATGACGTTTTTCGTCCAGTGATGATCGATGTCGCCGCCGGGCAGATCGGTGACCTTGCGGCCCGCTTCGGCGATATGCGTCTCGCCGGTGTGATAGGGAAAGGCGAGCAGCGCATCGGTATCGGCGACATAGAACGTGTTGCCGACCAGCGCCATGCCGAACGGCGCGTTCAATCCGGAGAGGAAAACCGTCTTCACGTCCGCGACGCCGGCGCCCTTGGTGTCGCGCAGCAGGGTGATGCGGTTGGCGCTTTTGGTGGACAGCCCCTCGATGCGCCGCACCAGGCTTTCCACATAGCCGCCATAGCCCATCGTGTCGGCCCAGGACGTGCCTTTGTTCGTTTCCGCGACGAGCACGTCGCCATTGGGCAGGACGTAGATCCAGCGCGGATGATCGAGCTTCTCGGCAAAGGCATTCACCGCCAGCCCCTTCGCCGCTGTCGGCGTCACACCGGCCGGCCAGGTCTTGATCGTCGCGGTGTTGTCTTCGGGAATGAGCGATTTCTCCGGCGCCGGCAGCGGCGGATTCGGCCCGTAGCTCGCGGATCTCGGGAGATGCGAGTTGTTCCCGCATCCCGCCAAAGCCAGCGCGGCGACGCCCGCCAGCAACAGGAATTTCGAATTTCGCATGGGCGGGTTCCGTTCTGTCAGGTGTGATTCACCGGTGCGGAGCACCCCCGCTCTATCTAAAAGCGCGGCGAACGGAGCCGTTCCCGATCCTTAGCCGGCCGGATCGACTTCCAGGACGATCTTTCCGCGCACGTGCTCCTTTTCGAGCGTCTCCTGCGCCTTCGCGGCGTCGGCGAGGCGGAATACCGTATCCACCACGGGCCGCACCTTTCCGTCGTCTATCAATCGGGCGATCTGCGCCAGCTGCGCGGCGTCCGGCTCCGCCATGTAATGCGCGACGCGCAAATCCTTCGCCCTGGCGCGATTCTTGTCCGGCTGTGTCAGCGTGGAGATCAGCGCGCCGCCGGTCTTCAGCACGGCGAAGGAACGGTCCTGCGTCTCGCCGCCGATGAGATCGTAGACGACGTCGATGTCCGACACTTCGTCTTCGAAGCGCTGGGCCTTGTAATCGATCGCCTGGTCCGCGCCGAGGCCGCGCACGAATTCGAGATCCGCTTTGGACGCGGTGGTGGCGACCCACGCGCCCTTGGCCTTCGCAAGCTGGATGGCGAAATGCCCCACGCCCCCCGCGCCGCCATGGATCAGGACACGCTGGCCTCTGGTGAGCCTGCCGTGATCGAAGAGGCCCTGCCACGCCGTGATCGCGGCAAGCGGGACGGCCGCCGCGTGCACATGATCGGGTTCAGCGGGCTTGGGGGCCCATTCGCCGGCCTTGACGACGGCATAGTCCGCATAGCCGCCGCGGTCGCGGCCGAGCATGGCGAAGATCGTGTCGCCCTTGCGCAAGCCCTCCACGCCCAGGCCCCAGTCTTCGACGATACCGGAAATGTCGCGACCCATCGCAATGGGCAGCAGGGCCGGATCGGCCTTGCCGCCCTCGCGGATCTTGAAATCGATCGGATTGACGCTGGCGGCGCAGACCCTGACGAGCACCTCGCCGTTCGCGGGCTGCGGCACGGGAACTTCGTCCTGCTTGAGGACATCGGGTCCGCCGAACGCGTGGATGCGAATGGATTTCATCGTCGCCGTCATGGTGCTCTCCGAGGCTGCGGCCCATGAGGAAAACGCGCGAAGCCATGCGCGGTGCCAAAGTGTATCGGCGCGCGAAACCGCGGCCGTTTCACCTGGGGCGCCGATCCGGGCTAGGGCTTCGTCACGATGACGTTCCCAGGTTATCATCGTGAAGTTCGATTGCCGACACGATCTCGCGGCTTCCGAGGCCGCGCAGTTCCACCGTCAGGCTCATGTCCTCCGCGCCGCGATTGAGCGCGAAGATCGTGGCCTGGCCGCTCTTTTCGTCGTGCAGAACGGTCGCGAGCAGGCAATCCAGTTCGGTGGCGAGCGCCGCCGAAGAACAGTCCGCCGGCGCCGGCGAAGCGCAGACGGCCGTGCAGCAACAATCGACATCGCTGGAGCAAGGCCAGGTCGCGGCGCAGGCCCTCGCCGTTCTCGCGGAGCGATTCAGCAGGCCCCTTCGCGCGGCCATTTCCCGAGGGCTTCGCTTACCACGAAAACGTCTTATCGGAAGCCGACGAAGCGGCTTGCGTCCGCACGTTCGAGACGCTGCCCTTCAGGCCGTTTGCCGTTTTCACGGCTATCTCGGCAACCGGCGCACCGTTTCGTTCGGCTGGAAGTATGACTATGCCGGGCGCGTCCTACGCGTGAGCGACGATCTACCGGCGTTTTCGCTGCCGTTGCGGGACAAGGCGGCGGATCTTGCCGGACTTGTCCCCCCGCTCTCCAACAAGCGTTGGTCACGGAATACGCGCTGGCATCGGCTGGCACCGCGACAAGCCGATGTTTGCGGATGTCATGGCGTTTTCATTCCTTTCGTCGTGCAATCTGCGGTTTCGCCCCAAACGGGAGGACAAATGGGAGCGACGGTCGCCAACGATCCAGCCGCGCTCGCTCTATCTCTTGCGCGGCCCGGCGCGTTGGGATTGATATCAAAGCATCCCAGCGCTTCCGGCGCCGCGCTATTCGGTGACGTTTCGCAACTTCGTAAGCGAGCCGGCCGCGGCCGAGATGGAGTGAAGCCGCCACCAGTCCGTGGCTGGATCAGGATTTCTTCTTTTTGTGGCGCGCATCGTCACGCCAGCGCCCGGCGAATGAGTTCCGAAGGCCGCGCCTCCCGCACGAGCTGATCGAAGGTGCAGTGTCGCGGCGCCTTGTCGGGCCGCCAGCGCAAGAACATGGTGCCGTGGCGGAACCGGTTGCCGGTCACCTGGTCGTAGCGCACCTCGGCGACCAGTTTTGGTTTGAGCGGCACCCATTCGGCGCTACGTTCGGTGGACCAGCGGCTCGGGCCGCCCGGCGCATCGCCTGTGAAGCCCTCTCCGCCGCGAAGCCGCTCAAGCTTCTTCGTCAGCGCCTTGCGTTCGTCATCGGAGATGGCGGAGGTGAAGCCGACGTGATCAAGCTTGCCTTCCACGTTGTACAGACCCAGCAGCAGCGAGCCTACGAGCTTACTTTGGGTCTCATAGCGGAAGCCGCCCACGACACAATCCGCCGTCCGCAGGCATTTCACCTTGAGCATGGCCCGCTCGCCCGGCCGATAGGGTTCGTTCAGGGGCTTAACGACGACGCCATCCAGCACGCCTCGGCCGGCCTTGCCCAGCCACTTGCGCGCATCGGCAAGTTTTCGGCTGTATGGCGACAATCGTAGCCGCGCGTTTCGTCCCGTCTTGGCAAAGAACGCCTCCAGGGCTTGCCGGCGTTGGACAAGCGGCCGGTCGATCAACTCGCCGCCTTTCATGTCTCGCAGCATATCGAAGCACATGAAGATCGCGGGCGTCTCGACGGAGAGCTTATCGATACGGCTCTGTGCAGGATGGAGCCGCATTTGCAGTGCATCGAAGGAGAGGCTTTTGCCGACAGGTATTGTCAGTTCACCATCCAGCACGAACCGCGCGACGGCGATCGTCCTCAAGGCTTGCGCGACCTCCGGAAAATACCGCGTCAGCGGTTTGCCGGATTTGGCGCGCAATTCCACGTCGTCCTTGTCCTTGAAGGCGAGGCACCGGAAGCCGTCCCATTTGGGCTCGAATTGCCAATCGCCATCGCTCGGAAGCTCCTTGACGGTCCGTGCTTCCATCGGGCGAAGCGTTTTGGGCGATACCCTAGAGGCCATGCCGCGCGTTCCGGGCACGATCTTCAATCATCGCCGGCGCCTGGTCCGTCATCGTGCAGCCTTCCGGCCCAGCGTGCCACGCAATATGAGCGGCAA
Organism: Rhizomicrobium sp.; assembly: GCA_036268825.1. Classification (GTDB taxonomy): domain Bacteria; phylum Pseudomonadota; class Alphaproteobacteria; order Micropepsales; family Micropepsaceae; genus Rhizomicrobium. The sequence goes on along the minus strand of DATATK010000117.1, from coordinate 1,470 downwards.
GGCGTACCAAAGCCCCGCAAGGGTAACGACGACGATGCCCGCGGCGCCGGCCGCCAGCGGGGCGTCGTTCAGCATCTTGAATGACGCCACATAGAAGTCGGCGGCGATGCCGAGCGCGAGCGGCGCCAGCGCCACCGTCAGCAAACCCGAACCGATATCGTGGAAGCGCTTGGCATCGACCCCGCCGAATGTGAGCCGGTGAATGGCGGCGGGCGCAATCAGCAGCATCATCGCAGCCGCCTCCATGGCAAGGGCGAAGAAGTGGATGCCGCGGTCGAGCGCCGGCAGCTTGGCGAACGCGTTGGTCATGGTGACGGCGAACTGGAAGCCGAGCAGCGCCTGCACGCCCGGAAGAATAACGCGGCTTTCGGTGAGCATCTGATCGATCTTCTCGTGAAGGTCGGTCGGTGTCTGCGGCGGCAGGGCCATGGTCGTTTCCTTTCGCGGAAGGATGGATTTGAGGATCGCGCCCAGCCCGTAGCTGAGGAACAGGGCAATGACCACAGCGGATGCCGCGCCGGTCGCGGCGGCGGCCATCCCGAAATAGGGTTCACTCACCGTGAACACGTCGCAGCCGATGGCGAGCGCGAACGGTGCGAGCGCCATTTCGGCGAAACGCTCCGCGACGTGGAAGATGCGGTGCGTGGCGTTGCCGCGCTCGACGAGGCGATGTTGGCAGGGTGCGGCCACCAGGAAGGCCAAGGTCAGAACGAGCAACGCCAGCGCGCAGAAGTCGCTCCACCGCGCCAGCGGCGAGGCCTCGGAAAATCGCTCCTGAAACACGCCTTGCAATTGGAAGCCGAAAAGCACCTGGGTGCCGAGCATCTGCATGCGCAGCTCTTCGAGCGCAACATGAACGGTTTTCTCCAGCTTCGCCATGTATCCCGGGCGCGGAACTGTGTCGCAGATATGACAACGACCGAGGCCGAATTCCGCTGCTCTGCCGCCGCCGAGCGTCGAGCCTATTTCCCCTTGCTGCTGGCGCCGATCTCCTCGGCCACTTTGTCTTCGTTGTTGCCGCAGGTGGGATGGCCGTAGCCGGAGCTGCTTTTTCCCATCATGCCGATGTCGTAGATAATGGCATCGTTATGATCCGCGGTGATGCCGGCCGGCACCTTGTCCAGGCCCAGCGCCTTGCGGACGCGCCAGGCGACATTGTGGTCGCCTCCTGACGTGTCGCCCGAAACGCCCAAAGCGCCGACGATGGTCGTGCCATCGTAAAGCGCGAGCCCGCCGCCGAAGACCACCACGCCGCTCGCCATTTTGCCGACTGTGGGATCTTCGGGCGACCCGTATTTCGCGGGCTCGGCGCCATACATGCTGGCCGTGTCCACCGGATTGGTTTGGAGGATGCCGTAGAGGAATCCGCCGGGCTGCGCGCCGCTATAGAGATTGGCGGTGGAGAACGCGAATTTCGGCAGGCTGAGGGCGTTGGCGGTGTTCGCCTTCTCGATGGCGATGGCGCGGCTG
>DATATK010000116.1:0-12140 GCA_036268825.1 Rhizomicrobium sp. | reverse complement strand
CAATATCGCCGGCGGCATCGCCACGACACGCACCACATAGGGCATCGCATCGGTGCCGCGCGGATCGACGACACCGTGCTGGATCGTCGCGTCCTGCGGCGGCCCCGGCTGGGTGATCTGCGCCGGCGGCGTGGCGGGCGGCGGCGAGGCATCGAGATTGGAGTTGGGCGCATTGCCGAGGGCGGTCACCAGAAACAGGGCAGCTCCAAGCGTCGTCAGCATCGCACGTCCTCAATGTCAGGGGTTCGCCGGGAGCTTCGATCCCGCGGCGGGAAAGTTCAAGCCGTGTATCGGAAGGAAAACGGAACTTGTTGCCCTCCCCTTGAGGGAGGGCCGACAATTTGCGGAGCAAATTTCGGGGAGGGGCTCATTCAGAGGCCGTTGAATAAGCCCCTCCCCGAAAATGCCAACAGGCATTTTCGACCCTCCCTCAAGGGGAGGGTAACAATTATTTCTTCTTCCTCATCTCAGCCTGCAGCGCCTTGCGTTCCTTCGCGAGCTCGGCTTCGCGGCGGTCGAGGTCGCGGAGCTTGGCCTCGCGTTCGCGCTTGGCAGCGGCGCGGGCTGCGCGTTCGGCTTTGCGGGCGGCTTCGTCCTCGCGCTTGCGGCGTGCGCGCTCGAGAGCGGCGCGTTTCTTCGACGAAGCGCCCTTGACGCCGGTGAGTTTGGGATCGGCCTGGAACGCGCCCTTCGAGCCGAACTGGCGTTTGAGCACGACGCCGGGCTGCGCCAGCGCGGCGGCGACCAGTTTGGGATCGGTCGTGACGGCCGCGAAGCCGTGCGCGAACTCGCCCGGATGCGCGTTCCACGCCGCGAGCGCGGCCTTCTGCGACGGCGCGGCGACGATCTCGTCGTAGAATCCGAAATGGGCGCGGAACACTTTCAGCTTGCGGGGCATCGTCTCACGAATTCTCCGCCAGCACCTTTCCGGCGAGGTAGAGCGAGCCGCAGATGAGAATGCGCGGGGGCCCGTCGCCGTCGCGGCTGCGGGTCCAGGCGTCGACCTGCATCATCGCGTCGTCGAGATCGTCGGCGGGGCTGGCTTCGAAGCCGGCGGCGCGGGCCATGTCGTAGAGTTCGCCGGCGCCGCGGCTGGCGTCCTCGCCTGCGATGGCGAGCGTGGTGATGTGGCGCGCCAGGCCCGCGAAAGGGGCGAAGAAGCCTTCCGAGTCTTTCGTCTTCAGCATGCCGCAGATGAGATAAAGCGGCTTCGGCGCGCGCTCCTCGAAATCGGCCATGGCGCGGGCGATGGCGAGGGCGGCATGCGGATTGTGCCCGCCGTCGAGCCACAACTCGGAACCGGGCGGCGCAAGCGCGACGAGCGGGCCTTTGGTCAGGCGCTGCAATCGCGCGGGCCATTCGACGGTGCGCAGGCCCTGCTCCACCGCGCGCTCGCTCGCCCAGCCGCGCCCCGCATGGCGCAGCGCGGCGATGGCGGTGGCGGCGTTTTCGATCTGGTGCGGACCGGGAAGTTTCGGCAGCGGCAGATCGAGCAGGCCGTCGTCGTCCTGATAGACCATGCGGCCGTGCTCGGCATGGGCGAAGAAATTCTCGCCGAAGAACCAGGCGGGTGCGCCGAGCGCTTCGGCCCGTCGGGCGATGATCTCGCGCGCTTCATCCTCTTGCGGGCCGACCGCGACGGGGCAACCCTTTTTGATGATGCCCGCTTTCTCCGCCGCGATGCCGGACAAGGCCGAGCCGAGGAATTCCTGATGGTCGAGCCCCACCGGCGTGATGACGCTCACCGCGGGCTTGGCGATCACGTTGGTCGCGTCGTATTTGCCGCCGAGGCCCACTTCCAGCACCAGCGCGTCGGCGGGATGGCGCGAGAAAGCGAGGAACGCGGCGGCGGTGGTGATCTCGAAGAAGGTGATCGGGGCGCCCGCATTGGCGCGCTCGCAATCGTCGAGCGTCGCGGCCAGTTCCTCTTCGCCGATGATGCCCGTCGCCAGGCGGATGCGTTCGTGGAAATGGACGAGATGCGGCGAGGTGTAGACATGCACGCGCAGGCCCTGCGCCTCCAGCATCGCGCGGCAGAACGCGCTGGTCGAGCCCTTGCCGTTGGTGCCCGCGACATGGATCACCGGCGGCAGCTTCTTTTCGGGCGAGCCGAGCGCCAGCAGCAGACGCTCGATCCGGTCGAGGACCAGGTCGATCCGCTTGGGATGCAAGGTAAGGAGCCGTTCGAGGATCGCGCCGCTTTTCGTCGCGGCGAAACTCACGGCGTGCTCGCGGGCTTTGTTGCCGGAACCGTAGAAGGCCGCGTCGCATTGGCCGAAATCACCGGCGGGGCGATGCGCGTTTTCGGGCGGGGCTTGCGCATCATCAGGTGCACCAGGCGCGAGAGCGTGTCGCGCAAATCGTGGCGATGGGTCACCATGTCCACCATGCCGTGGTCGAGCAGATATTCGGCGCGCTGGAAGCCTTCGGGCAGCCGCTCGCGGATCGTCTGCTCGATGACGCGCTGTCCGGTGAAGCCGATGAGCGCGCCGGGCTCGGCGATGGCGACGTCGCCCAGCATCGCATAGCTCGCGCTGACACCGCCGGTCGTGGGATCGGTGAGCACGACGAGATAGGGCAGACCCGCCTCGCGCAACATGTCCACCCCGATGGTGACGCGCGGCATCTGCATCAGCGAGAGGATGCCTTCCTGCATGCGCGCGCCGCCGGAGGAGACGAACAGGATGTAGGGCCGCTTCTCTTCCACCGCCGCCTGGATGGAGGTGACCAGCGTTTCGCCCACCGCCATGCCGAGCGAGCCGCCGAGGAAATCGAACGGCTGCACTGCGATCATCACCGGCATGCCGTCCAAGGTGCCGCGCGCGGCCATGATGGCTTCGTTGCGGCCCGTCTTGGAGCGGGCGTCCTTCATGCGGTCGGTATATTTGCGCTCGTCGCGGAAGCGGAGCGGATCGGCGGTGACGTCCGCGGGCGGAAGCTCTTCGTAAAGGCCGGCGTCGAAGATGTAGGAGAAGCGCTCGGCCGGGCCGACGCGCATGTGATAGCCGCATTGCGGGCAGACGTTCTGCGCCGCGATCAGGTCGCGGTGGAAGATCATCTCGCCGCAGGAGGGGCATTTGCGCCAGAGATTCTCCGGCGTCTCGCGCCCGGCCATCAGGCTTTTGATCTTGGGGCGGACGAAATTCGCGATCCAGTTCATGGCGCTATTCTACCACAGCCCGCGCGCCATGCACGGCCTCTGCGAGGGTGCGGCAGAAGGCGATGACGTCCGCGACAAGCGCCTCATTTTGGACATTTTTGGCCTCCGCGAAGTGGTTGACGATGGCGGAACCGACCACTGCGCCGTCGGCAAAACACGCGATCTGCGCCGCCTGTTCCGGCGTCTTGATGCCGAAGCCGACGCAGCAGGGGATTTTGGCCTGGGCTTTCAGCCGCGTCACCGCCGCCTTCACGTCATCTTGGGCGTAGCTCTTGGTGCCCGTCACCCCTGCGATGGAGACATAGTAAAGAAAGCCGCCGGCGCCGTTCAGCACGGTGGCCAGGCGCGCATCGTCCGTCGTCGGCGTGGCGAGGCGGACGATGTCGATGCCGTGCGCGGCGGCCGGCGTGCGCAGCACGTCGTCTTCCTCCGGCGGCAGGTCGACGGTGATGAGGCCGTCGACGCCGGCCGCCCCGGCGTCCTTCGCGAAGCGCGCGGTGCCGTAGGCGTGGATCGGATTGTAATAGCCCATCAGGATGATCGGGGTCTTCGTGTCGGTCTTGCGGAAGCGGCGCACGAGGTCGAGCACCTTGGGCAGCGTCATCCCCGCCTTCAGCGCGCGCTGCGACGAATCCTGGATCGCCGGACCATCCGCCATGGGATCGGAGAACGGCACGCCCAGTTCGATCAGATCCGCGCCCGCGCCCGGCAACGCTTCGAGGATCTTCGCGGTGGTCGCCGCATCCGGATCGCCCGCCGTGATGAACGGCACGAAAGCGGCGCGGTTGGCTTTTTTCAGTTCGGCGAAGCGGGCGGCGATGCGGCTCATATCTGCTCACCCAGCGCGGCCGCCGCCGTGAACACGTCCTTGTCGCCGCGGCCGGAGAGCGTCATCACGACGATCTTGTCCTTGCCCATTTGCGGCGCGATGCGCATCACATGGGCGAGCGCGTGGCTCGGCTCCAGCGCGGGGATGATGCCTTCGAGCTTGGAGAGCAGGGTGAACGCTTCCATCGCCTGTTTGTCGGTGGCGGAGAAATATTGCACGCGGCCCTGGTCCTTCAGCCAGGAATGCTCCGGCCCGACGCCGGGATAATCGAGGCCGGCGGATATCGAATGCGCTTCCTGGATCTGCCCATCCTTGTCCTGCAGCAGATAGGAGCGCGCGCCATGCAGCACGCCGGGCGTGCCCTTGGTCAGCGTGGCGGCGTGTCGCGGCGTGTTGACGCCCTCGCCGGCCGCTTCGACGCCATGGATCTCGACATCGCGCTCGTCGAGGAACGGATGGAACGTGCCGATGGCATTGGACCCGCCGCCGACGCAGGCGACGACGAGATCGGGCAGGCGCTGTTCGGCTTCGGCAAGCTGCACGCGGATTTCGTCGCCGATGACGCATTGGAAATCGCGCACCATGCCGGGATAGGGATGCGGGCCGGCGGCGGAGCCGATGATGTAGAACGTGTCCTCCACGTTCGCGACCCAGTCGCGCAGCGCTTCGTTCATCGCATCTTTCAGCGTGCGCGAGCCGGACGTCACGGACCGTACCTCGCCGCCAAGCAGGCGCATGCGGAAGACGTTGGGCTTCTGCCGCTCGATATCGACCGCGCCCATATAGACGACGCAGGGCAGGCCGAAGCGCGCGGAGACCGTGGCGGTGGCGACGCCGTGCTGGCCTGCGCCAGTCTCGGCGATGATGCGCGTCTTGCCCATGCGGCGGGCGAGCAGGATCTGGCCCAGGCAATTGTTGATCTTGTGCGCGCCGGTGTGGTTGAGGTCCTCGCGCTTGAGATAAATCTTCGCGCCGCCCAGATGCTGCGTCAGCCGCTCCGCAAAATAGAGCGCGCTCGGGCGGCCGACATAATGCTTGAGCAGGCCATTCAGCTCGGCATGGAACGCGGGATCGGCTTTCGCGGTCTCGTAGGCCTTCTCCAGATCGAGCACGAGCGGCATCAAGGTCTCGGCGACGAAACGGCCGCCGTAACCGCCGAAATGCCCGGCGAGGTCCGGGCCTTCGCGATAAGAGTTAGGGCGGTCGTTCATGGCGTTGCGCTCGCATATCGTGCTGTTCGTACGGCGGCGATGAAGTCGCGGATCATCTGCGGGCTCTTCATTCCGGGCGCGTCTTCCACCCCCGACGAAACATCGACGCCCGGCGCCTCGGCGCTGTGGATTGCGCGCGCCACGTTTTCAATCGTCAACCCGCCCGCCAGCAGCCACGGCCGCGCGAAGCTCCGTCCACGGAGCAATTGCCAGTCGAACGCCGCCCCATGCCCGCCCGGCCGCTCGGCCCGCGCCGGCGCCTTGGCGTCGAACAGGAACATGTCGGCCGCGTCGTCGTACTTCGCGACACGCGCCAGATCGGATGCGTCGGCAATCGCGAAGGCCTTGATCACCGGCCTGCCGAACCGCGCGCGGATCTCGCCGGCGCGCTCCGGCGCCTCGTTGCCGTGCAGCTGCAGGAAGTCTGGATCGGCGGCGGCGATCACAGCCGCAATCGCATCGTCCTTCGCATCGGCGATCAGCGCGACGAGGCGCGTGCGCCCCCGCATCCGCGCCGCGAGCGAGGCCGCCTGCTCGGGCTTCAGGTTCCGCGGCGAACCCGGATGGAACACAAGCCCGGCATAATCCGCCCCCGCCGACAGCGCGGCATCCGCCGCGCCGGGCGTGGTGATGCCGCAGATTTTGACCTGGATCGCCATGGGCGGCGGTTATCGCGGCGACGTCGTTTAAAGGCAAGGCCGATAATCCAACGTGCTAAGTCGCTTAAGAATTTTATGTATAACCATTATTGACTCTATTGTCCTGATATTCTATATATTGCCAGCATTCAGACCGTAGCAACCTAGAGGAAGATATTAAAAAATGAACGGCAAACTGGAAGACGAGAAAGTTAAGAAATTACAAGCACTTGCGGCAACAAACAAGGCGGCGACAGCCTTCTTCGAGTGGGCTGCCGAGCGCCACAAAGATATGCGGGAAACAACAATCCCGCGGGCCGCGGACGTATGCCATGTCGAGTACTGGCAGATGCGGGAAGTCTTTGCGGCATTGGCTGACATAGGTGCAGGCACTTATATAACGGGTCGTAGGGGCGCAAAGTCGCGTGTAAAGTGGTTATATAGCCTTAATAGCATTGGAAAGGCCGCAAAGGGTGAATATATATCTCTCAAAAACATTTCAGAGGATGAAAATAGTGACGTCGAGATTGAAACCTCGGGCCTAGAAAATCCGTCCGCAATAATGGAACACAGCTACAAACTCAGAGCGGAACACACGATCAAATTAGGACTACCTGCCGATCTCACAACGAGGGAAGCAGAACGTCTAGCCGCATGGATAAAAACTCTACCGTTCGAATGACGGGAGATCGACGCTAACTTCAAGAGCGATGTCGCGCGCCGCGGCTACCGGATCGCTCGCGCCCGTGATCGGGCGGCCGATGACGAGGATGTCGGCGCCGCCGCGTACGGCTTCGGCCGGCGTCATCACGCGCTTCTGGTCGGCGAGATCCGCGCCGGCGGGGCGGATGCCGGGCGTCACGATCAGGAAATCCGGCCCACAGGCCTTGCGCACCAGCGCGATCTCCCGCGCCGAGCACACCACGCCGTCGAGGCCGGAGAACTTGGCGAGCCTGGCCAGCCGCTCGACCTGCGCCAACGCAGGCCCGCGCTGGCCGACGGCGTCGAGCACCGCCTCGTCCAGGCTGGTCAGCACCGTGACGCCGATGATCTTCACGGCGGGATCGATCGACGCGGCGGCTTCCTTGGCCGCGCGCATCATCGCCTCGCCGCCCGAGGTGTGGATGTTGAACAGCGCCACGCCCAGTTTGGCCGTCTCGCGCGCGGCGCCGGCCACCGTGTTGGGGATGTCGTGGAATTTCACGTCCGCGAAGACCGGCAGGCCGAGGCCCGCGATCTTGCGCACCCCGTCCGGCCCATGCGCCGCGATGAATTCGAGCCCGATCTTCAAGCCACCGACATGGCCCTTCAGCGACTCCGCCAGCGCCAACGCTTCGGACAGGTCCGGCGTATCCAGCGCGACGAAGACGGGATTTGCGAATCGAGGGCTTGCCATCGAGACCGGCTCATACCGCTGCCGAAAGACGGGAGCAAGCCATATACGGTACGAAATCGTACTGTATTTGCAGGCGGAATGGGGCAACGCCCCAAACCGCCAGACCGTTATCCTCAGGCAACGCCTATTTGGACGGCCCGGCGATGGCCTATACCTGCATACGATTGAATTATGCCCGGTACCGCATGAGCGCCGAAACTTTTGAAGCGCCGACGGATGATGAGGCGCATGCGTTCGCGACCGAACTGGCGAATCAGGGCCAGTGGCTGGATCACGAAGTATGGAACGAGGACCGTCTTCTCGATCGTCCGGCAAAGTCCCGTTAAGTGTTGCTTCGTACCAACTTCGCGCTGTTCTCCGCGCCAATACCGGCTAATCTTTCGTTTGTGGCAAGAGCGCATGGACGCTCAGTCATTGGGCTGGGACGATGGATTACAGATTCTTTTTTGTCGGTGTGAACGGACATATCGTGCGACGAGCCGAACGCTGGTGCGCCGACGATTCCGAAGCCCTGATGCACGGCAGGGTTCTGGCCGAATGTTCCGGCATCGAAATCTGGCAGGCGGCCCGCTTCGTCGCGCGCATTGAGCGCCACGACCGGCATCCAACCCTGCTGGCGTGCGCCTGAATACGGCACAAGCGGGCGACGCACCGTTGCCGGCTCTTCGCAACTATCCGGACTTCTTCGTGGCCTTCACCGCCCGCTTGGCGCTGGCGCGGTCTTCGGAGAGCCGCTTCTTCATCGGGATGGGTTTGCCTTTGCTGTCGCGCTCCAGGCCGGGGTGCGCGGCCGGTTTGTGCAGCATGCCTTCCTTGTGGGTCTTGGTGTTCTTCTTCATGGGCATGCTCCAGCGTGTGGGTTGAACAACCCGGCTCAGCGCGGTCTGTTCCCGCGGCGGGTGACGGCGCCGGCGAGCCAGCCGAACAGGATGCCCACGCCGATGGCCAGGAACAGCAGCACGAAAAGCGGGACCTGGACCGCGATGGCGGGCGCCTCGCGCGAGAACGGGTCGAGGCTGAAGAGGACGTCCTGCCGGTTGGCCACGGCCAGCACCGCCGCGACGGCGGCGGCGGGGATGCCGATGGCGTAGGTCGACAGGCGCAACTACGCGCCCATTCCCGGCGGCTCGCCGTTCAAGCGCTCGCGCAGTTCCTTGCCGGTGCGGAAGAAGGGGGCGCGTTTCTCGTCCACCTCCACCGGCGCGCCGGTGCGCGGGTTGCGGCCCATGCGGGAGGGCCGCACCTTGACGGAGAATGCGCCGAAGCCGCGAAGCTCCACGCGGTGCCCGTCAGCCAGCGCCCGGGTGATCTGATCGAGCACGGTCGTGACGATCCGCTCAACGTCGCGGTGATACAGATGCGGATAGCGCTGCGCGAGACGCGCAACCAGTTCAGACTTGATCATCCCCCGCCCCCTTAAGGGCAATCCCCAAATGAAGCCGTCGCATCGTTAACGTAGTGAGCGAGTCCGGCGGGCGTCAATGAGGAAGCCACTGAACCGGCAACGTTTTTTGGCGCCGTGGCGAAAATCCCGCAGGGCCCGCTGCGGCCGAACGGCGCACAGGGTGCGGCACCGTACAGAACTGGGGCGAATCAGGCGGCCAGGCTGGCAGCTTCGCCCATCGGAATCTCGATGCTGGCGGTGGTGCCGCGGCCCTCGACGCTCTCGATGCGCAGGGCGCCATGGTGCAGTTCGGCCAGCGCCCGGACGAGCGCGAGGCCCAGGCCCGTGCCGTTCTGCGTGGCCCCCGCATTGGTGCGCAGCTGCACGAAGGGGTTGCCCAGGCGGTAGAGCTGGTCGGCCGGGATGCCGACGCCGGTGTCGGTGATCGACATGATCAGCATGTTGCCGTTGGAGCGCGCGCGCACGCCGACGCGGCCGCCGGCGGGGGTGAACTTGATGGCGTTGGACAGCAGGTTGAGCAGGATCTGCTTCATCGCGCGGCGATCGGCCAGGAAGGTCTGGGGCGCGCCGGCGATGTCGACTGTCAGGTCGATCTCGCCGTGCTGGGCGCGCTCGCTCATCAGCGCCACGCAATCGCTCACCAGACCGGAGAGCGAAATCCGCTCGCGGTCGAGATCGAACTTGCCGGCCTCGATCTTCGACATGTCGAGGATGTCGTTGATCAGGTCGAGCAGATGGCGGCCGGCGCTCTGGATCATGCCGGTATATTCGCGGTAATGCGGATCGCCGAGCGGGCCGTACATCTCGACATGCATCAGCTCGGCGAAACCGATCACGGCGTTGAGCGGCGTGCGCAGCTCGTGACTCATGTTGGCGAGGAACATCGATTTGGCGCGGTTGGCCTTTTCCGACGCATCGCGCGCGACGAGCGCTTCCTCGCGCGCCAGCTCCGCCCGCTCGATCGCCTTGGCGAGCCCGTGTTCGAGGCGGCGGCGTTCCTGCAGCGCGGCGCCGACAAGCGTGACCGAGAAGCCGATCACGGCCGCGAAGATCTCCACGAGGATGACTTGCTCGCGCAGCGAATGGCCCCGCAAGCCGCCCGAGCCCTGGCCGATCAGCACCGGCACCAGCATGTAGGCGGTCGCGATGGCAAGCCCGATGGCGCCGCCCGCGAAACCGCGCTGGAACGTCAGCAGCATCACCATCGGGAAGAACAGGAATGCGATGGGGTAGCCATGCAGATAAAGATTGGCGATGGCCGCGGCGAGCACGAGCCCGATCATCTGCAGCGACAACACGATCTGGTCGCGCCCGAACATCGCCTTGAGAGCCTGGTAGCGCACCGTCACCAGCAGGGGCGCCACGATGATGAGGCCGAGCGCATCGGACGCGTACCAGTCGATCATCGTATCCCAGAAGGGCGTGGCTTCCGCGAAATGCAGATAGAGCGCGGCCAGCACGCCGCCGGAAACCGGGGCGGCGCCGGCGGCAAGCGCGTAGAACACCAGCAGCGCGCGCGGCTTGGTGAACTGTCCGTCGAGCTTCCAGAAGCGCATCGGCAGCGCGACCGCCAGGATCTCCGCCGTGTTGCACAGCGGCAGCAGGCTTGCGCGCAGCGCCGGATCGCCGACCAGAAGGTCGGCCGCGAAGTTCGCCGCCCATCCGGCCGCGAGCAGCTTGCCCCAATCGGCGCGCGCGGTGCGCATCAGGAACGCGAGCAGGATCGCGTTGGAGATCCAGATGGACGCGACGCGCCCGGTGGACAGCGTGAGTTCGATGCCGCCCCAGGACGTGAGCAACACGATCGCGAACGCCGCCGCCAATGCGAGCGGCGTGGCGCGGCGCACTTCGATGTCGGACGTTCCCGTCACCAAATCCCCTGGTAAATGCTTCCCTAACGCCACCGCCCGGCCGGCGGCAACGCGTCTTCGCCACACTATGCGCCGCGGGATAATGCGGCGTTAATTTGTAACGCTTTCCGCATAAGGCCCACGAAAAGTCCGGAAAAAAACGCGCGGGAATTGCTTCCCGCGCGCTGTTTCAACTTGTGGCCGAAAGGATATGAGCAGCTCGCCACTTACTCGGCGACGGCTTCCGCTGCCGGGTAGGCATCCCACGTGCGGCCCCGATAGACGCGGCCTGCGGCTTTTTTGCGGATTCCGCCCCATTGCTTGAAGAAGAACGCGACGCGCTGCTTCGTGCACTGCTTGCGGATTTCCTCGACCCAGGCAGGTTTCATCGGGCGGGCGCGCGGTCCAGACTCCCCGCCGACGATGGACCAGTGAATATCCGACAAATCGACAACACCCACGGACGCGATCAGCGGCTCGAACGATATGAAGCGGATGGATGCCGGGACGCGGCGAAGATGCGCGATACGCGACTTGTATTTCTCGGACTCGACAGACGTACCCAGCCAAACATTCGGAAGAACCGGCAGCTTATTTTCCAATACGACGCGCGCCATGTTTTCGGGCCGCTTCGTGAGAATCTGGAAAGTATGCCAATGGGCCCGTTCCATCACGGACCAGACCTGCGCGATGAAGGCGTCAGGAACCCCGTCTTGAAAAAGATCAGACATGGAGTTGACGAAAATCTTCTTCCGCGAACGCCAGCGGAGCGGTGCTTCCAAAGCCTTCTGGTTCAAGTGCACGACACCGGTCCAGACCGACTTGCCGTTCACCTTGCGCGTTACATCGTCATACGCCGGATGGCCCATGGCCTGAAGCCGCGCCGCCATCCGCATCGCATAGCAATGCGTACAGCCGGGCGAAATGATGTCGCAACCGGAAACTGGGTTCCACGTCGCGTCCGTCCATTCGATGTCACTTAGCCCGGCCACCGGTTTTTCTCCTGAGCACGGCTTTCGCTAGCCGCAGCGCCAGTTCGTTAGCTTTGGGATCGGGATTGGCGCAGGCAAAGATTAGCGAATATGAATGCCTCCCGTTAGCCCCCAACGGCAACCATTCATCGAGCACACCACCTTTGAACACGGTTTTCATTCTGTCGATCATGAATTCCGTAATGGACTCCGGAGTGGCCACTTTTGTCTTTTCCATTTTCGGCCCGAATAAATCCATCGATTCCGTTGCCGTCACAAAAGCAGTGCGCCAATCGGGCGTTCCGAGCAATTGGTCTAAAGATGCCTCACGGCCTTCATGACCCCCGCCCTTGCTTATCTGGCGGTGAACTCCTAGCCCGGCCGGGAACAGGTACCACAGATCGATTGCACGGGTAGCAGCGACCGCTTCTATCGTTTCCCATTCAACCTGATTGCCGAAAGGATCTAGGAATACTACGGCCCTCTGATTTCTTGGCCAGCGCGAACAGAACTCTCTCAACTCATGATTGGCATCGGAATATCGTATTTCAATACGATCGCGAATGTCGGGGTATTGGCTTTTAAGCGCTTCCAGTTCTTTAACGTTGGCTTTCTTGCGATCTACGAAAATGTATTTGCTGAAGTTGGTGCCAAGCTTCAACGCACGCTTAGATGAGCCT
>DATATK010000115.1:0-24237 GCA_036268825.1 Rhizomicrobium sp. | reverse complement strand
CGCGAATCCGCGGAGCCGAAAGCCGGCGACCGGCGCGCACCGGGCGGGGCGCGCACCAAGCTGGAAGACGCGATCAACCGGTTCGCATCCACGCTGCGGCCCGTTCCCGCGACACCGGCCGCAACGGTGCGCAGCCTCGCCGATCTGGCGCAGCACGCCGACGCGCTGGCGCAGAGCGCACATGCCTTCGCCGCGGCGCGCGGCGAAGGGGCGGATTGCGAGATCGTCATCTGGGCGGAAGCCTTGCACGCCTCCGTGCTCGCCCACCTGCGCGATTTGCGGCTGCTGCTGCCCTGGGCCGACCTCGCCGACAGCGCGGCCTTGCCTGGCGATGAAGCCAGCGCCCTGCTCGACACAATGCCGACGCTCGGCACGCTGCCCCATCACAGCGAGAGCGCGCTGCAAATGCTGACGCAGCGACGTGCGCAAAGCGGCGCCACCGAAAGCCTCGATGCGCTGATCGCGGCGCTGGAGAAGTCCGCGAGCGCGGCGCAACTGATCGCCCACCGGCTCACCACGCTGGGCGACCGCGCCAAGGCGATGGCGATGGAAATGGAATTCGGCTTCCTGTTCGATCCCGCCCGCCAGCTTCTCTCCATCGGCTATCGCGCCGCCGATGGCAGCCTCGACTCCAATTTCTACGATCTGCTCGCCTCCGAAGCGCGGCTCGCGAGTTTCTTCGCCATCGCCAAGGGCGATGTGCCCGCCAAGCACTGGTTCAGCCTCGGCCGCACCTTGACGCGGATCGACGGCGGCTCGGGATTGATCTCGTGGTCCGGCTCGATGTTCGAATATCTGATGCCGTCGCTGGTGATGCGCGCGCCCGCCGGCAGCCTCTTGGAGCAAACCAACCGGCTGGTAGTGAAACGCCAGGAAGGTTATGCGGACGAGCTGGGCGTGCCGTGGGGCATTTCGGAATCGGAATACAACGCCCGCGATATCGAGCAGACCTATCAATATTCCAGCTTCGGCGTGCCCGATCTCGGCTACAAGCGCGGCCTCGGCGAGAACACCGTCATCGCGCCCTATGCGACCGGGCTGGCGGCGATGGCCGATCCCACGGCCGCGGCGGACAATTACAAACGCCTCGCTAGTCTCGGCGCACGCGGCGCCTATGGCTGGTATGAAGCGCTCGACTACACGCGCAGCCGCGTGCCCGAAGGCGCCAAATTCGCGATCGTGCGCGCCTATATGGCGCATCATCAGGCGATGACCATCGTCGGCATCGCCAACGCGCTCCAAGACGGGCGGATGCGCGCGCGCTTTCACGCCGAACCGATGGTGCAGGCCGCCGAACTCCTGCTCCAGGAGCGCATGCCGCGCGATGTCGCCGTTGCGCGGCCGCCGCCGGAGCAGCTGACGCATGCGACGCAGATCGCCAGCCTCGTTCCGGAAATCCAGCGCCGCTATACCTCGGCCCATTCGCGCGTGCCGCGCTCACACCTGCTCTCAAACGGGCGCTATTGCGCGATGGTGACGGCGGCGGGCTCAGGCTACAGCCGCTGGCACGATGTCGCGATCACGCGTTGGCGCGAGGACGTGACCAGCGACGGCTGGGGCGCCTATATCTTCCTGCGCGACGTGAAGAGCGGCGACACCTGGTCGGCCGGCTACCAGCCCAGCGTGATCGAGCCCGACAATTACGAAGTCACCTTCTCCGAAGACCGCGCCGAAATCATCCGCAACGACGGCAACATCAGCACCATGCTGGAAGTCGCGGTTTCGCCGGAGGACGATGCCGAGGTGCGCCGCGTCTCGATCACCAATCACGGAATCCGCGAGCGCGAGATCGAGATCACCTCCTATTCCGAGCTTGTGCTGGCGCGGCAGGCGGACGATGTCGCCCATCCCGCCTTCGCCAAATTGTTCGTCGAGACCGAATTCCTGCCGCCGCTCGGCGCGATCCTCGCGACGCGGCGGCGGCGCTCCTCCGCCGATCCGCTGGTCTGGGCGGCGCATCTAACCGTGGTCGAAGGCGAATCCGCCGGCGACGTGCAATTCGAGACCGATCGCGCGCGCTTTTTGGGCCGCGGCCAAACCATTCGCACCGCCGCCGCGATCACCGACGGCTGGCCGCTGTCCAACACGGCCGGCCCCGTACTCGATCCGATCTTCAGCCTGCGCCGCCGCGTGCGCATTCCGCGCGGCGCCACGGTGCGCATCGCGTTCTGGACAATGGCCGCGGATTCGCGCGAGGCGGTTCTCGACCTTGCCGACAAGCATCACGATTCCATGGCCTTCGAGCGCGCCACCACGCTGGCCTGGACCCAGGCGCAGATGCAGCTTCATCATCTGGGCATCGGCTCGGACGAAGCGCATCTCTTCCAGCGCCTCGCCAATCACGTCCTCTATTCCGACGCGACCTTGCGGCCCGCCGGCGATGTGCTCAAGCGCGGGGCGCGCAAGGCCTCCACCCTGTGGGCGCAGGGCATCTCGGGCGACCTGCCCATCGTCCTCGTCCGCATCGAGGAAAACGAGGATCTGGAGTTGGTGCGCCAGATGCTGCGCGCGCATGAATATTGGCGGCTGAAGCAGCTCGCCGTCGATCTCGTGATCCTTAACGAGCGCGCGTCGTCCTACGTCCAGGATCTGCAGATCGCGCTCGATGCGCTGGTGCGCATGAACCAGTCGATGCCGAAGCTGGCGAGCGACGATTCACGCGGCGCGGTGTTCGTGCTTCGCGCCGATCTCGTCGCGCCGGAAATCCGCGACCTGCTGCAAGCCGCCGCCCGCGCCGTGCTGCACGGCAATGGCGGCACGTTGGCCGAGCAGATCAACCGCGCGCGGGACCGTATGCCCGGCACCGCGCCGCCCGCACGGCGCCCATCGCCCGCGCAACCGCCGGAACCTGCTTTGCCGCGGCCGAACATGGAGTTCTTCAACGGGCTGGGCGGTTTCGCCAAGGACGGCCGCGAATATCTCACAGTGCTCGACGGGCGCGACACGACGCCAGCGCCGTGGCTGAACGTCATCTCCAATCCGCAATTCGGCTTTCAGGTCTCGGCGGATGGCAGCGGCTTCACCTGGTCGGTGAACAGCCAGCAGAACCAGATCACGCCCTGGTCGAACGACGCGGTCGGCGATCCGCCGGGTGAAGCGATCTATGTGCGCGACGAGGAGACCGGCGAAGTGTGGGGGCCGACCGCGCTGCCGATCCGCGAGAAGACCTCGCCCTATACGGTGCGGCACGGCCAGGGCTACACGCGCTTCGAACATGCCTCGCACGGCATCACGCTGGAGCTGACGCAGTTCGTGCCGGTGGATGACTCGATCAAGATTTCACGCCTGAAGATCCTGAACCATTCCGGGCGCGAACGGCGGCTGTCCGTCACCGCCTATGTCGAATGGGTGCTCGGCACCAGCCGCAGCGCGAGCGCGCCGTTCGTGGTGACGGAGATCGATCCGCAATCGGGCGCGATCCTGGCGCAGAACGCGTGGAACGAACAGTTCGGCGGGCGCATCGCTTTCGCGGACCTCGCCGGCCGCGCCACGTCGTGGACCGCCGACCGGACCGAATTCATCGGCCGCGACGGCGCGCTCGACCGCCCCCTCGGCCTCACGCCCGGCGCCACGCTCTCCAACCGCGTCGGTGCGGGGCTCGATCCCTGCGGCGCGCTGCAGACATTGGTGCGGCTCAGCGCCGTCGGCACGACAGAGATCGTGTTTTTCCTGGGCGAATCCGCAAGCAAGGCAGACGCGCAGGCGCTGATCGCGAAATACCGCGCGGCGGACCTCGACGCGGTCTTCGCAGACGTGATTGCGCAATGGGAGGACACGCTGGGCGCCGTTCAGGTAAAGACACCCGATCGCGCGCTCGACATCCTCCTCAATCGCTGGCTGCCCTATCAGACGCTGGTCTGCCGTGTCTGGGCGCGGACGGGCTTCTATCAGGCGAGCGGCGCCTATGGCTTCCGCGACCAGTTGCAGGACGTGATGGCGCTATGCGTTTCGCGGCCCGATATCGCGCGGGCACATATCTTGCGCGCGGCGGCGCGGCAGTTCCCCGAAGGCGACGTGCAGCATTGGTGGCTGCCGGAGTCGGGCCGCGGCATCCGCACGCGCGTCACCGACGACCGGCCGTGGCTCGCTTATGTCGTGTCGCATTATGTGCAGGTCACTGGCGACACGGGCGTGCTCGACGAAATGGTGCCGTTCCTCGAAGGCCCGGTGCTGCGCGACGGCGAACGCGATGCGTTCTTCCAGCCGAAAATATCGGACAGGAAAGTCAGCCTGTTCGAGCATTGCGCGCTCGCGCTCGACAAGAGTCTTGCCACCGGCATCCATGGCCTGCCGCTGATGGGCACCGGCGACTGGAACGACGGCATGGACCAGGTCGGCGCCGGCGGCAAAGGCGAGAGCGTCTGGCTCGGCTGGTTCCTCTATTCCGCATTGAACGCCTTCGCCAATCTGGCCGAACGCCACGGCAGCGCGCAACATGCGGCGGACTGGCGCCAATCGGCGAAGACATTGCAGGATTCGCTGGAAGGCGAAGCCTGGGACGGCGACTGGTATCGCCGCGCCTATTTTGACGACGGCACGCCGCTGGGTTCTGTCTCCAACAACGAATGCCGCATCGATTCCATCGCGCAATCCTGGTCGGTGATCAGCCGCGCCGCCGAGCCCGCGCGGGCCGCCCGCGCCATGGCCGCGGTGGACAAATATCTCGTGCGTCGCGACGAGAAGCTGTCACTCCTCTTCACGCCGCCTTTCGACGATCCGCCGCACGACCCGGGCTATATCAAGGGCTATCCCCCCGGCGTGCGCGAGAATGGCGGGCAGTATACGCACGGCGCGGTCTGGGCGGCGCTCGCCTTCGCGATGCAGGGCGATGGCGACAAGACCGCCGAATTGCTGTCGATGCTCAACCCCATTCGCCATGCCGACAACCTGACAGGCATGCACCGCTACAAGGTCGAGCCCTATGTCGCCTGCGCAGACGTCTACTCGGTGACGCCGAATGTCGGGCGCGGCGGCTGGACCTGGTACACCGGCTCGGCGGGATGGATGTACCGCGTCGCACTGGAATGGCTGCTGGGCTTCCGCGTGCAGGGCGCGAATCTCGCGATAGATCCGTGCATCCCGCGCGGCTGGGTGAGCTTCGAGATCTCGTTCCGCTATCGCACGGCGAAATACCAGATCTCCGTCGAGAACCCGCTAGGCGTATCGCGCGGAATCCTGGCCACCAAGCTTGACGGCGAAATGCTGACGGGCAACAAGAAATTGCTGATCCCGCTGGTGGATGACGGCGCGACGCATCGCGTCCAGGTCGTCCTGGGATGAGCGCGCGAGGATGAGATGACAGCCACGATTAGCCCCCTCGCCGGCAAGCCCGTTCCCGCGGAATTGCTCTGCAATATCCCGCGATTGGTCACCGCCTATTTCACCTTGGCGCCCGATCCCACGATCCCCGCGCAACGCGTCGCGTTCGGCACGTCTGGCCATCGCGGCTCGGCCTTCGCCACCGCTTTCAACGAAGCGCATATCCTCGCCATCGCCCAGGCCGTCTGCCTTTATCGCAAGCGCGCGGGCATCGACGGGCCGCTCTTCCTGGGCATGGACACGCACGGCCTGTCCGAGCCCGCTTTCGCCAGCGCGCTGGAAGTGCTCGCGGCCAACGGCGTGGAGACCATGATCGACGCCGCCTACGGCTACACGCCGACGCCAGTGATCAGCCATGCGATCCTGACGCACAACAAGGGCCGCAAGACAGGGCTTGCGGACGGCATCGTCATCAGCCCGTCGCACAATCCGCCCGACGATGGCGGCTTCAAATACAATCCCGCCAATGGCGGTCCCGCCGACGTCGATGTGACGGGCTGGATCGAGAAGGCGGCCAACGACTTCCTCGCCAAAAAACTCGAAGGCATCGTGCGCATTCCCTACGAACGCGCGCGCAAGGCCGCCTGCATCCACGAATATGATTACATCACGCCCTATGTCGCCGATCTCGCCAATGTCGTGGACATGGATGCGATCCTTTCGGCAGGCGTGCGCATCGGGATCGACCCCTTGGGCGGCGCGGCGGTGCAATACTGGCAGCCGCTGATCGAACGCTACAAGATCGCGGCCACGGTGGTGAACGACGCTGTCGATCCGACCTTCCGCTTCATGTCCGTCGATTGGGACGGGAAAATCCGCATGGATTGCTCGTCGCCCTACGCGATGACGCGGCTGGTCGGCATGCGCGACAAATTCGACATCGCCTTCGCCAACGATACCGATGCGGATCGCCACGGCATCGTCTGCCCATCCAGCGGATTGATGAACCCGAACCATTTTCTCGCGGCGGCGATTTCCTATCTCTACGCCAACCGTCCGCAATGGAGCGCCACCGCCGCCATCGGCAAGACCGCCGTCTCCAGCGGCATGATCGACCGCGTTACCGGCAAACTGGGGCGCAAGCTTTTCGAGGTGCCTGTCGGCTTCAAATGGTTCAGCACCGGGCTGATCGACGGATCGCTCGGCTTCGGCGGCGAGGAAAGCGCTGGCGCCTCGTTCCTGCGGCGTGACGGATCGGTCTGGACCACGGACAAGGACGGCCCGATCATGGGCCTGCTCGCCGCCGAAATCTGCGCGCGAACCGGCAAGGACCCGAGCGAGTATTATGCCTCGGTCACCGGCGATCTCGGACAATCCTTCTACCAGCGCATCGACGCGCCCGCGTCCACCGCGCAGAAGAAGCAGCTTTCCGCCCTGACGCCAGAGCAGTTCGATGCCAAGGATCTGGCCGGCGATCCGGTCCAGACCAAGCTGACCCGAGCGCCTGGCAACAACCAGCCGATCGGTGGCATCAAGGTCACCACGAAAAATGGCTGGTTCGCCGCCCGCCCGTCCGGCACCGAGGATGTCTATAAGATCTACGCCGAAAGCTTCCAGAGCGACGATCACCTGAAGCAGATCCAAAAGGACGCGCAGGCCACCATCGCGGGCGTGTTCAAGAAATAGTGTATCCGGCGGTAACGGCCGCGATTGACTCCGGGCCTATGTCGAGCCAATACTTCACCGATTAGCAAACTATTTGGGAGGTTGCCGTGCGAATATGGAGACGGGCGACAGGGCCGGGATACGCGCTGGCTATCCTGCTTTGCGGCATCGGTTCGGCCGGGGCGAACACCTATCCGGCCATGGCGGCCATCGCCCAATATCGGATCGCGAACCCCGCCGGCGAGATTGCGCTCGCGCGCAGCGCCGCGCCGGTCTCGATCTCCGGCGATGCCGGCGTGATGATACTGGGCAACCACGGCTATGAGATGGCGGCGCCCAGCAAGAACGGCTTCGTCTGTATTGTCGAGCGGTCCTGGGGCGCGAGTTTCGACGATCCTGTGTTCTGGAATCCCAGGATTCGCGGGCCGATCTGTTTCAACCCGGCCAGCGTGCGCAGCGTGCTGCCGTTCTATCTCGAAAAGACGCGCTGGGTGCTGGCCGGCGTTTCAAAGCCCGACATGATCGCGCGTGTTCGCGCCGAGCTAGCCGCGAAGACCTTCGTGTTTCCCGAGCCGGGCGCGATGTGCTTCATGCTGTCGAAGCAAGGCTATTTGTCCGACACCGGCGGCCACTGGCATCCGCATCTCATGTTCTTCGCAGGTAATACCGATGCGGCCGCCTGGGGCGCCAATCTGGCCGGTTCGCCCGTCCTCGCCGGAACGGACACCCCGGATCCCGTCACCACATTTTTCGTCCCGGTGACCAAATGGTCCGACGGCACGCCGGCAGTCATGCAGATGCATTAGCGGGCGAAAAGCGCTTCCAGCTTGTCGAGCGCGCCGTTCCAGCCGCCTTCATGGCTGCGGCGCGACTCCTCGTCATGCAGCCGTTCATGCGTGAAGGTGAGTTCGGTGCCTTCGGGAACGGGTCTGAGCCTGATCTCGACCCGCGACTCGCCCGGGTCTTCCACGCCGCCCTTCCAGCGCCAGCTCATCACGACACGTTCGGGCGGGACCACTTCGAGAAATTCGCCGCTGCTTTCGTGCTCGCTGCCGTCGAGCAGGCGGAACCGCACACGATAGCGCCCACCGACGCGCGGATCGGATTCCGCGATCAGCACCGGCCCTGCGTCAGGTCCCCACCATTGCGCGATGCCTTCGGCCGTCGTGACGGCATCGAAGACGATCTGTGGCCGCGCCCGAAGGCGGCGCACCAGCGTGAGACTCGTCATCGCCCTTTTCTCCGCGCTTCGGCTTCCTTGCTCTCGGCATAGGCCGCGAGCCGGTCGAGGCTGTTCGACCAGAAGCGCTCGTAACGGCCCAGCCATTCCATGGCCTCGCGCATCGGCTGAGGCCGAAGCCGTACCGTCACCGTGCGGCCGGATTTCGTGCGCGTGACGAGGCCGGCGTCGCCCAGCACATCCAGATGCTTCATCACCGCGGGCAGCTTGATGGCGAACGGTTCGGCGAGCTCGCTGACGGGCACGCCATCCTCGCGTTCCAGCCGCGCCAGGATGGCGCGCCGCGTCGGATCCCCAAGCGCCGCAAAGGTGCGATCGAGGCGTTCCTGATGGTTCACCATATGGAAAAGTATTGGCAGGGCAGCCCGGTTGTCAACCGGCGAGCAACAGTGCGGCCTCCCTCAGCCCTTCGGACTTGTCCGCACGCGAACCCCGGGACTATCGTTCGGCGAGAAGCGGCGGCGGAGTCCGGCGGCAAATGCTTTCAGCCGCCTGTCCGGCTCATCCTCGAACTGCCATACTCCCTCTTCGGCCCATTTCAGCGCCTCGGCCGTGCGGCCATGGTCCGCGCACAGCTTCGCGACCTGCAGATAGGCGTAGGCCGACGACAGGTCCGTTGCGCGGATGGCGATCCAGGCGTCGATATCGCCGTCGCGCGCAGCGAAGCCTTCGAGGATGGATTGCAGCCGAAAGCGCATCTGGGGCTGATCGTCCCGTACCCGCCGCGCGCCACCACGGAGCGGCTTGATCTGCGCCCAGGCTTCCTGGGCCAGGCGGCGGTATTCCGCCAGACCGGTCTTCCCAAGAAGCATGCGATAGGTTTCGCTCGCGCGGTAAAAGCAGTCACTGTGCCACTCCATTTCGCGCCGGTAGAGATCGCGTGCGAGCGTCAGCGGTTCAGGCTTCGCGGCCCGGCAAGCCTTGAGATGCAATTCACTTGCCCGCGCGAGCAGGCCGCCGCCATGGCCGTCCGAGTCGTCGACGCTCCGCAATGCCTTGTCCATGGAGGCGAAGAAATGATCGAGCAGGCGCATCACCAGCGGCGCCCGCGCCTTGTCGATCAGGCCCCCCAGCCGTGTCAGCACAGCCTCGACATTTGCGGCCCAAGCGCGCATCTGGCGATATTCAATGAAGTCGGACGTTCGCGACGCCTCCGTGATCGCCGACTTGAAGCGGGCAAACAGAACCTCGTCGTCCTCGCCCTCCGCCGCCACGGCAAGTTCCAGACGCCGGCGCAAGTCTGGATCGCGCTCGGCGATCCCCATGATCATGCCTGCCAGCGCCTCGGCACCCTTCGCGCGCAGATGATCGCGGACCTGTTCGAAGTAATTGCGCACGGCATCGGCCGTATGCGCGTCCATCGCGTTCGCGGCCAGCGCGGTCGCCACCAGATGCTTGCAGAAATCCTCGCGCTCGAACGCGGGACAGGTGCACGCGCCGGAAAACCGCCGCCCGGAACCGGTCAGTTCCGCTTGATAGATTTCCGTGCCAGCGACCCGGGCGCGGACCCGATTGCGCTCGACGCCGAGAATCTCCACCCGGCCGTCGGAATGATAGGCCTGTCCCCGCGCCAGCACCTTGTCGCCGACCGCTTCGCGCAATGCGTCGAGGTCGAAACGGGGGATTGCCGACTTGTCTTTCGTCTTCGTCATAAGGAGTGAAGGTGGCCGTGGTCTTCAATCAGGCGGAGGGCTTCGCTCGGGGTAACGGCGCGATGCAGGCGCCACCAATCGTTGAGACGGCGATAGGAGGTGTCGGACCGGTCGCACGACACATATTCCAGGCGGGTGAAAGGCGAGGCAATCTCTCCCGCCAGCGTATGGAACCCGCCGGAGCGATAGCGCTGGAGAAAGCGATGGCAGCGCCCGTGCCACTTTCCGCCGATGTCGATCGGATAGTTGAATTTGGCGACGAACCGCATCCTCATTCGCGACAGGAATTATTTCTGGTGCCCAGAAGAGGACTCGAACCTCCACGCCTTGCAGCGCTAGTACCTGAAACTAGTGCGTCTACCAATTCCGCCATCTGGGCACGATGGGGCGGGATGTTTATGGGCGCGGGCGGGCTCTGTCAAACCCTGTTCTGGCCCCGATCAGGGTCCCGCCGCGGCCCGCGGCGCCACGTGCAGCATATTGCTGCCGCCCGAGGCGATCAGGCGGCCGTCGTCGCTCCAGATGTGAATGTTGCCGTGGATCAGCCCCCCGCCTGCGAAATCGGCGCGGCCATCGACCAAAAGCCATTCGCTGGCGCCGGGAGGCTCGTGAAACCACGCCGTCACGTCGATGCTGGGCGCGATGTAGTCCGGCCGCCCCGCCAGTCCGCTGCAGAAGGCGGGCCATTGCATCGTGTCGATCAGGATCAGCGCGCGCGCGAAATCCAGAAACGGATCGGGCGTCGCGGTGAACCCGCGATAGCGATGCCATTGCTGCTCGATCGAGCCCCGCGGATCCTGTGGGTCGCCGGGGCCAAGATAGCGCACGGGCTTGGCGTCGATATTGTCCCAGAAGGTGAAATGCGATCCGTCCGATGACGGCGGTTCCAGCTCGGCCCACGTTTTGAGCGCGGTGTGGGGCAGCACGTCCGGCATCTTGCGGTCGATCTTGCGCGGCCCCTCTGCCTTGTTCGTCGTCCACACCTGCGCCTGCAGGAAGCGTTTGCCGTTCTGCATCAGCGCGATGTTGATGCACCATGCGTTGCGCCCCTTGCGTACCGGCTCGGCCTCGATCTCGACATCGGCGAACTGCCCGGCGGAGAGATATTGACAGGAGAACGTCGCGGGGCGGTGATCCGGCGGCGCGATCTTGCCCGCGGCGCGCAGCGCGATGGACGCGACATAGCCGCCGTTCGGCCCCCAGATCTCCCAATCGCGCGACAGCGTGGCGGCCAGCCTGCCGCCTTCCTCCCGCACCGCGGTATCCTTCGCCAGATTGCCCATTCGCCCGATCCTCGCGCCGGGGGCATAATCGCGCCCGAGTCGCGGGAGAACAAGCCATGCTGGTCGTTACGACGGAAAAAGTGCCCGGTTACGTCACCCGGGAAGTGTTCGGCCAATGCTTCGGCGTGGTCGTGCGCTCGCGCGGGTTGGGCGGCAACATCATCGCAGGGCTGCGCTCCATCGTCGGCGGCGAGATCCACGAATACACCCAGCTGCTCGAACAGACGCGCCGCGAAGCCGTCGATCGCCTGGTCAGGAACTCCACGCTGATGGGCGCCAATGCGGTGGTGATGATGCGCTTCGATTCCTCCGAGATGGGCCAGAACATGAGCGAGATCGTCGCCTACGGAACGGCGGTGCGCGTGGAGCCCGAAGGGGCGAACGCCAATGTTGCGTAGCGCCGTCATCGGCTTCGGCGTATTCCTTTTGGGATGCGGCGTGCTGGCGATGGTCCATGGCGGGTTTCCATCGGCCTGGGCATGCCTGATCTGGGGCGCGCTGATCGCGGGCGGCGTGGTGTTCGAGCGCGTCCACTACAAAAAGCTCGAAACCGCCCAGCCCGGCGGCAACTGGGTGCGCACCACCGAACGCTTCATCGACGACGAAACCGGCGTGCCGGTCACCGTCTGGACCGACCCGCAAACCGGCGAACGCAAATACGTCCGGGATTAACCAGGCTCAACCAAGGCCGCAACCCGGCTGTCCGCATCGGCGGTTTCGTGCAAGGCCCATGAAAACGCCAGCAACAGTTTCTCTCGCCGACTTGACCGAGAGTGCCGACAAAGCCGCGGAGAAGGCCGACCAGCAGGCGCTACAGGCCGGAATCAAGGTCGCGGGCCTCGAAAAGAAGCAGGAAGGCGCGCGCGATCAAACGCAAAAAAACAAAAGACGGGCATGAATTCACAGCCGGTTCTGCTGATGATCGCGGGACCGAACGGGTCGGGTAAAACGACCCTGTCGCGACAGCTTCTGGCCGATGGTGTCGATCTCGGAGTTTACATAAATCCCGACGATATCGCCGCAACATTGCACGGGACTTACGCCGATCGCGTGGCCGAAGCACAGCGTAAAGCGGATGAAATCCGTCAGGCCTGCTTGAATATCCACGTCAGCTTTTCGTTCGAACAGTGATGTCGCATCCCTCCAAGATCGATGTCCTTCGGCGAGCTCGGGCACTCGGCTATTTCAACATCCTCTATTTTGTCGGAACGGAATCGCCGGAACTGAATGTAGCGCGCGTTGCCCAACGCGTCGCTCTCGGCGGGCACGACGTACCGGAGGACCGAATCGTCGCAAGATACAAAACGACCATGGCCCTGCTTCCCAAAGCCGTCGCGGAATGCGATCGCACGGTATTGTTTGACAACAGCTATCACGATGCGCCCGGCGGTCCGGTAAAGCTCTCGCCATTTTGCGAGATCATCCGGAAAAGCCAGAAAATAGAAATGGCGCCGCAAGCGCCGGGGAACAACCTTTTCGGAGATGCCGGCCCGGTTCCGGGCTGGATGCGAAAGATTGCCTGGGAGTCCTGAGCCAAAAAGACATCTTTCCTCCGCGCTCGCGCATTCTATAGAACATCCCAGCACATCTGGATTCGACGCCATGAAAACTTCCCTCGTCACCATCTTCGGCGGATCGGGCCTTTTGGGCCGCTATGCCGTGCGCGCCTTCGCCAATGACGGCTGGCGGATCAAGGTGGGCGTACGCCACCCCAACCTCGCCCACTACCTGCCGCCCATGGGCCATGTCGGCCAAATTCTGGTGAGCAAGGCCGATGTGACGGACGCCGAAGCCGTGGCCGCCGCCGTGCGCGGGTCCGACGTGGTCGTCAATCTCGTTGGCATCCTCTATCCGGGCGGCGGGCAAACTTACAACGGCGTGCATATCGAAGCCGCACGCAGCATCGGCCGCGCCGCGAAGGAGGCGGGTGTGAGCACGCTGATCCACGTCTCGACCATGAACATCTCGCCGGAATCCGAATCCGCCTATGCGCGCTCCAAGGCCATCGGCGAGAACGCGCTGCGCGAGGAGTTTCCGCGGGCGACGCTCATCAAGCCGTCGCTGGTGTTCGGGCCGGAGGATCAGTTCTTCAACAAATTCGCGGGGCTCGCCCGGGTGCTGCCGTTCCTGCCGCTTGTCGGCGGCGGGCACACGAAATTCCAACCCGTCTTCGCTGGCGATGTGGCCGACGCGATCGTGAAATGCGCGAGCGATCCGGCGACGCGGGGCAACGCCTACGAACTCGGCGGACCCGCCGTGATGACGGTCAAGGACATGCTGACCTTAATCCTGCGCGAGACGGCGCGGACGCGGCCGCTGATCCCGATCCCGTTCTGGCTTGCGGCGATCCAGGGCTTTTTCCTGCAGTTCCTGCCCGGCAAATTGCTGACGGTCGACCAGGTGAAATTCCTCAAGACCGACAACACCGTCAATCCCGGCGCGCTGACGCTGGCCGATCTCGGCATCCAGCCCGATGCGCTCGAAGCGGTCGTGCCCGCCTATCTGTGGCGCTTCCGGCCCAAAGGCCAGTTCGAGGAAGCCGTGCGCGAGCGCGTTACCGGGTCGCCAGGAACGCTATGAGCGCGAGGCCCGCGGCGACGCGATACCAGCCGAACGGCTTCAACCCGTAGCGCCCAACGAACGCGATCAGCCCGCGCACCACGAACAGCGCCACGATGAACGACACGACGAAGCCGACGGCGATCTTGTCCGCATCGGCGACGGACAAGTCGGCGCGGTATTTGTAAAGCTCGAACACGGTGGCGCCGAACATCGTCGGCACCGCGAGATAGAACGTGAAGGCCGTCGCGGCCTTGCGCTCCACGCCGAGCAATTCGCCGCCCAGGATCGTGGCGCCCGAGCGCGATACGCCGGGAATGATCGCGAGCACCTGGCAGAACCCGATCTGTAGCGCCTTCGACAGCGGCAGCCTGTCGCCGTCCAGAAAACGCGGCGGCGGCGCGAGGCGCTCGAAGATCAGGATGATGATGCCGCCGAGGATCCACATCGTCGCGATCACCGGCAGCGCGATGGAGGGCTTGAGCAGCGTCTCGTTGATGAACTTGATCAGCACCGCGCCCGCGATGGCCGCCGGCAGGAACGCCACGACCACGTTGATCACGAAGCGCCGCGCGTCGGCCGAACTCGGCAGGCCCACCAGCACGTCCCAGAACTTGCGCCAGAACACCGCCACCACGGCGAGGATCGCGCCAAACTGGATGACGATGGTGAAGACTTCCCAGTGCTGCGCCTGCAAGCCCAGCAGCCGCTCGGCAACGATCAGATGGCCGGTGGACGAGACGGGCAGGAACTCGGTGAGCCCTTCGACGATGCCCAGCCAGACCGCATTCAGAAGATCGCCCATGACGCACCTGCTCGATTCGGGCGCCACTCTAGCCATTCGAAATGGAATTGGCCTCGCGGCGTGCTGGGCTTCCTCGCCGCAGCAGGAAAGACAGCTTTGTTGACGCAATGGATTCGAAACTGTCCCGAGCTGAACCTGCCTTGGTGACAGCGTCATTCTATAGGACAATATCATTGTCCTATAACCTCGCATTTCGCTCCAGACTCGCGTATTGGGCAATCTCGTTACGTTGGGCTTGCTATGGCGGATAGAATGTTACGTTTTGTGTCGGAAGAACAGGTCCCGCCCCAGAAGCGGGATGCGTCCGCGCGCGCCCGGGACTTCCAGGAAGTCTATGCCGGTTACGCCGCCGCCAAGGCCGCCGAGCAGGCCTCGCGCTGCTCGCAATGCGGCGTCCCGTTCTGCCAGGTGCACTGCCCGCTTCAGAACAACATCCCCGACTGGCTGAAGCTGGCGGCGGAAGGGCGGCTGGAGGAGGCCTATGCCCTCTCCCAATCCACCAACAACATGCCCGAGATCTGCGGCCGCATCTGCCCGCAGGATCGCCTGTGCGAAGGCAATTGCGTCATCGAGCAATCGGGCCACGGCACCGTCACTATCGGCGCCATCGAGAAATATCTGAGCGAGACGGCATGGGAGAATGGCTGGGTGCAGCCGCTCAGGCCCCGCCGTTTGCTCAACGCCTCTGTCGGCATCGTCGGCGCCGGCCCCGCCGGCCTCGCCGCCGCGGAGGAACTGCGCCGCGCCGGTTACAAAGTCACCGTCTACGACCGCCACGACCGCGCCGGTGGCCTGCTGATCTACGGCATCCCCAATTTCAAGCTGGAGAAAGAGGTCGTTGCCCGCCGTGTGAAACGGCTGGAAGATGGCGGCGTCATCTTCAAGCTCGGCTTCGAAGTCGGCCGCGACGCGACGCTTGCCGAATTGCGCGCGCGGCACGACGCGGTGCTGATCGCCACCGGCACCTACCGCGCCAAGGAGTTGGGCACGCCGGGTGTCGCGCTCAAGCGCGTGGTGCCGGCGCTGGATTATCTCATCGCCTCCAACCGCAAAGGCCTCGGCGACAGCGTGCCGGATTTCGAATCCGGGCTTCTCGACGCCAAGGGCAAGCGCGTCGCCGTCATCGGCGGCGGCGACACCGCGATGGATTGCGTGCGCACCGCCGTCCGCCAAGGCGCCAAATCCGTCACCTGCCTCTATCGCCGCGACCGCGAGAACATGCCGGGCTCCTTGCGCGAAGTGATGAACGCCGAGGAAGAAGGCGTCGTCTTCGAATGGCTGACGATCCCCAAGGCGTTCCACGGCAAATCCAAAGTCGAAGGCGTGCGCATCGCCCGCGCCCGTCTCGACATGGCCGACGCCGGCGGCCGCCGCAGCCCGCGCGAGATCGAAGGCTCCGACGCCATCTTCGCCGCCGATCTCGTCATCAAGGCGCTGGGCTTCGATGCCGAGGACCTGCCCGCTTTGTGGAACGCGTCCGATCTCGGCGTGACGCGTTACGGCACTGTGGCGGTCAACGCCGCGATGGCGACCTCAATGGACAGCGTGTTCGCGGCGGGCGACATTGTGCGCGGCGCCTCGCTCGTCGTTTGGGCGATCAAGGATGGCCGCGACGCCGCCGCCGCGATCCATGCCTGGCTCAAGGCGAAAGCGGCGGCGCCGGCGCTGGAGGCCGCCGAATGAGCGACCTCGACAACCTGCTCATCCGCTCCGCCGGCGACAACGACTCCGGCGCGCTGATCAAATTGATCGCGGGCGTCTACGCCGAATATCCCGGCTTCGTGCTCGACGTGGACGGCGACATGCCGGAGCTGCGCGCCCCCGCCGCCGTGATCCGCAAGGCGCAAGGCCGCTGGTGGCTGGCGGAGGACGACGACGGCATTATCGGCTCGGTCTCCATCGAGCCCGCCGCGGACGGCACCATCGAACTCAAGAAGCTCTTCATCGCACCGATCACCCGCCGCCGCGGCCTCGGTGCGCATCTGGTCACCCTCGCCGAAAGCGAAGCCCGCTTCCGCGGCGCCGAGACCATGCAGCTGTGGACCGACACGCGCTTCGAGGATTCCCACCGCCTTTACGAACGCATGGGCTACCGCCGCGAGGACGCCACCCGCGCGCGCAACGATGCGAGCCATTCCGTCGAATATCATTTCGTGAAGGACCTCAGGCGATGAGCGATCTTTTTTACCCTCCCCTTGAGGGAGGGTCGAAAAATGCGCAGCATTTTTCGGGAAGGGGCTCATTCAACGGCAGCGGAGATGAGCGTCTTCAAACAAACCGGATAGCAAGTGGAGTGAGCCCCTTCCCGAAAACGCAAGAGCGTTTTCGACCCTCCCTCAAGGGGAGGGTAGAAAAGTGACCGAAGCCGAACGGGAAGTCCTTCGTTTCATTTCCAACGCCGCCAAACTGGAAGCAGGCCACGCCTATTCTCCCGAGCAGGAGCACGATGCCTGCGGCGTCGGACTGATCGCGGCGATCGACGGCAAGCCGCGGCGCGAGGTGGTGGTCGGCGCGATCGAGGCGCTCAAATCCGTCTGGCATCGTGGCGCGGTGGACGCGGACGGCAAGACGGGCGACGGCGCGGGCATCCATCTGCAGGTGCCGCAGGATTTCTTCCGCGCGCAGGTTCTCCAGACGGGACACAAACTGCGCTCCGGCCGCATCGCGGTCGGCCAGATCTTCCTGCCGCGCACCGATTACGCCGCGCAGGAAACCTGCCGCACCATCGTCGAAAGCGAGATCCTGCGCTTCAATTTCTATCTCTACGGCTGGCGCCAGGTTCCCATCGACATCTCGATCATCGGCGAGAAGGCCAACGCCACCCGCCCCGAGATCGAGCAGATCATGTTCGATGTGGGCGACAGCGAAGACCTCGAGGCTCTCGACCGCCGCCTCTATCTCTGCAGACGCCGCATCGAGAAGCGGGTGCGCGAAGCCTCGATCCAGGATTTCTACGTCTGCTCGCTGTCGTCGCGCTCGCTGATCTACAAGGGCATGTTCCTCGCCGAACAGCTCTCCAATTTCTATCCCGATCTCAAGGATGACCGCTTCGTTTCCGCCTTCGCGATCTTCCACCAGCGCTATTCGACCAACACCTTCCCGACCTGGCGGCTGGCGCAGCCGTTCCGCATGCTGGCGCACAACGGCGAGATCAACACGCTGCGCGGCAACGTCAACTGGATGAAGAACCACGAGTTCAAGATGGCGTCGACGCTGTTCGGCGAGCATGGCGACGACATCAAGCCCATCGTGCAGCCCGGCGGATCGGATTCCGCCGCGCTCGACAATGTGTTCGAGGTGCTGGTCCGCGCCGGCCGCAGCGCGCCGCTCGCCAAGACGCTGCTCATACCGGAAGCGTGGTCCAAGAAAGCCTCGACCATGCCCGAGGCGCATCGCGCGATGTATGCCTATGCCAACGCGGTGATGGAGCCGTGGGACGGACCCGCCGCCATCGCCGCGACCGATGGGCGCTGGGTGATGGTCGGCATGGACCGCAACGGCCTGCGCCCCCAGCGTTACGCGATCACGGAGGATGGGCTTCTCTTCGCCGGCTCCGAAGCCGGCATGGTGGCGCTCGACGAGCGGCATATCGTGCGCAAGGGCCGCGTCGGTCCCGGTCAGATGGTCGCGCTCGATCTGGACGAGGGCAGACTCTACGAAGACCGCGCGATCAAGGACAAGCTCGCCGGCGAAACGCCCTATCTCGAATGGACCAAGAAGATCGTGGAGCTGGTGCCGATTATCGGCCCCGGCCCCGAGCCGCGTCATCTCGACCGCGACGGTTTGCGCAAGCACCAGGTCGCCGCCGGCGTGACGATGGAGGATGTCGAGCTCATCCTTCATCCGATGGTGGAGGACGGCAAGGAGCCCATCGGCTCGATGGGCGACGACACACCGCTGGCCGTGCTCTCAGAACAATACCGCCCGCTGTCGCATTACTTCCGGCAGAATTTCTCCCAGGTCACCAATCCGCCCATCGACCCCCTGCGCGAAGAGCGGGTGATGAGCCTGAAGACCCGCTTCCGCAATCTCGGCAACGTGCTGGCGCAGGACGAGACGCAGGCGGAAGTCTACGTTCTCGAAAGCCCCGTCATCTCCACCGGCATGATCGAGCGGATGAAGGATCATCTGGGCGGCCGCTTCTACGAGATCGATTGCGTCTTCGCGGTGAAGGACGGCGAACCCAAGGATGGCGCCGCGCTCGCCCGCGCGCTCGACCGCATCCGCAGCGACGCGGAAGACGCGGTGCGCCAGGGCTACAACCATTTGATCCTGACCGACGAGCGCATCTCCGCCGACCTCGCCGCGATCCCGATGATCCTGGCGACCGGCGCGGTGCACGCCCATCTCGTGCGCGCCGGCCTGCGCACCTACACCTCCATCAATGTGCGCGCCGCCGAATGCCTCGACACGCATTATTTCGCCGTGCTGATCGGCGTCGGCGCCACCACGGTCAACGCCTATCTCGCGCAGGAATGCATCGCGGACCGCCACGCGCGCGGCCTGTTCGGCAAGCAGGCGCTTGGGCCTTGCGTGAAGCGCTATCTCGACACGGTGAATGCCGGCCTGCTCAAGATCATGTCCAAGATGGGCATCTCGGTCGTCTCGTCCTATCGCGGCGCCTACAATTTCGAGGCCGTCGGCCTGTCGCGCTCGATGGTGGCGGAGTTCTTCCCCGGCATGTCCAGCCGCATCTCCGGCATCGGCCTGTCCGGCATCGCCAAGAAGATCGCGCGCCAGCACGCCCGCGCTTTCGATGAAGACGCACTCGCGCTGCCCATGGGCGGCTTCTATCGCGTCCGCGCCGGCGGCGAGACGCATGCCCATTCCGCGACCCTGATCCACATGCTGCAAAGCGCGGTGACGAACGACTCCTACACGACCTACAAGAAATATTCCGATGCGGTATGGGAATTGCCGCCGGTGTCGCTGCGCCATTTGATGAACATCCGCTCCGCCGAAGCGGCCATTCCGCTGGAGGACGTGGAGTCCATCACCGAAATCCGCCGCCGCTTTGTCACGCCTGGCATGTCGCTCGGCGCGCTGTCGCCCGAGGCGCACGAGGCGCTCAACATCGCGATGAACCGGATCGGCGCGAAATCGGACTCCGGCGAAGGCGGCGAGGATCCGCAGCGCTTCCACGCCAAATCCAACGGCGACAATCCCAATTCCGCGATCAAGCAGGTCGCCTCCGGCCGCTTCGGCGTCACGGCCGAATATCTGAACCAGTGCCGCGAAATCGAGATCAAGGTCGCGCAGGGCGCCAAACCCGGCGAAGGCGGCCAGTTGCCCGGCTTCAAGGTCACCGAGATGATCGCGCGCCTGCGCCACGCCACCCCCGGCGTGATGCTGATCTCGCCGCCGCCGCATCACGACATCTATTCCATCGAGGACCTCGCCCAGCTCATCTACGACCTCAAGCAGATCAACCCCGAAGCGCGCGTCTGTGTGAAGCTGGTGGCCGCCACCGGCATCGGCACCATCGCGGCGGGCGTCGCCAAGGCCAAAGCCGACGTGATCCTGATCTCCGGCCACAATGGCGGCACGGGCGCCTCGCCCCAGACCTCGATCAAATATGCCGGCGTGCCGTGGGAAATGGGCCTCACCGAGACCAACCAGATCCTCACGCTCAACAATCTGCGCCACCGTGTGACGCTGCGCACCGACGGCGGCATCCGCACGGGGCGCGACGTGGTGATGGCCGCGATGATGGGTGCTGAGGAATTCGGCGTCGGCACCGCCTCGCTTGTCGCGATGGGCTGCATCATGGTGCGGCAATGCCATTCGAACACCTGTCCGGTCGGGGTGTGCACGCAGAACGAGGCGTTGCGCGCGAAATTCTCCGGCTCGCCCGAGAAGGTGGTGAACCTGTTCAGCTTCATCGCGGAAGAAGTGCGCGAAATCCTGGGCGCGCTGGGCTTCCGCAAGCTCGAAGAGGTGATCGGCCGCACCGATCTGCTCTACCAGATGAGCCGCGGCAACGAAGATCTCGACGATCTCGATCTCAACCCGCTCCTCGTGCAGGCCGATCCCGGCAACCACGCGCGCTCATCCACGCGCACCGGCCGCAACGAAGTGCCCGACACGCTCGACACCCAGATCGAGGCGGACGCGCAGCCGTTCCTCACCGGCGGCGAGAAGATGCAGCTCACCTACAATGTCCGCAACACGATGCGCTCCATCGGCGCGCGCATCTCCTCGCGCATCGTGCGCAAATGGGGCATGACGGGCCTGCCGCCCGGTCATCTCACCTTGCGGCTGCGCGGCTCATGCGGCCAGTCGCTCGGCGCCTTCGCGGTGCAGGGCCTCAAGATCGAGGTATTCGGCGAGGCCAACGACTACGTCGGCAAAGGTCTCTCCGGCGCCACGCTCGCCGTCCGCCCGACGACGGCGGCGAAATTCACCGCGCGCGACAACACCATCATCGGCAACACCGTCCTCTACGGCGCCACCGCCGGCAAGCTCTTCGCCGCGGGACAGGCCGGCGAGCGCTTCGCCGTGCGCAACTCCGGCGCCACCGCGGTGATCGAAGGCTGCGGCTCCAACGGCTGCGAATACATGACGGGCGGCATCGTCGCCATCCTCGGCGCCGTCGGCGACAATTTCGCGGCCGGCATGACGGGCGGGATGGCCTTCGTCTACGACGCCGACGGCCTCTTCGCCGACCATCTCAACGCCGACACGGTCGTGACCCAATCCATCGCGTCGGCCCATTGGGAAGGCGTGCTGCGCAGCCTCGTCGAAGAACACCGCCGCGAAACCGGCTCCCTCTTCGCCGCGGAGCTCATGGCCCATTGGGACCGCGAACTCAGCAACTTCCGCCAGATCGTGCCCAAGGAAATGCTGGACCGCCTCGCCCACCCGCTCTCCGACAGGCGCGACGCGGCGGAGTAACTCCCGCTCGCCATCGCATCAACTTTTGCTATCATCCACCCCATGGACTGGGGCAGACCGTTTCGCGCGATCGGGCGTGGCGCGCACCGTTACTGGCATGGCGGCGGCGAGAAGACGCCGTGGATCCGGCGCACACTCGCCGTGATCTTCGCATTCCTCGTGCCCATTCCGATCCTGCTCATATTGATCTTCCGCTTCGTGCCGCTGCCGGGCACGCCGGAGATGCTGGTCAATCTCGTCACCCTCAATCCCGTCCATTATTCCTGGCGCAGCTTCGAGGAGATCGCGCCCACGCTGCCACAGGCCGTCGTCGGCTCCGAAGACCAGGATTTCTGCTTTCATCACGGCTTCGACTGGAAAGAGATCGACCAGGCGATCAAGCAGCACGAACGCCACCCCCGCAAGAAACTGCGCGGCGCCAGCACGATCAGCCAGCAGGCGGCGCGCAGCCTGTTCCTCACCCCCGTGCGCAGCTGGGTGCGCAAGGGAATGGAGGCGTATCTCACCGTGCTGATCGAGGCGCTGTGGCCCAAGAAGCGCATCCTCACCGCCTATCTCAACGTGGTCGATTTCGGCCACGGCAATTTCGGGGCGGAGGCGGCGGCGGAGAACTATTTCGGCAGACCGGCCTCGGCGCTGACGCCCGCCCAGTCCGCCCGCCTCGCCGCCATCCTGCCCGACCCGGACGTGTGGAAAGCCGTCGCCCCCGGCCCCTATGTGGCGGGACGCACGGAAACCGTGCTCGCCCGGATGGGCGAAGTGCGGCGCGATGGGCTCGATTGGTGCACGAAACGCTAGGCGTGTCGCAAAGCTTTCACTAGATTGCCCGAATCATGCGTCGTCTCGTCCAGCTCCTGCTTTCCCCGCCGTCGCGTTTCGCGCGGTTGCTGGTTGCCGAAAAGCGGCTGACCTGCGATCCCGCCGCGCCCGAGGATGCGACCGCGCACCTGCCCGTCTTCATCGAGATGGACGGCGCGCGCTACGAAGGGCTCTGGGCCATCGTCGATCATCTCGAAGGCAGCTATCCCGACAATCCGCTGGTGCCGGAAGATGCCGCCGCCCGCGCCGAATGTTTTCGCCTGCTCGATTGGGCGATGGGCGCGTTCCACGACGGGGTGACGCGGCGCATCGTCTACGAAAAAGCCTCGCAGCGTTACACCGGCGCCGCGGCGCGGCGCGCACCCGACATGGACACGGTGCGCACGGGCCGCGAAGCGCTGAAGGCGGCGCTGAAGGCCATCGGCGAAACGGCGGAGCGCAACGGCTATCTCGCCTGCCGCGAATGCTCGCTCGGCGATCTGGCCGTGGCGGCGCACATCTCGGCGCTGGACTATTTCGGCGAGATCCCATGGGCGGAATTTCCACTCGCAGCCGAATGGTACGTGAAGATGAAATCGCGGCCGTCCTTCCGCTCGCTCCTCGCCGACCGCGTGCCCGGCCAGCCGCCGGTGTCGCATTATGCCGAACTCGACGGCTGATCTCCGCACCACGATCCGCGAAGCCGCGTTGCGCGAAGGCTTCGATGTCGTGCGCTTCGCCCGCGCCCAGGCGCCGGGCGACGCCGCGCAAGGCCTGCGCGAATTCCTCGGCAGCAATCATCACGGCACGATGGACTGGCTCGCCGCGCACGAAGACCGCCGCGCCGATCCGCGCGTGCTGTGGCCGGACGCCAGAAGCGTCATCGTGCTTGGCGCCAATTACGGCCCCGGCCCGCAAGGCGATATCGCAGCCGATCGCGCGACGATATCCGTCTATGCGCGCGGCGACGATTATCACGACGTCATCAAGACCAAACTCAAACGCCTCGCCGCCGGGATCGCGCGCGACCACGGCGCGGACGTCAAGGTGTTCGTCGACACCGCGCCGGTGATGGAGAAACCGCTGGCGCAAGCTGCCGGTGTGGGCTGGCAAGGCAAGCATACGAACCTGGTGTCGCGCGAATTCGGATCGTGGCTGTTCCTGGGTTCGATATTCACGACGCTCGACATCCCGCCCGATGAGCCGGAGCAGGATCATTGCGGCGCGTGCCGGCGGTGTCTCGATTCCTGCCCGACCGATGCCTTCACCGGGCCCTACAAGATCGATGCGCGGCGCTGCATTTCCTATCTCACCATCGAGCACAAGGGACACATCGCGCCCGAATTCCGCGCGCCCATGGGCAACCGCATCTATGGCTGCGACGATTGCCTCGCCGTCTGCCCATGGAACAAGTTCGCCAGCCTCGCCCACGAAGCCC
The DNA here is from genome assembly GCA_036268825.1 of Rhizomicrobium sp. Classification (GTDB taxonomy): domain Bacteria; phylum Pseudomonadota; class Alphaproteobacteria; order Micropepsales; family Micropepsaceae; genus Rhizomicrobium. The sequence continues at coordinate 644 of DATATK010000115.1, read as the reverse complement.
GCTTCCACGCCCGCGCCGAACTCGCCCAGCCGCGCCTCGCCGATCTCGCAAGGCTCGACGACGCAGGATTCCGCGCCTTGTTCCGCGCCTCGCCCATCAAACGCGTCGGCCGCGACCGCTTCGTCCGCAACGTCCTCATCGCCATCGGCAACTCGGGCGACGTGACGCTCGCGGCGGAGGCGGAACGGTTGCTCGACGACCCCTCGCCGCTGGTGCGCGCGATGGCGGTGTGGGCGCTGGGGAGGTTGGTGACGAAAACTGAATTGGCAGCGTTGCGACGCGAAGATAACGACGCAGATGTGCGGCAAGAGTGGGACACCATTCTTGCACCTCCCCCTTGCGGGGAGGTCGACAAACCTTCGCGCGAAGCGTGAAGGTTTTCGGGTGGGGAGCCGTGCCGGACGGAGGTTCGGCCCCCCACCCGAAAAAGCTTCGCTTTTTCGACCTCCCCGCAAGGGAGGAGGTGCAGTTTCATTTCACCGCCGCCGCCTGCAGCTGTGCGATCTGGGCTTTGGCGGCCTTGGCGGCCTCGCTGTTCGGCTCGACGGCGATGACGCGGTTCCAGTCGGCCAGCGCGCCTTTGGCGTCGCCGTCTTCGGCTTTCATCTCGCCGCGCTCGACCAGCGCATCGGGATAGTCGTGAT
>DATATK010000114.1:0-3326 GCA_036268825.1 Rhizomicrobium sp. | reverse complement strand
CTCGCCACCAGCGGCCGCGAGGGGCCCAACATCACCCCCAAGGGCAGCATGATGGTGTTCGACGACGCCCACCTCGCCTATTGGGAGCGCTCCAAGCGCGGCGTGCTGGAGAATCTCGGCGCCAACAAGATGGTGTGCGTCTTGTACGCCAACTTCGCCGCCCAGCGCGCCGGCGTGCTCGATTCCGGCTTCCTGCGTTTTTTCGGCACCGCCGAGCTGCACGAAAGCGGACCGCTGCGCGAGGCGATCTTCGCCAAACTGCTCCCGCGCGAGCAGACCCATGCCGGCGCCGATGTCGGTATCGGCGTGCTGATCCGCATCGACAAGGCGATTGACGTACGCGGCAAGGCGATCATGTGAGGCAAATAATTCCCCCGCTGCCATAATCCCGCCCGCGGCGGTGGTATGCTGGCAGCGTGGCGTTCGGGGCTGGAGGATCGTATGCGTTTCAGCCGCTCGTCGATTGCCGTGCTTGTCGCGTCGCTGGGGTTATTCGCCGCGCCCGCGGCCCGCGCCGACATCCTCATCACCATCAACAAGACGACGCAGCAGATGGCCGTCCTCGAGGACAACGCCCTGCTCTACCAGTGGCCGGTGTCGACCGGCGCGCCCGGCTACGACACGCCGTCCGGCGAGTTCAAGCCGTTCCGCATGGAGCGCGACCATTTCAGCCGCGAATGGGACGACGCGCCGATGCCGAATTCGATTTTCTTCACCCGCGAGGGCCACGCCATCCACGGCTCCGGCCATCTGAAAGCCATCGGCACGCCGGCCTCGCACGGTTGCGTACGGCTGGAGCCGAAGAACGCCGCTATCCTTTTCGACCTGGTGAAGCAGGAAGGCATGAGCCGCACGCGCGTCGAGCTCACCGGAGAAACGCCCGACAAAACCGACGCGCCGGTCGCGCAGCGCAATCGGGCGAGCGGCACCGTGATCGCCAGGGACGAGGATGATCCCGAGTTCAGTGGGGCGTTGCCGCAACGCCACCCGCGCACGCACGCGCGCTGGCATCGCGGCGAGCCGGCTATTATTACGCGCCACGTCGCTATTACTACGTGCGACCGCCCTTCCCGTTCGGCTGGTGAGGGAACCACGGCGCCGGGCCCGGGCTTGATTTGGCGTCAGTCCGCATCAGAAGCCGCCCATGATCCGCAAGCTCAGGTCCGGCAAATACCGGCTCTATTCACGCAAGACGAATCCCAGGACCGGCCGGCGCCGCAACCTCGGCACCTTCGGCTCCAAGAAGGCCGCGCAAAAGCACGAGCGTGAGGTGCAGTATTTCAAGCGGCACTGAGCCGCGGCAGGGGCCCGCTTGGCCAAGTTGAAACGCGGACGCGCCATCTGACGCTTTCGTTCCCGCCTGTCGCCTGCCAACTATCTGATATTATGTCAATTTTCAGCGCCCCGATAATTATGCTCGCTATCGAACATATGAGCGCCTATCTATCGGACACCACTGACACGTCTGAACGGGCGTCAGTGGCTGAGAGACGCGACCGCGCTCCCGCCTCAAGGGCAAGGGAACGGGTCATGGCTCAATCGCAAAACCGCATTCTCAATGTGCTTCCGCAGAACATTTTCGCGGCCATGGAGCCGCATCTGAAGAATGTACCGCTCGTCTTCGGCGACATTATTGCCGAAACCGGTGAATCGATCCGCAACGTCTATTTTCCTTTCACCGGCGTCGTCTCGCTCGTTGTCGAAATGAAAGTGGGCGAGATGATCGAGACGGCGATGGTAGGGCAGGACGGAGTGGTCAACGGCACGTCGGCCCTTGATGGCAAGGTGTCATTGAACAAGGGCATCGTTCAAGTCGCAGGTGCGGCGGCAGCGATCAATTCGGACGTGTTGCGAAAACTCGCCCGCGAATTTGAGCCGTTGCAGTCGCTTATGATCCGGCACGAACAGGTGCTTCTGGCGCAGGCGCAACAATCAGCCGCTTGCAACGCAAGTCATACGGTCGAAGCCCGTATGTGCCGCTGGCTTCTGCGGACACGGGACTTAACGCGGTCGAATGACTTGCAGCTGACGCAAGATTTTCTGGCACAGATGCTCGGCGTTCGCCGCACCAGCGTCTCGGTGGTGGCGGGCACACTTCAAAAAGCGGGACTGATTGGATATCGTCGCGGCAACGTTCATCTCCTGGACATAGAGCAACTGCAGCAGAGCGCCTGTGAGTGCTACGAAACGGTCAAAGGCAATTACGAGCGATTGCTGACGCTTTAGCGCAGCCCATCAAGATCCCGGTGACGTTTCGTTCTGGCACTTGCAGACAGTCCAATTGCCCCCGGACAAATACGCGGCTGGCACGCTAGAAGTGCGGCATGGATAGGCCCACCACCGTCGCCCACGTCGCCTGCGATGAGCTGACCGCGCGAATGCTCCTCGGCGCGCTCGGCGAAAGCCTCGATCCCGAAAACACCATTTGCGCCGCGTTCGAAGACGGCCACGGCCAGTGGCGGGTGGAGATTCATTTCCGCGAACCGCCCGACGAGGCCGTGGTGCGCGCGCTGGCTGCGCTAGCCGCAGGCAAGGAGATTGGCGGGGCGCTCACGTTTGAGGCGATCGCCCCGGCTGATTGGGTGGCGGCGAGCCTTGCCGGGTTGCGTCCGGTGGTGGCGGGCCGCTTCGTGGTGCATGGCGCGCACGACCGGGCCCGCGTCGCTGCGAACCGCATCGGCATCGAGATCGAGGCGGCGCTCGCCTTCGGCACCGGCCATCACGGCACCACGCGCGGTTGCCTCATGGCGCTGGACGATCTGGCGAAGCGGCGGAAGGCGCGCAAGATCCTCGACCTCGGCACCGGCTCCGGCGTGCTGGCAATCGCGGCCGCGCGTGTTTTTCGTCGCCAGGTCGTTGCCACCGACATCGATCCGTCCGCGGTCGCCGTCGCGCGCGCCAACGCGCGCCTCAACCGCGCCGGGCCGACGATTTCATTCGCCCGCGCTCGCGGCTGCGCCGGGCGCTTCGTGCGCAGCCGCGCCCCTTACGACCTCATCCTGGCGAACATCCTGCTCGGGCCGCTAACGCGGATGGCGGCCGATCTGTCGCGGCTCGCCACGCACGGCGCGCACGTCGTCCTGTCCGGCCTGCTGCCGGACCACGCCAATGCCGTGCTGTCGATCTATCGCGCGCAGGGGCTCGCGCTCGAGCGCCGCATCGCGCTCGAGGGATGGGTCACGCTTGTGTTGAGGAAGCCCTGAAATTCAGCCGAACGGCAAATTATCCCTGGGCGGCGTAAGGTCGCCGTAACGCCGTTCCAAATCGATGAGATGGGCGTAACGCGCCAGTTCGCGCCGCGCGGCCCTTTGCCGCGACAATTTCAG
>DATATK010000113.1:0-22981 GCA_036268825.1 Rhizomicrobium sp. | reverse complement strand
CCAGGATGTCGTTGCCCGCGCCGCCGTCCAGCGTGTCGTTGCCGCCGGAGTCGGTGTCGTAGTCCTGCACGTCCGTCGGGCCGTCGCCGCCGCCATTCGAGTCCGCCGGGACGACGACCTTGTCGCCATAGAGCGTATCGTTGCCGTCGCCGCCCGACAGCACGTCGTCTCCGCCGCTGCCGTAGAGCACGTTGTTGTGGCTGTCGCCCGTGAGCGTGTCGTCGAGGCTGGTGCCGGTGACGTTCTGGAAGTTGTTCGCCGTGACGGTGTCCATGCCGGTGGTCTGCGCCGAACCCTGCAGCGCCAGCGAGAAGGTCACGCCGCTGATCATGGTGCCGTTGTCGTCGAACGACAGAGTGTTGATGCCGGTGCCGCCATCGACGGTGTCGGTGCCGAGCGCGCCGGTCAGAGTCCCGACCTGGATGATGTCGTTGCCGCCCAGGCCGTTGATCGTGTCGCTGCCCCCTTCGCCCCATATCCAGTTGGCATCGTTGTTGCCGGTCAGCGTGTCGTTGCCCGAGCCGCCCGAAAGATCCTGGATGTTGTGGAGCGTGTCGGTGCCGTCGCCGGTGTTCTGCGCCGACTGGACGACGAGCGAGACGGTGACGCCGTTGTGGTCGTCGGAATAGGTGATGCGGTTCTTGCCTCCGCCGCCATCGACATAGTCGTCACCCGCGCCGGGGCGGAAATAGTCGTCGCCGCTGCCGCCGACCAGGTTATCGTTGCCGGCGCCGCCATAGAGCAGGAAGCCGCCGCCGGCATTCTCCGCCGAGCCGTCGAAACGCATGGTCTCGCCGGCTTTGAGGCTCTCACCATACACCACCATCGCCTCGCCGTTTGCGACCGTCGCGTCGGCGGAGGCGATATAGTAATTGTAGGTATGGCCGGACGACGCGCCGCTATCGAGATAGAGATCGCCGATATTGCTCAGCGTGGAATCCTTGAGCACCACGCGCGTGGAGTAGTCGCCCTGAAGCTCCACATAGGCGTTGGAGGTATTGGAGGGATCGCCGCCGTTCACCGAGTCGTTGGCCGTGAACGCCGCCCCGAAATAGACGCCGTCGCCCTGTTCGTTGGGATCGTTGGAATCGCCGCCGAGATTGATCGTGTCGTTGCCGCCGAACGACGCATCGATGAAGTCGGGGCCGTTGCCGCCGGTGATGGTGTCGTTGCCCGCGCCGCCGATGATGACGAACGATCCGTCGGTTTCCGCCGAGCCGTCGAACGTGAGCGTGTTGCCGGAAAGCTGGCTGGCATCGACCTGGAGCGTCGCGCCGGCCGCGACAGTCCCGTCGTTGGTGGTGATGTGGTAGTTGGCGCCGGCCGCCAGCTGCAGATCCTCGACGCTGGTCAGCGTGGTCGCGCCCAGCACCAGGCTGGAATATGCGCCGCTGATCTGGACGACGTCGTTGCCGGCGCCGCCGTCGATGTGGTCGCTGGCGTCGAGCGTATTGCCCATGTTGATGACGTCATCGCCCGCGAGGCCGTAGACCGTGTCGCTGCCGCCGGCCGTCAGGTCGAACGTGTCGTTGCCGGTGGTGCCGGTCAGCGTGTCGTTGCCGGACGTGCCGACGAAGCTGTCGAGCGGGGAGATCGGTGTGTGGACTCCATCCTCGACCTGGCTGTGCGCAAGGAAAGTGTCGTCGCCGGTAAGCGACGTGTCGATATGCTTCATGACGGAAGTCCCCCAGAGATTTTGAACGCGGAAGCTAACCGAAAGGTCATGGTCCCGCAACGCTCAAAGGATAGTAATCCCGCCAATTCGGCTCCGGAAATGCGGGCGTTTCAAAAAAAATTGCATGGCGGCACGGCGTTTTATAACCTTCGTTTTTTCGGGAGATGCTTAACGGGCGAGACGGCGTTGCCCATTTGACGGGCACGGTACGCTGACGCGCAAGCGCCGCAAATAAATCGCAAAACTTCATGCGACGAATACCCGTAAAACGGCTAGGCTTTGTTTACGCCCGCTGAGTCGCGCGGGCGAAGGGGGCAGATAAGGTGCAGCTTTGCACTTTGCCGATTTCAGACTTCCAACGGCCTTTCGCCGCCCCTTCTCACACACCTAAGCCAACCCCATCATCAACCAACGTGTCTTTGACCTGGGAGCATCCATGGCCAAGCGTTCCGCACGTCGTAAAATCCGCGAGCACTTCCACGAGCAGGAGAATGTCCACCCGCTCTTTCCGTCCACCGGCTGGTCCCCGGTAGACGCCGACGGTAGAGACCGAAAATACGTAAAGAACGTACGGGCGATGAGCCCGCTGCAGCAGCGCATGATCGACGCGATAGATGAGCGCGCGGTCGTGGTGGCGCTGGGTCCTGCCGGCACCGGCAAGACCTATCTCGCCATTGCCAAGGCGGTCGAAGCGCTGGAGCAGAAACGGGCGGGACGCATCGTGCTGTCGCGTCCGGCCGTGGAGGCGGGCGAAAGTCTCGGCTTCCTCCCCGGCGACCTGCAGGACAAGCTGGCGCCCTATCTTCGCCCGCTCTACGACGCGCTGACCGAACGCCTCGGCACCAAGCGGCTCAAGGCGCTGCTCGCCGACGGCACCATCGAGATCGCGCCGGTGGCTTACATGCGCGGCCGCACGCTCAACGATTGCTACGTGGTGATCGACGAGGCGCAGAACTGCACCTATGGGCAGCTCAAGATGCTGCTGACGCGTCTGGGCTGGCGCTCGACCATGGTCCTGACGGGCGACCCCGACCAGACCGACCTGCTTCCGGGCATCTCGGGCCTGGGCGATATCGCCGAGCGGCTGGAGTGTGTGACGGACATCTCGGTGATCCGGCTGGGCGAGGCGGACATCGTCCGCCACCCCCTAGTCGCGAGCATGCTGACGGTGCTTTAGACCGAGAGCGCGAGCTGGAGCACGAAGAGGCCCAGCGCGAGGCTCCAATAGGATGCGACGGCGGCGGCAAGCCAGAAGGCTGCCGCCGAGCATTCTTTCTTCCGCCAAGTGCGGCCGGCATTGTCGACGAGGACGCTCGGGCCGGCGAGCACCATAACGGCGATATAGCCGATGCGCGCGCCGGTGCTTTCGGCCTTCTTGAACAGCAGGCGATAAAGATTGGCGATGATGCCGGAGGCTGTGAAGCCGGCTGTGATGGCGAACAGGGCCACCATGGCGTTGTGCAGCACGCGGAACCTCCAGGAGCATCGGCGGGACACCCGTTGCAGCCCATGTGCCGCGGGTGACAGGCTGGTAATCCCGAAACTTGTTCCAATCCGGGTCAGTTCACGCTTTGCCGCCCGCAAGCGTTCGATTTTGGGGGACGGCGATGTTTCGGGGCCACGGCAGGCGGGATTCTGCGGCGTGCGGCCTCGCTCCTTCATCCCCCGGTGAGGGCCGCATGCTAAATACAGGCGTGGAGCGAATCACGCGCCGATGAGCCAACGAGGCGAAGACACGGTCAGACAACGGTCGGGATGGCTCATCCCGGCTGCGGTCTTTGTCGTGACCGCGGCGCTGTCGGCGCTGATCCTGCTCTATTACCTGGTGCCGACGCCCAATTCCTTCATCGAGGAACACCCCGCCCCCACCAGCCGCACCGATCCCATCGCGCTGCAGGTGAACAAAGTGAGGCTGGTGATCCCGGCCAACTACATCCAGTACAGCAGCGCCCGCCAGGGCGGCCCGCGCAAGGAAGTGGCATTGTGGGCCAAGCTGCCGGACTTCCACGGCTACACGGACTGGTACGCCTCGACCTTCGCCGACAACGGCGCGGACTCGCCGGTGATCTATCTGCTGATCCGCGAGGACCAGCTCAACATCTCCGAGGACGAGCGGCTGAAGCGGATCTACATGTCCTACGTCGTCGATCCCGTTGGGCAGCCCGGACCGTTCGGCTTGACGCAATATAGTTTCCGCGACGATTCCGGCTATCGCGGCGAGGACCTCTATGTCGGCCAGACCCCGAAGGGGCCGGTGGTGCTGCGTTGCGTCCGCTTCGGGCCGCAGGTGCCGAGCCCGAGCTGCCTGCGCGACATTAGGCTCGGCCATCACGTGGCGCTGACTTATCGCTTCAAGCGCGCCCACCTCGCCCAATGGCTCGACATCGCGACCGGCATAGACGGGCTGATGCACAGCTTCGTCCAGCCGGAGAAATAATCAGCCGACCTTGTAACGCGCCGCGATGGCCTCGCGCGTCGGGAACAGGCTTTCGAGCGCGGTGTTGAATGCCGGCGGAAACACCAGCGCGCCGGCGCCCCAGATCAGCACGACCAAGGCCAGAGGCAGCGCGGTGGGCATGAGCACTGCTGCGGCGAGAGCAGTGGCGAGCGTAACCGCTGCAATAGTAGCGCCTTGTTGCTCCAGTGTGCGCGCGGATGCCGTCCCGCGATCTTCGCGCGCCAGCGAAGCGGCGAATGCCGATGCGGCGAAGACCAGCGTGGCGCCGAAGCCCAAGATTTGCAGTGCACCCAGCGATGCATCCGGGTTGGTCCAGACCAGCCGGATCGGCCAGAGCGAGAGGAACACCAGCGGCGGATAACAAAGCACCGTCGCCAACACGCGGCGCCAATCGCGCATCGCGACCGCGGCCACCGCCAACAGCACCACCGCCGCGATCCCCCAGGCCAGCGCAACGCGGCCCGACCATGCGATCGTGTGCGGCACGGTGCCGAAATAGCCGAGCGCGAGAAGCACGACAGCGACGCCGCTGAGGCTCCACGCCCAGCGCGGCTCGGCGATGGGTGCGAGCCACGCCGCCGAGCGTACGCGCCGTTCGTGGATGCGGTTGAAGCGCGCGACAAAATCCTCGCCGAACGGCAGCAACGATACGGCAAGCGGAACCGCGAGCAGCGCGAACACGCCGCAGACCCCGACGGCGATGAGCTCCGTCAGCGCGAAGCTCCCCGCCACGAACATGGGGGTGCACAACGCCGGCGCCAGCGCGCACAGCAATGGGAATGTGAGATCCCGCGCTGCCCCGCGCGCGGCGGTGTCAGGCGTGTGTCCATCCGCGATGCGCGACGCCATGCACGCGGCCAAGACGGCGGCGGCGAAAAAACCCGGAAGAAACCCGAACGCCTGCACGATGAGATAGGGCACATCCGGTACGAAGACGGCGGCGAGCAGAAGCGCAACCGGCCATCCCGCAAGCGGTGCGAGAAGCGCAACCGCCGCCAGGCCAATATGGCGCACCAGCAGGAACGCGGCAGCGGCAAGGATCAAGAATGCGGCGCCGAGTTGCAGCGGCGCTTCGGGATGGATGCCGAGGCGGACACAGGCCGCGCTCGTGCCGAGCGCGAGCAGCATCAGGATCGAGAGCAGGACGATACGCGCGCGGAACAGGAAATCCGTCACGCCTATCCCGCGCGGGACGTCGGCGGCTCCGGCAGATCCATTTCGAGGATCGCCATGTTGAACGCGTAGGAGATCTCGCCGTCCTCTTCGTCCTTGAAGATCACGCCGATGAACTCGCCGTTGACCTGGACTTCGACCGAGTCGGCCTGCTTGGGCCGCTCGACAATCGAGATTGTGTCGAGGCGGAACAAATTGCGCAAATACTTCTCGATGCGCCAGATTTCGCTGCGTGTCATGGCCGTTCCCTTGTGCTCGCCTCCCCTCGCACGCGCGGCCCTTTGTGGTCAAGATGCGCCATGCGTTCCGCGGAACCTCAAGGCTATTACGCCGTCAGTGCACCCACGCCGCCCTTGCGCCCGCCGCTCACCGGCATGGTGCAGGCGGATGTCTGCGTGGTGGGCGGCGGCTATACCGGCTTGTCGGCGGCGCTGCATCTGGCGAAGGCCGGCGCCAAGGTCGTGCTGCTCGAAGCGGACAGCGCCGGGTTCCGCGCCTCCGGCCGCAACGGCGGGCAAATCCATTCGGGGCACCGCCAGGAACAGGCCGCGCTGGAGAAATGGCTGGGGCCGCGACACGCGCGCGATTTGTGGGCCCTCGCCGAGGAATCCAAGGCGCTGGTGCGCGCGCTGGTCGCCGAACACGCCATAGATTGCGCGCTCAAGCCCGGCCTCGTCATCGCTGCGCACGACCGGCGCGCGTCGCGCGAGCTGGAAATCTCGACAGCTTATCTCGCGCGCAATTACGGTTGCACCACCTCGCGCATGATGGATGCGGACGAGACCGCGCGGCTCCTCGGCACGAACGCCTATCCTGGAGCGCGCTTCGACGCCGATGGCGGGCATCTTCATCCGCTGCGCTATGCGCGCGGCCTGGCCGCGGCGGCAGAGGCGGCGGGGGTTGTCATCCACGAAGGCTCGCGCGTGCTCGCGGTGGATGAAGATCGCGCCGGCGCCAATGCACGCACGGCAAGCGGCATCGTGACGGCCAAGCGGATCGTGCTCGCCTGCGACGCCTATAGCGGCATGCTCGTGCCCGCGCTCGCGCCTTATATCGCGCATCTGGAAAGCTTCATTGTCGCCACCGCACCGCTGGCGCCGACGTGTTCGCAGCCGTGCTGCCCTGCGATGCGGCGGTGGCGGATACGCGCCATGTGCTCGACTACTACCGCAAGAGCGACGATGGCCGCCTGCTCTTCGCCGGCCGCGAAGCCTATTGGACGCCGCCCGAAGACGTCGCCCGCATCGTGCGGCCGCGCATGTTGAGCGTGTTCCCGCAACTGGCGGACGTCGCCATCGACTATGGCTGGCACGGCACCGTCGGCATCACCGCGACGCGCATGCCGCATTTCGGCCGCGTCTCGCCGCGCGTCCTGTTCGCGCACGGCTATTCGGGGCATGGCGTGGCGCTGGCCACGCTGGGCGGAAAGCTGCTGGCGGAAGCGGCTCTCGATCGTCCCGAACGGTTCGACGTGATGGCCCGCGTGCCCGCCCGCAAATTTCCCGGCGGACGCTATTTGCGCCGCCCGCTCGTCACCGCGGGGCTGCTCTGGTTCAAGCTGCTGGATGCGCTGTAGGCGGATCAGATATCGAAGTCGGCGCCGCCGATGATCTGGTTCATTTCCTGCGAGGGACGCTCCGGGCTGGTGCAGCCGATGCACTTGGCCGGCACGCCCGCCACCGTGCAATGCGGCGGCACGGCCTTCAGGACAACACTGCCCGCGCCGACGCGCGAATATTCGCCGACCTCGATATTGCCCAGCACCTTGGCGCCGGCGGAGAGCAGCACGCCGCGGCGGATTTTCGGATGCCGGTCGCCGGTTTCCTTGCCGGAGCCGCCCAGCGTCACGCCGTGGAGCATCGACACGTCGTCTTCCACCACCGCGGTCTCGCCGATGACGATGCCGGTGGCATGGTCGAGGAAGATGCCGCGCCCGATCGTCGCCGCGGGATGGATGTCCACCGCGAACAGCGCCGAGACGCGGCTCTGGATGAAATAGGCCAGCGGCTTGCGGCCCTGCATCCACAGCCAGTGGGCGATGCGGTGGCATTGCAGCGCATGGAAGCCTTTGAAGAACAGGAACGCCTGCGCATAAGAATGGCAGGCGGGATCGCGCTCGAAGATCGCGGAGAGATCGGCGCGCACCGCCTCGCCGATGGCGGTGTCAGCGTTGGTGGCTTCCTCGAATATCTCGCGCGCCATCATCGCGCTGACGTCGTCGTCGCCGATCTTGGTGGCGAGGAGATAGGACAACGCATCCTCCAGCCGCGAGTGCTTGAGCACCGTGGCATGGGCGAAGCTGGCCAGCGCCGGCTCGGTCGCGGCGATCTCCTCGGCCTGGTTCCGCAGCGCGGACCAAATCGGGTCGCAAATGGACAGTTTCTCGGCCGGTACCGGCATGGGCGTCTCCTGATCCCCCTAGTATAACGAAGAACGCTTCGGATATCTAAGCGGGTCCCGGGTGGATAGATAGGAAGCCCGCGGCCTCCCGCAAACGCATAAGGGGTATTCGCCCATTCCCATGGTTGACGCTTTCAACAAACCCGCGCCCCAGGCGCTCGATCTGCTGCTGTCCCGCCGCTCCGGCTCGGCCAACGCGATGACCGGCCCGGGCCCGAACCCGGAGGAACTGCGCCAGATCCTCGCCGCTGGCGCCCGCGTGCCCGACCACGGCAAGCTCGCCCCGTGGCGATTCATTCTGTTCGAGGGCGACGGCCGGGCGCGGATGGGCGAGATTCTGGTCGAGGTCCTGGCGCTGGCCGAACCCGACGCCAGCAGCGAACGCATCGCGCTGGAACGCGGCCGTTTCCTGCGCGCGCCAGTGGTGGTGGGCGTGGTCAGCCATGTGCGCGAGGGCAAGATCCCACCCTGGGAGCAGATGCTGTCCGCCGGTGCCGTGTGCCAGACCATGCTGATCGCCGCCCATAGCCTGGGCTATGTCGGCAACTGGCTGACGGAATGGTGCGCCTTCGACCGCCGCGTGCTGGACCGCTTGGGGTTGGTGGCGCACGAGCGCATCGCGGGATTCCTCTATTTCGGCAAACCCGCCGCCCCGCTCGAAGAACGCGTGCGCCCCGATCTGGACGCGCTGACCACGCGGTTCTAGCGAATCCCGATCAGCTTGTGCGTCTGCAAACTCAACCGCCATTGCGGATGGGCGAGGCAGTATTCCGTCGCGGCGGCGGTGTTGGCATCGCGCGCGGGATTGTCCATCGGTTGCAGGAAGAAGTGGTCGAAGGCGAGCGCCGCGTAGCGTTCCGGCGCCGCGCCCTCTTGGGGATAAACCAGCTTCAACTCGTTGCCGCGCGTGAGTTTCATCTCGGCGTTCGCCTTGGGGCTGACGCAGATCCAGTCGATGCCGCCCGGCGGGAGTTGCGTGCCGTTGGTTTCGATGCCGACCTCGAAGCCGCGCCCGTGCAGCGCGCCGATCAGCGCCTCGTCCAGTTGCAGCAGCGGCTCGCCGCCGGTGCAGACGACGTAAGGCTGCGCCCCGCCCGGCCATTTCGCGGCGACGGCTTCGGCCAGCCTGTCCGCGGTTTCGAATTTGCCGCCGCCGGGACCGTCCGTTCCGACGAAATCGGTGTCGCAGAACTGGCACGTCGCCTTGGCGCGGTCGCGCTCCAGCCCCGTCCACAGATTGCAGCCGGCGAAGCGCAGGAACACCGCCGCACGCCCCGTACGCGCGCCCTCGCCTTGCAGCGTGTAGTACATCTCCTTGACCGAGTAGGTCATGGCGCGGCGTAGCCTTCGTATCCGCGCGCGCGCAATTCGCAGGCGGGGCAGACGCCGCAGCCATAGCCCCAGGCGTGGCGATGCGTGCGGTCGCCCTCGTAACAGGTGACGGAGTCTTCCACGATCAGGCCGATCAGCGTTTTGCCGCCGAGCTCTTCGGCAAGCTTCCATGTCGCGGTCTTGTCGAGCCACATCAGCGGCGTGTGCAGCGTGAACTTCACGTCCATCGCAAGATCCAGTGCGTGGCCGAGCGCTTTGATCGTTTTGTCGCGGCAATCGGGATAGCCGGAATAATCCGTCTCGCACATGCCGCCGACGATGTCGCGAATGCCGCGGCGGTAGGCGAGCGCGGCAGCCGCAGTGAGGAAGAAGACGTTGCGGCCGGGCACGAAGCTCGTGGGCAGGCCGTTCGCCGCCATCTCGAACGTGCCGCCTTCGGTCAGCGCGCTGCCGCCGATGGCTTTCAGCGTGTCGATAGGCAGGACATGGTCGTCGCCGAGTACCCATTGCGGATAGTGCGCGCGGATCGCGGCGAGGATGCGGGGGCGAGCGGCCATCTCGGCGATGTGGCGCTGGCCGTAATCGAAGCCCACCGTCTCCACCCGGCCGAAGCGCGCGAGCGCCCAGGCCAGGCAGGTCGTGGAGTCCTGTCCGCCGGAAAAAAGCACCAATGAAGTGGCTTTGCCGTCCATGGCCGTTCCATACGCGCTGGGGCCGGGGCCGCCAAGCCTTGCCTTTGGCGCCGGGCTGCGACAGCCTCCGGCCAACAAAAACCAGGGATGGCGTCCGTGACGGCATTGGCCTTGAGCGGCAGCGGGTTATTCACCCCCGCGGCCTCGATCTCGAACGACGAATTGGTCTCCTCCTTCAACACCTATGTCCGCCGCCACAACGCGGCGAACGCCGGCGCCATCGCGGCGGGCACGCAGGCGGCACTGGCCGAATCCTCAACCGAGTTCGTGCTGAAAGCATCCGGCATCAAGAGCCGCTACGTGATGGACAAGGCGGGCATCCTCGATCCCGACGTGATGTGCCCCCGTTTGCCCGAGCGGCCGAACGACCAGATTTCCGTCCTCGCCGAAATGGCCGTCGCCGCCGCGCGCGATGCGCTGAAGGCCGCGGACCGCAAGCCAGACGACATCGACGGCGTGCTCGTCGCTTGCTCGAACCTGCAGCGCGCCTATCCCGCCATGGCCATCGAGGTGCAGGAGGCGCTGGGCATCGAGGGCTTCGCGTTCGACATGAATGTCGCGTGCTCCTCAGCCACCTTCGGTTTGCAGGCAGCGGCGGACATGGTGGCCGCCGGACATGCCCGCGCGATCCTGGTGTGCAATCCGGAGATCTGCTCGGGTCATCTGAACTTCCGCGACCGCGACAGCCATTTCATCTTCGGCGACGTCGCCACCGCTTTCGTGGTGGAGCGGGCTGAGAGCGCGCAGGGCGGCAATATGTGGGAGATCGTCTCCACGCGGCTGAAGACGAAATTCTCGAACAACATCCGCAACAATTTCGGTTTCCTCAACCGCACCGCGCCCGAGGGCGTCGGCGCACCCGACAAGCTCTTCGTCCAGGAAGGCCGCAAGGTCTTCAAGGAAGTGGTGCCGATGGTCTCCGAGCTTCTGGTCTCGCACCTGAAGGACGAAGGCCTGGAGCCCGAGAGCCTCAAGCGCATCTGGCTGCACCAGGCCAACCTGGGCATGAACGAGATGATCGCGCGGCGCGTTCTGGGCCGCGACCCTTTGCCCGGGGAGGCGCCGAACATCCTCGATGAATATGCCAATACCAGTTCGGCCGGCTCGGTCATCGCCTTCCACAAATTCAGCGCGGACCTCGCCTGCGGCGATTTGGGCCTGCTCTGTTCGTTCGGCGCCGGTTATTCCGTGGGCAGCGTAATCCTGAGAAAGCTTAATTGAGGCCGCGCTTGCCTTTGCCGGGCCGCTGCCCCAGCCTAGGCGGAACGGGGCAATCGAAGGACCGGTGTACGTGACGCGCATCGCCATTACCGGGACGGGGTTGTTCACCCCGCCCGACACCATCACCAACGCCGAGCTTGTCGCGGCGTATAACGACTATGTGCACGAGCACAACATCGAACATGCCGCCGCGATCAAGGCCGGCATCGAACACGCGCAGCTCAAATCCAGCGACGAGTTCATCGTCAAGGCCTCCGGGATCCACCAGCGCCACGTCGTCGCCAAGGACGGGATGCTCGATCCGGACTGGATGATGCCGCGCCTCGCCGAACGCCCCAACGAACAGATTTCGCTCTCCGCCGAGATGGCCGTGGACGCGGCCAGGCAGGCGCTCGCCGCCGCGGGGCGCACCGCCGCGGATATCGACGGCGTGATCTGCTCGGCCTCGACCGTGCAGCGCTTCTATCCGCAGATCGCCATCGAGGTGCAGAACGCGCTCGGCATCACCGGCTTCGGTTTCGACATGCTGGCGGGCTGCTCCGCCGCGACCTTCGCCATCCAGTCCGCCCACGACATGATCGCGGCGGGCCATGCGCGCGCCATCCTCTGCATCAATCCGGAAATCTGCACCAGCCATCTCAACCTGCGCGACCGCGAGACCCATTTCATCTTCGGCGACGCGGCGACGGCGACGCTTCTCGAACCGGCGCAGGGCGCGGACGGCGAGAATGCCTGGGAGATCCTGGGGACGCGGCTGAAGTCCGTCTATTCCAACAATATCCGCAACAATTTCGGGCCGCTCAACCGCTTCGATCCGTCCACCGTGGGCCTGCCCGACAAGCTCATCACCCAGAAAGGCCGTAAGGTCTTCAAGGAAGTGGTGCCGATGGTGGCGGAGTTCATGCTGGAGCATCTGGCCGCCATGAACATCGCGCCGTCCGAGCTCAAGCGCCTGTGGCTGCACCAGGCCAACATCAACATGAACGACCTGATCGCCAAGAAAGTCCTGGGGCGCGTGCCCAGCGAAGTGGAAGCGCCGAACGTGCTCAACGAATACGCGAACACCAGCTCGGCGGGCTCGATCATCGCCTTCCACAAATACAGCCGCGACCTTGCCAGGGGCGACCTCGGCCATCTCTGCTCCTTCGGCGCGGGCTACACCGCCGGCAGCGTAATTTTGCGAAAATTGAATTAGCTTTCCCGTCTTTTCCGCTGTGGAACCGCAGGTGGCGACACGCCGCCGGGCCATGCTAGCGTTCGGTTTCCCGCCACTGTCCGAGATCACCCATGACCGCCTTCTTCGCGCATATCAATTACCTGTACGTACTCTCCGGCGTGCTCGTCGGCGGGCTGGTGGGGTTCACCGGCGTGGGCGGCGGGTCGCTGATGACGCCGATCCTCATTCTCATCTTCGGCATCCATCCGGCCAGCGCGGTGGGCACGGACCTGATCTATGCCTCGATCACCAAGACCGGCGGCTCGCTGGTCCACGGCTACAACAAGACCATCGACTGGCGCGTGGTCGGGCGCCTGGCGCTCGGCAGCGTGCCGGCGACGGCGCTGACCGTACTGACACTTTACGAGATGAAGATCGACAGCAAGGCGACGTCGTCGATCATCACCAACGTGCTCGGCTTCGCGCTGCTGTTCACCGCCATCTCGCTGCTCTTCCGCAAGCCGCTGATGCGCTGGTACGGCTCGCGCGTGCAGGAGATCAACCCCACGCTGGTGCGCAACCTCACCATCCTGACGGGCGTGGTGCTGGGCGTGCTGGTGACCCTGTCGTCCGTCGGCGCGGGCGCGATCGGCGTGATGGCGCTGGTGCTGCTCTATCCCAAGATGGAAGCCCGCCGCATCGTCGGCTCCGACATCGCCCATGCCGTGCCCTTGACGCTGATCGCGGGGCTGGGCCATTCGATCCTCGGCACGATCGATTACACCATCCTGGAATCGCTGCTGGTCGGCTCGATCCCCGCCATCATCGTCGCCAGCATCGCCTCGGCCCGCATGTCCGACACGATCATCCGCGTGATGCTGGCCATCGTGCTGCTCGCGGTGGTGGCGCGGTTCTGGTTCTACCACTGACGCGGGCTAGAACGGCCACCAGCCGTCGAGACGGATCGGGCGCAGGATGCGTGGCCGCGCGAAGTATGTCAGCCGTTCCGCGACGCGGCGGTTGAAGGTGCCGCGGGGGAAGCCGCCGTCGCGGCGCTTGCCGGCTTTCATGCCGCTGAGGATTTCGATGGCTTCGTCGACATGCTCCACCGCATAGATCGCGAAACGGCCCTTGCGCGCGGCTTCGACGACGTCGTCGCGCAGCATCAGGTTGATGACATTGGCCTTGGGGATGATGACGCCGTGCTGCTTCGTCAGCCCGCGCGCGGCGCAGACGTCGAAGAAGCCCTCGATCTTCTCGTTGGCGCCGCCGATGGGCTGGATCTGGCCGCGCTGGTTGATCGATCCGGTGATGGCGATGCCCTGTTTCAAGGGCACGTCCGCGATGGCGGAGAGGATCGCGATCAATTCGCCGGTCGACGCGCTGTCGCCGTCGATCGGGCCATAGGACTGCTCGAACGCCACGCTGGCCGACAGCGACAGAGGCCGCGACAGCGAGTAGTGGCCGTTGAGATAGCCCGACAGAATCTGCACGCCCTTGATATGCGTCGGCCCACTGAATTCGGCGAGGCGTTCGATGTCGGTGACGCGTCCGTTGCCGGGGCGCACCGCCGCCGTGATGCGCGCCGGCATGCCAAAGGCGAAGCCGGAGGCGCTGAGCACGGTGAGGCCGTTGACCTGGCCGGCCTTGGCGCCGTCCGTGTCGATGAACAGGATGTTGCGCTTGATGAGCTCCTGCTCCAGCGCTTTCAGCCGCCCGCCGCGATCTTCTTTCGCGGCCACGGCGCGGCCGATATCGGGGGCAGAGATCAGCGAACGGCCCGCCTCGCCCGCGAAATGATCGGCCTCGCGCATCAGGTCGGCCAGGCGGCTGGTGCGGACGGAGATCTTCTCCGCATCGCCCGCCATGCGCGCGGCCTCGTCGATCAGCCGCGCGGCGCCGGTGCGATCGAACTGCTTGAGACCGTCGCTGCGGGCCACGCTCGACATCAGCCGCAACAGCGCGCCGCAATTGGCATCGTCGCGGTCCGCCGAGGTCGAGAAATCGGCTTGAACCTTGAACAATTCGGCGAATTCCGGATCGAGTTCGCGCAGGCGATAGAACAGCCACGCCTCGCCGATCAGCACGATCTTGATGTCGAGCGGGATCGGCTCGGGCTGGATCGAGACCGTGTTGCTGCGGTCCAGTATCTCCGCGAGATTCTCGATCTTGATGCGCGCCTCGCGCAAGGTGCGCTTCAGGGTCTCCCACGAGACATCCGTCTGCAACAGATCAAGCGCGTCGATCAGCAGGAAGCCGCCATTGGCTTTGTGCAGCGAGCCCGCGCGGATAAACATGAAATCGGTGATGTAGGACATCAGCACCGGCACATGCTCAACCTTGCCGACGAGGTTGGACAAAGACGGCAACGCCAGCGACACGACCGGCGCGCCCTTCAGCGCGGCGTTGTCGACCAGCAGGTTCACTTCGTAGCGGTGGAACGGCACTTCGTCGTCGCGCTCGCCTTGTGCGTCGCTGCCGTCATCCGTCGCCAGCGCCTGCAGCACCTCGACATGCTCCATCACGTCCTGGAACACGGCCTCGACGTGGGCAGCGATCTCGCGGTTCGCGCCGAAACGATCGGCGAGCGGACGCATCAGGCCGCGCACCACGCCTTCGCCCAGTTCGCGGTCCAGCGCGCGCAATTTCTCCACCGCCTTCTCGCGCACCGTGCCCAACTGTTGCATCGTGCGGTCGAGTTCGCTGCGCATCGCCTGCGCGCGGGCGTTCAGTTTCTCGCGGTCCGGCTTGGGCAGGCGGCGGTAGTCTTCGTCGGACAGCACCAGCCCGTCGCGCTGCGGCAAGAAATCGAAACCGCCTTCGTCGCGCTCGACCAAAGCGAGTCCCTGCTCCTCGGCCGCCTTGCGCAGCCGGTCGAGCGCGCTCTGTACGGTCTGGCGGAATTCGTCCTCGATGACGCCGCGGCGGCGGCGATAGTCGTCACTCTCGAACAGCTTCGGCATCGCCGTTTGCAGCGACTCCACGAAGTCGCCCATCGCCGTCTTGAACGCGGCGCCCTGCCCGGCCGGCAGCTTGATCGGCAACGGCCGGTGGGGTGCGGCGAAATTGTGGACGTAGCACCAGTCCGAGGGTGCGGGCATCGCGGCGGCCATCTTGGCCAGCGCACCCTTCACTGCCGCCCTGCGGCCGGAACCCTGCGGGCCGGTGACGAAGATGTTGTATCCCGGCTGGGCCATTCTGGCGCCAAAGCTGAGCGCCCGCATGGCGCGCTCCTGGCCGACCGGCGCGTTGGCCGGGGTCAGGTTGCCGGTGGTCTCGAAAGGCAGGCGTGCGGGATCGGTCTTCAGGCACAGCCTGTCCGCGTCGAGCGGTTTCACCATCGTCCGCTTTCCCTTACACACCTCTCCCGTCCGTCCCTTCGCGGGACAGTTTGGGAGCCATCGCCCAACTCAGGGCCTCTCTATAGCAAGGCTCAAGCCGCGCCGCAGCAAAGTCGTGCAAGTTCCTGCCCGGATAGGGTAAATCCGTAACAACCACCCAGGACCGCCATGCCCCAACCCGATACGACCCGCGCCTGGCAGCGCATGCTGAGCGGCCGCCGCCTCGACCTGCTGGACCCCTCGCCGCTGGACGTGGAGATCGCGGATATCGCCCACGGCCTCGCCCGTGTCGCCCGCTGGAACGGCCAGACCAAGGGCGCGCATGCCTTCTCAGTGGCCCAGCATTGCCTGCTGGTCGAACGGCTGGCTGGGGAGATGAAGCCCGTCCTGTCGCGGGAAGCGCGGCTGGCCGCCCTGCTCCACGACGCGCCCGAATACGTCGTCGGCGACCTGATCAGCCCGTTCAAGGCGGCCGTGGGGATCGACTACAAGGATTTCGAGAACCGGCTGCTGTCGGCCATCCATGTCCGCTTCGGCCTGCCCGCCAGGATGCCGGCCACGGCCACCGCCCTCATCAAGCGCGCCGACCAGGTCTCCGCCTTCCACGAGGCGACGCAATTGGCGGGCTTCGGCGCCGAGGAAGCCAAGCGCTATTTCGGCACGCCGCCGCGCGGGACCCGGTTTCCCAAACTGGTGCCCGTGCCGGCGGCTGAAGCGCAGGCGATGTATCTGGAGCGGTTCGCGAAGCTGGCGCTATAAGGAACGCATGATCCTCGTCACGCCCCTGTCCGGAATCCACAATGCGATCAGCGGCTATCGGCCGTCACACATGATCACTTTGCTGTCGCCGGACCACATGATCGAGACGCCGGCGGGGATCGATCCGGCGCGGCATTTGCGCATCGGCATGAACGACGTGGCCGAGCCGGTCGGCAGCGAGATGCCGCCGAGCGCGAAGCACATCGACGATCTCATCGCATTCGGGCGCGGCTGGGACATGAAGCAGCCGATGCTGGTGCATTGCTGGGCGGGCGTCAGCCGCTCGATGGCCGCCGCCTTCATCCTGCTCAACGACCGGCTCGGCCCCTGGAACGAACGTGACATCGCGCAGGCGATGCGCCGGCGCGCGCCGCATGCCTATCCCAATCCGCTGATGGTGAAGCTGGCCGACAAGGCCTTGAGCCGCGACGGGCGCATGATCGCTGCGGCGGACGCGATGAGGCGCGGCAAGATCGTCGACGAGGGCGAATGCGTCGAGTTTCCGCTTGAGCCGGGCGCGCTATGAAAACGCCGCGCAACGTCGTCGCCATCGGCCTGTCCGCCGCCATCGTTTCGGTCGCCGACGAGATCCCGCGCGTGCTGGTCGTGCATCACGACAAGGATTCCGATGCCCTGCCCTTCGGCCCGTTCGATCCGCTCGGCCACCGCACGCTCGAAAGCGGCTTGCGGACATGGGTGCGCGAGCAGACCCATCTGGACCTCGGCTATGCCGAACAGCTCTACACGTTCGGCGATCGCGGCCGGCACATGCCGGCGGCGGGCGAAGGGCCGCGCGTGGTCTCGGTTGGCTATCTCGCGCTGACGCGGGCGGCGATCGCGACGAACGCCGCCGATACGCTGTGGCGCGACTGGTACGCCTATTTCCCGTGGGAGGATTGGCGCAACGCGCGGCCGCCCATCATCGATGCGGTGATCCTGCCGGCGCTGAAGGCGTTCGCGAAAGCCGGCGACTCCGAACTGCGCAAGGCGCGCGCGCGGCTCGCCTTCGGCTTCGACGGCCCGGCGTGGGATGAAGAGAAGGTGCTGGAGCGTTACGAGCTACTCTACGAAGCCGGTCTCGTGGACGAGGCCCGGCGCGATGGCCGTGGCGATGCGCAACCGCCCAGCCAGCCGCTCGGCGCCAGCATGACGTTCGACCACCGCCGCATCCTCGCCACCGCCATCGCCCGGCTGCGCGGCAAGATGAAATACCGCCCTGTGGTGTTCGAACTGATGCCGCCGCAATTCACGCTGCTGGAATTGCAGCGTTCGGTCGAGGCGATCTCCGGCGTGCGCCTGCACAAGCAGAATTTCCGCCGCCTGGTCGAGGAACAGGGCCTGGTCGAAGGCACCGGCAAGTTCGCCCGCGCCGCCCGCGGCCGCCCCGCCGAACTCTTTCGCTTCCGCCGCGAAGTGCTGAACGAACGCCCCGCGCCGGGCGTGCGGCTGGGTGGACGGCGCGCTTAAAGCAAACGCCGCGCTCCCATTTCTGGAAGCGCGGCGCGCTTAAGCTAACAATACGAACGCTATCAGAACTTCAGGACGCTCGGGCCGAACGAGGTGCCCCACGTCGCCGCGCCAGCGCGCTGACGATCGACGAGCGTCGCCGGACCCGGCTGGTCGAGATAGAACTTGATGCCGCCGCCCCAGACGTTGAGCGTCTCGGAGCCGCCGAAGCCGCTGATACGGCTGTTGGTGTAACCGGCATAGATCGAGATCGGGGTGGATTCCGACACGAGCCACTCGGCCTGCGCGCCCCAGTCGTTCTCGTTACCGGCGTGCTGCAGGTGCGTGTAGTCGTAAGTGCCCGCGAGCGAGAAGTCCGGCATGACGTAACCCGTCACAGCGGCGCCGACATAGTCACCGTCCGTGCTGTGGCTGGCCGAGAAACCGCCGCCCTTCACGCCGATGGTGAAGGCGTGACCGGCATACCACTCGGCGAAGCCGCCATAGTTGGTGACGTTCGTGCTACCGCTGTGATCGACATCAACCGTGTTGTAACCGATGACCGCGCCCGCACGGCCCCACATGCCGCGCCAGATGAGGCTGCCATCGACATTCCAGTTGTTGGAATCGGCACCGTCGCCGGTGAGACGGTGATAGCCACCATCGACTTCGCCGGCCAGACCGCTCCAGCCAAGACCGAAGATGCCCGAGCCGGACACGCCATAGGAATTGGCGCTGCCGCCGCCATGGTTGGCGTCGAGATGATCATAATCGCCGCTGAGCACGCCGTCGAACTGTGCATAGGCAGGCATTGCAAATGCGCCAACCGCCAAAATGCAGGCAGACGCCAAAATCGTAGACCGGAGAGTCACGATCAATCCTCCAATTTGTTAAAGGCGGGCGACCAACCCCCCGCTCCATGGGAACTAGATAGCTGCTTCGCGCTCGATTAGAAGCTTAAATGACGGTCACGCACCCGCGAAAACTGTTAACGTGACCTATCGGCCACACGCCCCTTGCGCTGGTGAATCACCAGCCCGATCAGCAGCTTGTGCGATCAGAACGTCGTGCTGACGACGGTAGACGGAACGCCGTCCCAGTCGGTGGCGCCGTTGCGCTGGTAGTCCACCAGCCCGCCGTTGCGCCCGCCGCCGCCGAAATACGCCTTGAGCGCGATGGAGAAGATGTTGGTGTCGCCGCCGAAGCCGCCGATCAGGTGCTGCGAGCGCCCGAAGGTGTAATTGAGCCCCAGCGAGATCGGCACATCGCGCACCGGCAGATATTCGACGCCGATCTCGCCGTCGGTGAATTTCGGGCCGTCGTGCTGGAGCTGGATGGTGTCGGCGGTTACGCTGAGCGCCATCGCGTCGAAGGCGTAGTAGACGAGGCCCGTGTCGCCGTACCAGCCGTCAACGTCGCCCTGCATGCGGCCGCCTTTGGCGCGCAGCGTGAGGTTTTGCGACACGAAGAACTCGCCGAAGAAGCCGCCGCTCAGGAAATTGCGGTCCCCGGTGCCGGGGCCGGAGAAGGTGCTCTCGTTGACGTTGACCCCGAAATCGCCGGCATAGTCGCGCCAGTAGAAGTCGCCGCCATAGCCCCAGTCGTTGGTGTCGTTCATTTTGGGGATGGTGACGTTGGAATTGCCGGCGTTGATCTGGAGGTTGATGCCGGGATTGTCGATCGTCAGCACCGCCGAACCATTCGCGTTCCACTGGTTCGCCGAATGGCTGTTGTTGTCGTAGCGGTCGTAATCGACGGTGAGATTGCCAGACAGCTGCCCCACGCCCAGGCTTTCGGACGATTGCGCCTGCGCCGCCCCCGCCGCCAGCAGAACCGCCAAACCCGTCCAAATGCCGATGCCGCGCACGCCCATTTCGATACCCCACTGCCCTGGCGAGAGTCCTGTATTTACACGAAATATCGGCTGCGGCGAGGGCTGTCGAGCGTTACCTTTTGGACAGCCGCTTGACGATTTATGCTGAACTGTAGCATAAGTCCGTTCCCAACCGGCCTTGAAGGCCGGTCTTTTCGACCTATATATATGCTCAAATGGAGCATAAGGAGGCGAAGTTGGAACAGATGGTTTCCCCGGAAGCCCCGGCCTACACACCGGATGTCGCCCTCGCCACGCGCGCGCTCTACGCCAAGGTTTCTCACGTCGTGCCCGAGATCGAGTGGCCGGTCCATGCGCCCTATATCGACGCGATCAACAAACTGAAGAAGCAGAAGAACGCCGTCATCCTCGGCCACAACTACATGACGCCGGAAATATTCCACTGCGTCTCCGACTTCGTCGGCGACTCGCTGCAGCTTGCCCGCGAGGCCGCGCGCACCGATGCGCAGGTGATCGTCCAGGCCGGCGTGCACTTCATGGCGGAGACGTCCAAAATCCTGTCGCCCGGCAAGACGGTGCTGATCCCGGATTTGCGCGCCGGCTGCTCCCTCGCCGCTTCGATCACCGGCGCGGATGTGCGCCTGCTCAAGCAGAAATATCCCGGCCTGCCGGTCGTCACCTATGTGAACACCAGCGCCGACGTGAAAGCCGAGAGCGACGTGTGCTGCACGTCCTCCAACGCCGTCGCGGTGGTCGAAGACATCGCCCGCGAATGGGGCGTCGATACCGTCATCATGACGCCGGACGAATATCTGGCGCAGAACGTCGCCAAGATGACGCCGGTCAAGATCATCGCCTGGAAAGGCCATTGCGAGGTGCACGAGCGCTTCACCGCCGCCGACATCCGCTCCTATCGCGCGGGCAGCCCGGGCGTCGTCGTGCTCGCCCATCCCGAATGCTCGCCGGAAGTCGTCGCCGAGGCTGATTTCACCGGCTCGACCAGCGCGATGATCGGCTATGTCGGCAAGCACCGCCCCGGGCGCGTGGTTCTCGTCACCGAATGCTCGATGAGCGACAACGTCGCCGTCGAATTCCCGGATGTGGAGTTCGTGCGCCCCTGCAATCTCTGCCCGCACATGCGGCGCATCACCCTGCCCGGCATCCTGCATTCGCTGCAGACGATGACCTATGAGGTGATCGTCGATCCCGCCATCGCCGGGCGCGCCAGGGCCGCCGTCGAGCGCATGCTGGCGGTGAAGATGCCCGCTCTCGTACGAGCGGCGGCGTAACGCGATGGCGCGCCACATCGACAATGTCATCGAGGCGCAGGGCGCGCTCATCCTGGGCGCCGGGCTGGCGGGATTGTTCACCGCGCTGAAGCTGGCGCCGTTTCCGTCTCTCATTCTCGCAGGTGCGCGCGCCGGAACCACCGGCTCCAGCGTCTGGGCGCAAGGTGGTATCGCAGCCGCCGTTGGCGCGGGCGACACCTGGCAGGCCCATGCGCGCGACACGATCGCGGCGGGCGCGGGCACGGTCGATCCGAAGATCGCCGAGCTTGTGGCGCGCGACGCGCCTTCGCGCATCGCGGACCTCGTCGCCTATGGCGCGCCGTTCGACCGCAATCCGGACGGCTCGCTCGCCGTCGGCCGCGAGGCGGCGCATTCGGCGCCGCGTATTGTGCACGTCAAAGGCGACCGCGCCGGCGCCGCCGTCACGCAGATGCTTGCAGAGCAGGCGATGGCCGAACCCGCGATCAAGATCCTCGAAGGCTTCCACGCCATCGAACTGGCCATGGAAGACGGCCGCGTCACCGGCCTGTTCGCGCGCTACGGCAACGGGACGGACGCCAAGCTGGTGCTGTTCCGCGCGCCGGCCATCATCTTCGCGACAGGCGGGCTCGGCGCGCTCTATGCCGTGACGACCAATCCCTTGGAGAGCCGCGGCGAAGGCCTCGGCATGGCGGCGCGCGCCGGGGCGCTGATCGCCGATCCGGAATTCGTACAGTTCCATCCCACCGCCATCGCCGTCGGGCGCGATCCCGCGCCGCTCGCCACTGAAGCGTTGCGGGGCGAAGGCGCGACGCTGATCGACGAAACGGGCAGACGCTTCATGCAAGCGATCCACGCCGATGCGGAGCTGGCGCCGCGCGACGTCGTCGCCCGCGCCATCCATCGCGAGATCGCCAACGGCCATCGCGTGTACCTCGACTGCCGCGAAGCACTCGGCGCGACATTCGCCGACCACTTCCCGACCGTCTACGCCGCCTGCCAGTCCGCGGGGATCGACCCGGCGACACAGCCGATCCCGGTCGCGCCCGCCGCGCATTATCACATGGGCGGAATCGCCAGCGACGAAACCGGCCGCTCTTCGCTCGGCGGATTGTGGACCGTCGGCGAATGCGCCTCTACGGGGTTGCACGGCGCCAACCGCCTCGCCTCCAACTCGCTGCTTGAAGCGCTCGTCTTCGGCGCACGCGCGGCAGAGGATGTGAAGGGCCATATCGCGCCGCGCACCGGCCGCTTCAATCCGCCCGTGCCGGCGCGCTTCGCCTCTCCGCCGCCGCCGCGCGCCTTGCGCGAGGTGATGTCCTCGAACGTCGGCATGGAGCGCGATGCCGCTGGTCTCACGCGTGCGCTCGGCACCATCGCCGCTGTCGAACGCGCAGGGGGCGGCGAGCCGTCGCTGCTCAACATGACCGCGACCGCCAGGCTCGTCGCCGCCGGGGCGCTGGCCCGCCACGAAAGCCGCGGCGGCCATTTCCGCACCGATTTCCCAAATGCCGCGCCCAACGCGAAACGTTCGTTCCTGACGCTCGCCGACGCCGAGAAGATCGCGGGTGAGGCTGCGCCGGAGTCTCTCGCGCATGCGGCCCGCTGATCGATGATCGCGCTCTCCTTCACCCATCCGCCACACGCGCTGCTCATCGAGCCCATCGTGCGCCATGCGCTGGAGGAAGATCTCGGCCGCGCGGGCGATATCACCAGCGACTTGATCCTGCCCGCGAACAAGAAGGCCACCGTCAAGATGGCGGCGCGCAAGCCGGGCGCGATCGCGGGGCTCGTCGCCGCGGAGTGCGCGTTCCGGCTGGTCGATCCCGCATTGAAATTCACGGTGAAGACGCCGGACGGCTCGCAAGCCAAGTCCGGCGCGCTGATCGCGACCATACAGGGGCCTGTGCGGTCCATTCTCACCGCCGAACGCGTCGCGCTGAACTTCGCGGGCCATCTCTCCGGCATCGCCACCGCGACGGGCGCATTGGTGGACGCCGCGAAAGGCACCAAGGCCCGTATCGTCTGCACCCGCAAGACGACGCCGGGCCTGCGCGTGCTGGAAAAATATGCGGTGCGTTGCGGCGGCGGTATCAACCACCGCTTCGGTCTCGACGACGCGGTGCTGGTCAAGGACAACCACATCGCCGCCGCTGGCTCAATCACCAAGGCCGTGAACGCCGCGCGCGCGGGTACCGCACACATGGTAAAGATCGAAGTCGAAGT
>DATATK010000112.1:0-31547 GCA_036268825.1 Rhizomicrobium sp. | reverse complement strand
AAAACGCGAATTTGCCGACGAACTCGTCCCAGAACAGCTTGCGCCGGTAGCTGAACTGAACCTCGGAGCGCAGATATTTCTCGTTGCCGCCGAAGCCCGCGAAATCCTGGCTGAAGTCGAACGTGACGCCCTTGGTCGGCTTGAGCGGATCGTCGAGCGTATTGTAGTCGTAGCTGTAGCCGATCGACGAGGTGTAGGCGACGCCCTCCTGGGCCGCGAGCCTGATTGCCTCCGGCGCGTCGCCGAACGGCGTGATCTTGTCGATGCGGAACGTGTAGCGAAGGCCGACCGCGCCGTATTCCGACGTCGGGAAGCCGAGGCGCAGGCCCAGCGCGGTCGAGTCGCCTTCGTAGTCGGCCTGGTCGTAATCGGTGAGCACCTTATAGAGGTCGAAGCCGGCGCCGATCGGACGGTCGAGGAAGTAGGGCTCGGTGAAGCTGAGCTGGAATTCCTTGCTGATCGCCGAGGCCGAGACGCTGGCGCGCAGATACTGGCCTCTGCCGAACAGGTTGCGTTGCGTGTAGCTGAACTGGCCCACGAACGAACTGGTCGAGGAGTAACCGGCGCCCAGCGAAAGCTCGCCGGTCGATTGCTCCACGACGCTGACGTTCAGCACCGTACGGTCGGGCTGGCTGCCCGGCGCGGGCTTCACGTCGACGCTCTTGAAGAAGCCGAGCGCGCGGATACGGGTGCGCGAGCGATCGACCAGCACCCGGTTGAACGCATCGCCTTCCACCAGACGGAATTCGCGGCGGATCACCTTCTCCAGCGTGCGCGTGTTGCCGGTGATGTTGATCTTCTCGACATAGACGCGCGGGCCCTGGTCGATCTCGAAGATCACGTCGATCGTGTGGGTTTCGTGATTGCGCTTGATGCGCGGATGGACTTCCGCGAAAGCATAACCCTTGGTGCCGGCCGCGTTGGTCAGCGCATCGATCGATTTGTCGACCAGTTCGGCGTTGTAGATCGCGCCGTCCACGATCGGAACGACCGGGCGCAGCGTTGCCGGCTGCAACTCCTTGATCTTGGAATCGATGACGACCTTGCCGAAATGGTAGAGAGCGCCCTCGTCCACCGTGAAGGTGATGTAGAAATTCGAGCGGTCCGGCGAAAGCTCCGCCACCGCCGACACGACGCGGAAATCGGCATAGCCCTGCTTGAGGTAGAAGCGGCGCAGCTGCTCGCGGTCGAAGGTCAGGCGATCCGGATCGTAGTTGTCGTTGGAGGCGAGGAACTTCCACCACTTCGATTCCTCGGTGGCGATCTGTTCCTTCAGCGTGTTGTCGTCGAACTTCTTGTTGCCGATGAACGAGATGCGCGCCACGCCGGTGGTCGGGCCCTCGGTGATCGAGAAGATCAGGTCCACGCGGTTCTGCGGGCGCTGGATGATCTGCGGATCGACGGTGGCGGCGAATTTGCCGTTGCGGCGATAGAGCTCGATGATGCGCGCCACGTCGCCCTGGACCTTCGAGCGCGTGAACACCATGCGCGGCTTGAGCTGGACTTCCTTGGTCAGGTCCTTCTCGGAGACCTTGCTCTCGCCCTCGAAGACGACCTGGTTGATGATCGGGTTTTCCACCACGTTGATGGTGAGGACGCGGCCGTCCCAGTTGAACTTCACGTCCGAGAACAGGCCGGTCGCGAACAGCGTTTTCAGCGACTTGTCGACAATCTCCTCATTATAGGGATCGCCTTCGTGGATCTGCAGGTAGGAGAGCACCGTGCCGGGCTCGATACGCTGCGTGCCCTTGACGAGGATCTGGCGCACGGGCGGACCCACCGGCTGCGCTGGCGCGGGCGTCGCGCCGGCGGTGGCCGGAGGCTTCGGATTGAGCGCCTGGGCCGAAGCCGGTGCGACACCGCCAACAATGACAAGAGCACACAGCGTAAGGGCCGCGCGCCAGTGCCGGGCGAAAAGGAAAGCGATCAGGCTCATCCGCTCGTCTCAGAGGCCAGCGCGGCGGATCAGCTATCCGCGGCGCGAGCGTGTTTCAGAATAAATTCAACCGGACGAGGTCATTCCAGGTCGCAAAAATCATCAAACCCAGCATGAACGCCAGCCCCAGCCGAAACCCAATGTCCTGGGCCTTGGCACTCAGTGGCCGACCCAGCACAGCTTCGCATGCATAGTACAGAAGATGCCCCCCGTCGAGCACGGGAATCGGAAAAAGGTTTACCAAGCCGATGCTTACAGAAATGAGAGCTGCGAGACTGACCAGGGCAATGAGGCCGATCGAGGCAATGTCGTGGGACATTTTGACGATGCCCACCGGTCCCGCCAACTGGCTGGCATCGGCCTGCCCCCGCATCAGCTGCATGCGGTAATTCAGCACGGTTTTGACGATATAGCCGACCTGCCCGAAGGCCTGGCCCACGGCCTGGATAGGCCCGGGATAGATGATTTGCGGATTTTTGGGGTTAAGCACCTGGATGCCCAGGAGGGCCTGGTTGTACTTGTTCCCGAAACGATCCTTGACCGCCGTGAGCCGGGGCGTGGCGTGGACCACGAGACTGGCCGTCTTGCGCTGCAGCGTGATCGCCAGCGGATCGCCGGTATCCAGAGTCACCATCTTCAGCACGTCGTCGAAGCCCGTGACCGGTTTGCCGTCGATGGCGCGGATTGAGTCGCCGGGCAGGATGCCCGCCGCCGCGGCCGGGCTGCCCGGCGTCACCTTGTCGACGACGGCCGGCGTGATCGCGTTGCCCATCGCCATGAACAATCCGGCGAAGACGACGACGGCGAGCACGAAATTGGCGAACGGCCCCGCCGCCACGATCAGCGCGCGCTGGTAGAGCGGCTTCTTCTGGAACATCACCGCGCTGTCCGCAGGCGAAGCGCGGTCGATCTTCTCCTGATCCGGTTTGCTCGACGCATCCATGTCGCCGAAGAACTTCACGTAACCGCCGAGCGGCAGCCACGAGATTTTCCAGCGCGTGCCCTTCTTGTCGGTCCACCCGAAAATCTCCGGGCCGAATCCGATGGAGAACATCTCGATGCGCACGCCGAACAGGCGCGCGACGGAGAAATGGCCGAGCTCGTGGAAGAACACGATGGGCGTGATGAGGAGCAGAAAGGGCCATATCCAGGAGAGGAAGCCGAAGATGTGCATGTCGCTCGCTCCTTACGCCACGATGCGCCGGCAGAAACCGCCGGCGGTGTCGCGCGCCCAGCGGTCGGTCGCCAGGATCGCGTCGAGATCGCCCGCCGGTTCGTTCCAGCCGCCGTCGATGGACAGCGTCTCCTCGACCACGCGCGCGATATCCAGAAAACCGATTTGCCGCTCCAGGAACGCCTCGACGGCGATCTCATTGGCGGCGTTGAGAATGGTAGGAGCCCGCCCGCCCGTCCGCAAGCAGGACTGCGCCAGGCCGAGGCACGGAAACCGCCCCGGATCCGGCGCATCGAAGCTCAGCGACTTCACGCTTGCGAGATCGAGCGCGGGAGACGGGCTTTCGATGCGGCGCGGCCAGGCGATGGCATGCGCGATGGGCGTGCGCATGTCCGGCATCGAAAGATGCGCGAGCGTCGTGCCGTCGGCGAACGAGACGAGGCAATGCACGATGGATTGCGGATGCACCAGCACGCCGAGTTTCTCCGGCGCCAGGCCGAAGAGGTAATGCGCCTCGATCAGTTCGAGGCCCTTGTTCATCAAGGTCGCGCTGTCGAGCGAGTTCTTCTTGCCCATCGACCAGTTGGGATGCGCGATGGCCTGCTCCGGCGTGACGCCACGCATGCGCTCCATCGGCCATTCGCGGAACGGCCCGCCCGATGCGGTGAGCGTGACGCTCATCACGTCTTCCGCGCTGCCGCCGTTCAGGACCTGGAAGATCGCGTTGTGCTCGGAGTCGACGGGGATCACGAAGGCGCCGGATTTCACCATCGCCTCGTGCAGCAGCGCGCCGCCGGCGACGATGCATTCCTTGTTGGCCAGCGCCACCGTCGCGCCGCGCCGCACCGAAGCGAGCGCGGGCTCCAGCGCGGCGGCGCCGACAATCGCCATCATCACCACGTCCGACGGCCGGCCCGCGGCAGCGATCACCGCCTCGCGCCCGGCGCCGACTTCGATGCCGGTGCCGGTGAGCATGTCCTTCAGGCGTTCCTTGGCGGAGGCATCGCCGATGGCGACCATGCGCGGATGAAAGCGCCGCGCCTGCGCCGCGAGCATCTCGACATTGGATTGCGCGGTCAGCGCCTCGATGGGCAACGCGTCGTCGCCGTGACGCTTGCGGGCGTGGGCGATCACGTCGAGCGTGTTCTTGCCGATCGAGCCGGTCGAGCCCATCACCGCGATGCGCCGCGCCAGCACCGACGACAGGTCGGGCAGTATGGCGGAGGCGCTGTTGGCCGCGATCCGGTTCATGGCAGGCCCAGCGGGTTGAACCCGAGCACGACGATGGCGAGCGTCACCAGGGGTGCCACGAACAGGATGGAATCGATCCGGTCGAGCACGCCGCCATGGCCGGGGATCAGGCTGCCGCTGTTCTTGCGGCCGACGCGGCGCTTGATCCACGATTCGAACAGATCGCCCACCTGCCCCACCACCGAGATCGTCAGCCCGAACAGCGCGCCGGTCAGGATGTTGGCGCCCCGCATCGCGAACAGGATCGCGGCGCAGGCAATCGCGGTCAGCGCGCCGCCGAAGGCGCCGGACCAGGTCTTGTTCGGCGACAGTTTCGGCGAGAGTTTGGGCCCGCCGATCAGCTTGCCGCAGATCAGCGCACCGGTATCCGTCGCCCACACCGCAATGAACACGATGAGGATGATCCAGAACCCGCCATGCGGATCGTTGCGCAGCACCAGCAAAGAGAGCGGCGGCACGCCCACATAGAACACGCCGAACGCGTGCCACCACGCGTCGCGGCGGCGGAACATCCCCAGATCGAACAGCGCGCCGACGGCGAGAATCGCCCAGGGCAGCGCCCGCTCATGCGTCTGCGGCACGAGGTTCTGCGTGGCGAGCGCGCCTGCGATGGCCAGCGCACTGACGGCGAAATCGAAGCCTTTGACGAGGTAGATGCGATGCCATTCGCGCACCGCCGCAATGGAGCCCGCGCCGAGGAACAGTGCGAACAGCCACCTGCCGTCCCACGCCGCGCCGACGGCGACGGCGGCGAGCGCGAGGCCGAACAGGATGCGCAGGAACCATTCGAGGCCGGTACGCTGCGGCCGCGCAACTTGCGTCTTGGCTTCGGAGGTGGCCGCGCCGTTCAAGCGACGGCTTCCGGAGCGACCGCGCCGAAGCGGCGCTCGCGCTGCGCGAATTTGCCGAGCGTCGCGATGAATTCCTCACGCGTGAAATCCGGCCACAGCGTGTCGACGAAGACCAACTCCGCGTAGGCGGACTGCCAGAGCAGGAAATTGCTCAGGCGATGCTCGCCGCTGGTGCGGATCAGAAGATCGGGCTCGGGCAGCATGCCGGTGAACAGGCGCGCGGCGAACAGTTCCGGCGTGATGGTTTCGGGATCGAGGCGCCCTTCTGCGGCGGCACGGGCGAGTTCGCGCGCGGCGCCCACGATCTCTTCCTGCCCGCCATAATCGAACGCGAAGGTGAGGTTGAGGCCCTTGTTCTCCACCGTGCGGCCTTCGGCGTCCTCGATCATTGCGCGGATGTCGCTCGCCACGCGGGCGCGGCTGCCGATGATGCGCACGCGCACGCCGCGGTCGGCGAGTTCGTCGAGGTCGCTGCGGAAATAGGCGCGGAACAATCCCATCAGCGCGCCCACTTCCGTGACGGGCCGCTTCCAGTTCTCCGACGAGAACGCAAACAGGGTGAGATTGGCCAGGCCGATATCGCTGGCGGCGCGGACGATCTGGCGCACCGCGTTGACGCCTGCCACATGCCCCGCCTGCCGCGGCAGATGCCGCTTGCGCGCCCAGCGGCCGTTGCCGTCCATGATGATGGCGACGTGCTGCGGCAGACTCTCCGGTGGCGGCGTGGCCATGCTCGTCAAACCTCTGGCGACTTAGACCTGCATCACTTCCTGTTCTTTGGCATGCAGGGCGGAGTCGATGTCCTTGATATGCGCGTCGGTCAGCTTCTGCAGTTCGTCGCTCTGCTTGTGCTGCTCGTCCTGGCTGATCTTATGGTCTTTCTCGGCCTTTTTCAGGGCTTCCATCCCGTCTCGGCGCACATTGCGCACGGCCACGCGGGCGGCCTCGGCATATTTGTGCGCAAGCTTCACCAGTTCCTTGCGCCGCTCCTCGTTAAGTTCGGGTATCGGGATGCGCAGAAGCTGGCCATCGACCTGCGGATTGAGGCCCAGCCCGGCCTCGCGGATCGCCTTGTCCGCCGCCTTGGCGAGGCTCTTATCCCAGACTTGCACGGTCAAAAGCCGGGGTTCGGGGGTCGAGATCGTGCCGATCTGCGAGATGGGGGACAGGTTGCCATAGGCCTCGACCTTCACGGGATCGAGCAGCGCGGCGCTGGCCCGCCCGGTGCGCAGGCCTCCCAATTCCCCTCTGAGGGCGGCAACGGCGCCGGTCATGCGGCGGTCTGAGTCGGCTTTGTCGTAGCTCATGGTCCTGTTTCCGCTATGCGATCACGGTTGCGCGGCCCTGCCCTGCGAGGACGGCGGCCAGCGCACCGCGATCATGGATGGAGAACACCACGATGGGAATCCCGTTTTCACGCGAAAGGCTCACCGCGGACGCATCCATCACCTGAAGATCGCGCGATAAGACCTCGTGATGGCTCAAGGTTTCGTAACGCACGGCCTTGGGGTCTTTTTTCGGGTCGGCGCTGTAGACGCCGTCCACCTGGGTGCCCTTGAGGAGCGCGTTGCAGTTCATCTCGGCTGCCCGCAGCGCCGCGGCGGTGTCGGTGGTGAAGAAGGGATTGCCGGTGCCGGCGGCGAAGATCACCACGCGGCCCTTCTCCATGTGCCTGATCGCGCGGCGGCGGATATAGGGCTCGCACACCGTGCTCATCGGGATGGCGGACTGCACGCGGCTCGGCACGCCCGCCCGCTCGAGCGCCGCCTGCATGGCGAGCGCGTTCATCACGGTGGCGAGCATGCCCATATAGTCGGCGGTGGCCCGGTCGATGCCCTTGGCCGCGCCGGCGAGGCCGCGGAAGATGTTGCCGCCGCCGATCACCATGCAAAGCTGCGAGCCCGCGTCGGTCGCGTCCTTCACGTCCGCCGCGATGCGGTCCACAACGGCGACATCAATGCCGAATGCCCCCGTCCCCATCAGCGCTTCGCCGGAGACTTTGAGTAGAACGCGTTCGTACTTCGGCGTGGACATGGCGACCTCTTTATACCCTCCCCTTGAGGGAGGGTCGAAAAATCCGAAGGATTTTTCGGGAAGGGGCTCATTCAAAGAGCTCGGAGTGAGCCCCTTCCCGAAGCCGTCTTTGCGCTATCCGCGCAAATCCGCCTTCGACCCTCCCTCAAGGGGAGGGTATGAAAAAATTACACTCCGCTCAGCTTGCTCACTTCATCGGCGAAATCGCCGTCGGTCTTCTCGATGCCCTCGCCCACCTGGAAGCGGACGAAGCCTTCGATCGCGACCGGCGCGCCGAGATCCTTCGAGGCCTTCTCGAGCACCTTGTCGATCCGGGTCTCGCCGTCCAGCACATAGGTCTGCTGCAGCAGCACGACTTCCTCGTAGTACTTGCGCATGCGCCCTTCGAGCATCTTCTCGATGACGGCCTCCGGCTTGCCGGACTGGCGCGCGACTTCGGCGTGGATCGCCTTCTCGCGCGCGATCGTTTCGGCGGGGATATGCTCCGCCGTCAGCGCGATGGGCGCTGCGGCGGCGATGTGCATGGCGAGCTGGCGGCCGAGCGCGGCGAGCTTGGTCTGGTCCGCGGTGGATTTCAGCGCGACGAGCACGCCGATCTTGCCCAGCTCCGGCCCCGCGGCATTGTGCACATAGGTGCCGACGACGCCCGGATTGACGGCAATCGCGACGGCGCGGCGCACGCTCATGTTCTCGCCGATCTTGGCGATCATCTCGCGCAAGGTCGTCTCGACCGGCGCGCTGCCCATGTTCTTGGCGAGCAGCTTGTCGACGTCGCCATCGACTTCCAGCGCCAGGGCAGCCGCGTCCTTCACGAAGGTCTTGAACTGGTCGTTGCGGGCGACGAAGTCCGTCTCCGAATTGACTTCGACCAGCGCCGCCGCATCGGGACGCGCGGCCACGCCGATCAGGCCTTCCGCGGCCACGCGGCTCGCCTTCTTCGCGGCCTTGGAGATGCCCTTCTTGCGCAGCCAGTCGATGGCGGCTTCCATGTCGCCATTTGTGTCGGCGAGCGCCGCCTTGCAGTCCATCATGCCCGCGCCGGTCTTGTCGCGCAGGTCCTTCACCATGCTCGCGGTGATATTCGACATAATCTCTCTCCGAATTTAGGCGGTGGCGCCTTCGGCGGCGGCCGCAACTTCCTCAGCCGGGCGCAGGTCGGGCAGGACGTCGGCTTCGCCGGTGTCCACGCCCGCATCCACCTGGCCCTGGCTGAGCCCATCGATCACCGCGCGCGCGACGAGATCGCAGTACAGCGCCAGGGCGCGGGCCGCGTCGTCGTTGCCGGGGATCGGATAGGCGATGCCGTCCGGATTGGAATTGGAGTCGAGGATCGCGGCGACCGGAATGCCCAGCTTGCGCGCTTCGGCGACGGCGATGGATTCCTTGTTCGTGTCGATCACGAACAGGATGTTCGGCAGGCCGCCCATCTCCTTGATGCCGCCCAGCGAGCGCTCCAGCTTGTCGCGCTCACGCAACAGGCCCAGAAGCTCCTTCTTCTTGAGGCCCGAGCTTTGCGCGGAATTCAGCGTCTCCTCGATCGTCCGCATGCGGCGGATCGAGTGCGAGATCGTCTGCCAGTTGGTCAGCGTGCCGCCGAGCCAGCGGGAGTTCACGTAATACTGCGCGCAGCGCTTGGCCGCGGCGGCGACAGGCTCGGACGCCTGGCGCTTGGTGCCCACGAACAGGATGCGCCCGCCGCCGGCCGCCACGTCGCGCAGCGCGACGAGGGCCTGGTGCAGCATCGGCACCGTCTGGGTGAGGTCCATGATGTGGATGTCGTTGCGCGAGCCGTAGATGAAGGGCGCCATCTTCGGGTTCCAACGCTGTGTGCGGTGGCCGAAATGGGCGCCGGCTTCCAAAAGCTGACGCATGCTGAAGTCGGGCAGTGCCATAGTGATCGTCTCCTTCTCCGGTTGGCCAGACGGCAGGGCTACCCTTCGTGAGGGGCACCGGACGGGGACGGGGCAACACGCCTCGAAACCCACCCTGCTCGCGCGGAATGGCTGGGCTTATACGGGCAAGGGTTGACGGGCGCAAGAACCTGCCCGAAACCGGTTCCATGGACCAGAAGACGCCCAAACCCAGCCATCGGCCCAGCCCGATCCGCCCCGCCATCCTGAACCTGGCCCCGAACGGCATTTCCGAGGTCTCCCGGATCGGCCTGGGCGACCCGGATATCATCCCTTTGTGGTTCGGGGAGAGCGACCTGGTCACCCCCGATTTCATCTCCAACGCCGCCAAAAAGGCGCTGGACGACGGCAAGACCTTCTACACCCATGCCCGCGGCCTGACCGAACTGCGCGAGGCCCTGCGCGGCTTCCACCGCCGGACGGTGGACGTGGATATCCCGCTCGACCGCATCACCGTGCCGGGCGCGGCGATGATGGCGGTCGTCTGCGCGCTGCAATGCGTGGTCGAGACGGGGGACAATATCGTCTGCGTCTCGCCGGTCTGGCCGAACATCTTCCAGGCCGCGCAGATCTGCGGCGCCGGGATCAAGTTCGCGCGGCTGGATGAGGACTGGGCTGCGGGCCGCTGGACGCTCGATCTCGAAAAGCTCACCGCAACCTGCGACGCGCGGACCAAGGCGATCTTCATCTCCTCGCCCAACAATCCCACCGGCTGGATCATGCCGCGCGAACAGCAGATCGCTTTGCTCGATTTCTGCCGCGCCAAAGGCATCGCGATCATCAGCGACGAGGTCTACGGCACGCTGGTCTATGACGGCAGCAAACACGCGCCTTCGTATTTGCAAGTCGCGAATGACGACGACGCCGTCTTCGTCGTCAACGGCTTCTCCAAGCCCTGGGCGATGACCGGCTGGCGCATCGGTTGGCTGGTCCATCCGCTGCGCCTGAGCGAATCCCTCGGCATCCTCGCCATGGCCAACAACACCGGTTCCACCGTCTTCGCCCAATACGGCGCCCTCGCCGCTTTGTCCCCGCAAGGCGATGTGTTCCGCGCCCAGATGCTCGCCAAGTGCGAGAACGGCCGTCGCGTGGTCGAAAAATTTTTGGCCAGCCAGAACCGCATCCGCTGGATCAAACCCGAAGGCGCGTTCTACGGCTTCCTCCACGTCGAAGGCCTGAAGGACGGCCTCAGCTTCGCACAGGAACTGGTGCGCACCGCCCGCGTCGGCGTCGCCCCGGGCTCGGCGTTCGCACCGCCGGAAGACCTGAAGTCGGATCAGTTCCTTCGCATCTGCTTCGCGCAAGATGCGGCGAAGCTGGAAGTGGGGCTGGAGAGATTGGGACAGGCGATCGCGGGGCTTTGAGTTCTACGTACCCTCCCCTTGAGGGAGGGTCGAAAAATGCAAAGCATTTTTCGGGAAGGGGCTCACCCTTCGCTCTTAACGGCCAGTGTTTTACAAACCGCCAAAATCCTGTCGATCACGACATGTCGCTCTTTCAGCACTTCGGCATTTTCAAATCGCAACACGGTATAACCGCGCTGCTCAAGCCATCGTGTTCGCTCTTCGTCATAGGCGACGGCTTCGGGCTCGTAATGCTGCGTGCCATCGAGTTCGACAACCAGCTTCCGCGAAGCGCAAAAGAAGTCAACGATGTAAACGCCAATCGTTTGCTGTCTTCGGAACCGCAATCCCTCCGCTCGCAACGGTGCAAGACCTTTCCAAAGCCAACGCTCTGCCTTTGTGGAGTTGTTGCGCAATTCGCGCGCGTGGTCGCGGTTCACCAGCGCTCTGCGTTCGGCCCGCGTTTCCTCCATGAAAATCTCGCCTCCTGAACGAACACACTCACATCAGGCAATTCGGAGTGAGCCCCTTCCCGAAAAATGCGTTCCGCATTTTTCGACCCTCCCTCAAGGGGAGGGTATGAAGAAAATCACACCGACTCCACCGCTGCCACACCCGGCAGCGACTTGATCGCGTTGCGGATGGCGCCGTTGATGAGTTGGCGCTGGGGGAGTTTGATTTCGACTTCGCGGCCCTCGCTGGCCGGCACGACGAGCGTCACCAGGCCCTTGCCCGCCTTCTTCAATTCGCCGGCGATAGCGCCGAGCGGTCTGGTGTCTTCGAGATAGATCTTTAGGCCCTCGCCCGCATCCGCCGCGGCTTTGTCGAGGTCGGTGAAGGCGAGCGCGCGGAGCTTGAGTTCGTCGTCGATCCAGTCAGCGGCGACCGTCACCTGCACCGACTTGCCGGCTTCCAGCAAGGGGCGCGATGCGACGAGCACTTCGGAGAACACCATCACCTCGAACATCCCCGTCGAGTCCGACAGGGTGACGAAGCCGTAGGACTGGTCGTTGCGGCCGCGGCGTTCCTGCTTGCGGATGATGGTGCCGGCGAGCACGGCGCGGAAGTTGGAGCGGCGGCGGTCCTCAGCCAGCGCGGCGCTGGTCACGACGCCGAGGCGACCCAGCGCGGCGCCGTAGGCGTCGAGCGGATGGCCGGAGAGATAGAAGCCGATGGCGCTGAATTCCTCGCCGAGCCGCTCATGCGCGGGCCAGTCGGCGGTGGGCGCGAGCGGCACGTCGTTGCTGGCAGCGACCTCGCCGAACAGAGTGGACTGCCCGCTCTCGCGATCCTGCGCGTTGCGGGTGGCGGCGTTGAGCACGATGTCGGACGACTCGACAAGTTGCCGCCGGTTGGGCGACAGCGCGTCGAACGCGCCCGCGCGCACCAGGCTCTCGAAGGCGCGTTTGTTGACGAGGCGCGGATCGATGCGCTTGGCGAAATCGCCGACGCTGCGGAACGGGCCGCCCTCCGTCCGCTGCGCCACGACATGGTCCATCGCCTGCTTGCCGACGCCTTTGACGGCGGCGAGCGCGTAATAGATGACGTTCTTCTCCGCGTCGCAGGCGAAATAGGATTCGGAGCGGTTGATGTCCGGCGGCGCGATGCGGATGCCGAGACGCTGCGCCTCCTGGCGGAAGATATTGAGCCGGTCGGTGTTGCCAATATCCAGCGTCATCGACGCGGCCAAAAATTCGACCGGGTAATTCGCCTTGAGATACGCCGTCTGGTACGCGACCTGCGCGTAGGCGGCGGCGTGGCCCTTGGGGAAACCGTAGCCGGCGAATTTCGCGGCCTGCTCGAAAATCTGTTCGGCGATGTCCTTGTCGATATTCCGCTCGGCGGCGCCCTTGATGAAGGTCTGGTGGTGCGCCGCCATCTCGGCGGGGATCTTCTTGCCCATCGCGCGGCGCAGAAGGTCGGCCTGCCCCATCGTGTAGCCCGCCAGCGCGCGGGCGATGTTCATGACGTCTTCCTGATACGTCATCACGCCGAAGGTTTCCTTGAGCACCGGCTCCATCAGCGGATGCAGATATTCCGGCTGCTCCTTGCCGCGCTTGCAGGCGACATATTTCGGGATCGAATCCATCGGGCCGGGGCGATAGAGCGCGACCAGCGCGACGAGGTCGTTGATATGGTCAGGCTTCATCTTGCGCAGGAGATCGCGCATCCCCGTGCCTTCCATCTGGAACACGCCGACGCTCTCGCCGCGCGCGAGCATGTCATAGGTCGGCACATCCTCGAAGACGATGCTCTGGGTGTTGACGGTGATGCCGCGGCGCTTGAGCAGCTCTTCGGCCTTGGCGATCACGGTGAGCGTCTTGAGGCCCAGGAAATCGAACTTCACCAGGCCGGATTTTTCCGCGTCCTCGTAATCGAACTGCGTCACCGGCATTTCGGAGCGCGGATCGCGGTAGAGCGGCACCAATTCGTCCAGCGGACGGTCGCCGATCACCACGCCGGCGGGATGGGTCGAGGCGTGGCG
This sequence comes from Rhizomicrobium sp., assembly GCA_036268825.1. GTDB lineage: Bacteria > Pseudomonadota > Alphaproteobacteria > Micropepsales > Micropepsaceae > Rhizomicrobium. Next base: position 18,563 of record DATATK010000112.1, on the reverse strand, counting down.
ATAGAGCCCCTCGATCTTGCCGACGATATTGAACAGCTGCTGCGCGATGGGCTCGGACTCGGCGATCTGCTCCAGCCGGGGCTCGCCCGCGACGGCTTCCTTGAGCGAGATCGATCTGCCCGGCGGATTGGGGATCAGCTTGGCGATGCGGTCGACGAGACCGAGCGGCATCTGCAGCACGCGCCCCACGTCGCGCACCGCGGCCCGCGCCTGCAAGCTGCCCAGCGCGATGATATGGGCGACGCGGTCGGCGCCGTATTTGTTCTGCACATAGCGCACGACCTCGTCGCGGCGCTCCTGGCAGAAGTCGATGTCGAAGTCCGGCATCGAGATGCGCTCGGGGTTCAGGAAGCGTTCGAACTTGAGGCCGAAGCGCAAGGGATCGAGGTTGGTGATGTCCAAGGTCCAGCCCGCGAGCGAACCGGCACCCGAGCCGCGCACGCCGACGGGGATGCCCTGGAGCCGCGTCCACTTCATGAAATCGGACACGATCAGGAAGTAGCCGGCGAATTTCATCTTGATGATGACGCCGAGCTCGAATTCCAGCCGCTCGCGATAGGCGTTCTCCTCGGCATGCATGCCGTGCGCCTTGAGACGCCGCGCCAGACCGGCTTCCGCCTGCACGCGCAATTCCGCTTCCGGCGACAGGCCGGACTCGGGCACGAATTGCGGCAGGATCGGATCGCGTTTCTTGGGGCGGAAGGCGCAGCGCTTGGCGATCTCCACCGTGTTGTCGATCGCCTCGGGCAGGTCGGCGAATTGCGCCGCCATCTCCGCCGCGCTCTTGAAGCGGTGCTCGCGCGTCAGGCGGCGCCGGCCCTCCTGCTGCGACACGAACGTGCCGTCCGCGATGCAGAGCAGCGCATCGTGCGCCTCGTACATGTCCGCCTTGCCGAAATGCACGTCGTTGGTCGCGACGAGCGGGATGTCTTTCGCGTAGGCCAGCTCCAGCAGCTTGTCCTCCGCCGCGCGCTCTTCGGGCAGGCCGTGGCGCTGCAATTCGACATAGAGCCGGTCGCCGAAAATCGCATGGAGTTTGTCGAGCACATCGGCCGCGGCCGGCTGGCCCTCGACGATCAGCCGGTTGAGCGGCCCGCCGGGCCCGCCGGTCAGCGCGATCAGGCCTTCGGAATGTTCGGCGAGTTCCTTCGCCGTGACATGCGGCCAATCTCCTGGCGCCGCGCCCAGATAGGCGGCGCTGAGCAGCTTGGAGAGATTGCGATATCCGATATCGTTCTGCACCAGCAGCGGCAGGAAAGGCGGCTTCTGTTGCGTGGTCAGGCCCGCGACCTTGGGCGTCTCATCCAGGTCCACCGAGACCAGCGCGCCGACGATGGGCTGCACGCCCTCTTTCGCCAGGGTGTCCGCGATGTCGAACACGCCGAACAGATTGTTGGAATCCGTCACCGCCACGGCCGGCATGGCGTATTCTTTCGCCAGCGCGGCGAGTTCCTTGGGGCGGAGCGCGCCTTCGAGCAGCGAATAGGCGCTCTTCACCCGAAGATGGACGAACGCCGCCGGTTTGCGCTCCGCAGCCATGCGATTGATTCCCTTTTGGGAACGCTAGCCCAATGCGCGCGCACCTCTCGCCCTAAGATAGGGACGCGGGCGCCGCGATCCACAGCTAGTGGAGCAGCTGCGCCGCGTGGGCGGCAGAGGCGAGCGCGAAAGAGCCGGCAATGAAGGCAATCAGGCCAAGACCGGCGGCCACGTCTTTGATCCAGAGCATCAGTTCCTCCCGCGACATCGAGGAGGTATGTTCTCTTACTGTTCTTGTCCTGTCAAGAACAAAACGTGATCGATATGTAGGGGCATTGGCCATAGAGAACACAACGCCCTGATTCGAATTCGGCTCAATTTGTTCCAAAGGAACACTGCGGAGGGGGTGAGTCTCAGACCTTCGCGCCCAGCTTGCCGCCGTCGAGCAGCCGGCCTTCGTGCAGGATGAGCGCGCGGTCCATCCTGGCGGCGAGTTCGAGATTGTGCGTGGCGATGAGCGCGGCGAGGCCTTCGTGGCGCACCAGGGTGACCAGCGCGTCGAACACGCCGGCGGCGGTGCGGGGGTCGAGGTTGCCGGTGGGCTCGTCCGCCAGCAGCAGGCGCGGATGGTTGGCGATGGCGCGCGCGATGGCGACGCGCTGCTGCTCGCCGCCGGACAGTTGCGACGGGCGATGCTCCACGCGATTGGTGAGGCCCATCAGTTCCAGCAGACGGCGCGCTTCGGTTTCGGCGGCTTTATAGCTTTTGCCCGCGATGAGCTGCGGCATGATCACGTTTTCCAGCGCGCTGAATTCGGGCAGGAGATGATGCGCCTGGTAGACGAAACCGATCAGGTCGCGGCGCAGCCGCGTGCGCTCCGCGTCGGGCAAGAGCGCCGCCGACGCGCCGCCGATGATCACCTCGCCGCCCGACGGCTGCTCCAGCAATCCGGCCATGTGCAGCAGCGACGACTTGCCCGCGCCCGAAGGCCCGACTAGCGCGACCAGCTCACCCGGCATGATCGCGAGATCCACGCTCTTGAACACGTCAAGCGTGGTCTGGCCCTGCGTGTAGCTGCGCGCGACACCGGAGAGGCGCAAGGCAGCCTGGGCGAATGCGTCACTCATAGCGCAGCGCCTCCACCGGATCGAGCCGCGCGGCGCGCCAGGAAGGATAGAGCGTCGCCAGCAAGGACAGGCTCAACGACACGCACACCACGGTGATCACATCGTCCGGATCCATCTTCGCGGGCATATGGGTGAGGAAATAGATGTCCGGATTGAACAATTGGGTGTGGAACAGCGCGGAGAGGCCCTGCTGGATCGGATCGATATAGATGCAGAACACGACGCCAAGGATGACGCCCGCGATCGTGCCGAATATGCCGATGCTGGCGCCAGCGATCAGGAACACGCGCATCACCGCGCCGCGCGTGGCGCCCATGGTGCGCAGGATCGCGATGTCGCCCGACTTGTCCTTCACCAGCATGATGAGGCCGGAGATGATGTTGAGCGCGGCGACCAGCATGATCAGAGTCAGGATCAGGAACATCACGTTGCGCTCGACCTTCACCGCGTCGAACAGGCTGAGGTTCAGGTCCTGCCAGGTGTGGACGCGCGCCGAGAAGCCCGCCGCCTTCTGCACCGCGTCGACCATGGTATTGGCCCGGTCAGGATCGGCGATGGTGATCTCCAGGCTGGAGGCGGCGCGCGGCAGGTTGAAATAGAGCTGCGCTTCCTCAAGCGGCATGAAGATCACCGCGTTGTTGTATTCCGAGGCGCCCGCATCGAACGTGCCGGCAACGGTGTAGCTCTTCACGCGCGGCGTGGTGCCGAACGGCGTGATGTTGCCGCGCGGCGCAGTGAGCGTGATCTGCATGCCGGGCAACAGCCCGAGCCGCCGCGCCACGCCCGTGCCGACGATGACGGCGTCGCCACCCTGGAACAGCGCGAGCGCCTGCGGCGCCAGAGACCTGGACAGCGTCGGCATCGCGTTCAGGTCGCTGCGCCGCACGCCGCGCACATCCGCGCCCAGCGACGCGCCGCCGGATGTCGCCAACGCCTGGCCCTCGACGATCGGATAGACGTTCAACACGCCCGGCACCTGCCGCACGCGCGCCGCGATGGCGTCGAAACCGGTGAGGCCGTTATAGCTATCGGCCTGCACCGTCATATGCCCGGTGAAGCCCAGGATCTTCGACAGCAACTCGACCCGGAAGCCGTTCATCACCGCCATCACGATGATCAGCGTGGCGACGCCGAGCATGATCCCGATCAGCGAGATCACGGAGATCACCGAGATGAAACTTTCCCGCCGCTTGGCCCTCAGATATCGCGCCGCGATCATCCACTCGAACGGCGCGAAAGCGCGGGTGGATTTCGCGGGCGCGTCTGCTGTGGCCGACGCCACACCGGCGTCCGCACCGCGCTTGCCGAAGTTTGTTCTGCTATCGGACATTCAGGCGGCGGTTTGCAGCTTGAGACCCAGCGCATGAACGACTTTGAGGACCGTATCGAGTTTCGGATTGCCGCCCTTCGATAAAGCCTTGTAGAGGCTCTCTCGGCCTAGACCGGCTTTCTTGGCTACGACCGCCATACCCTTCGAACGCGCAATATTACCGAGAACCACCGCGATCAAAGCCGGGTCGCCATCTTCCAAAGCCGCATCAAGATAGGCTGCAACGTCTTCCGGGGTTTTGATGTATTCGGCAGAATCCCACTTCTTCGTTTTGAGCTTGGCTGGTTTCTTCTTAATGGACTGCTCCTTGCGCTTTCAGCCAGTCGACGGCCGTACGAATATCCCGGGCTTGGGTTTTCTTGTCTCCACCCGCCAGCAGCACGATCACCAACTTCTTTCGGCGCATGTAGTAGACCCGATATCCCGGGCCGAAATCGATCTTTACTCCAGCACGCCGTTTCCAACAAAGCGAACATCGCCTGGATTACCCAGCGAAAGCCGGTTGATACGAGTATCGATTTGCGCCTTTGCCTTTGAGTCGCGGAGTTTCGCGAACCAGCGGGCAAAGTTTCCGTTCTCTCAAGATCGTATCCTATAGGATACAAAAGTCAACCCGCAAACCTGTTCACCGCCGCATCCAGGCTCATTTCTTCCTTGGCGCCGGTGGCGCGGTTCTTGACCTCGACGATGCCGTTTTCGAGGCCGCGCGGGCCGATCACCAGCTGCCACGGGATGCCGATCAGGTCGGCGCTGGCGAATTTGGCGCCGGGGCGTTCGTTGGTGTCGTCGTAGAGCACATCTTTGCCGGCGGCGGTCAATTTCGCATAAAGGTCCTCGCACGCCGCATCCACCTTGGCGTCGCCGGCCTTCAGGTTGATCAGCATGATGTCGAACGGCGCCACCGGTTCGGGCCAGATAATGCCGCCCTCGTCATGGAACGCCTCAATGATCGCGCCCACCAGCCGCGACACACCGATGCCGTAGGAGCCGCCCTGCACGGCCACGTCCTTGCCGTCCGGCCCGGTCACCACCGCCTTCATCGGCTTGGAATATTTGTCGCCGAAGAAGAACACCTGCCCCACTTCGATGCCGCGCGCCGAGACGCGCTTGTCTTCGGGCACTTCCGCCTCGAAGCGCGCCTGGTCGTGCACGTCCGACGTGGCGGCATAGAGCGAGGTGCGCTGCTGCACAATGGGCGACAGATCAGAGTCGAAATCGACGTCCTCACCCGGCACAGGCATGTCGAGCAGGTCCTTGTGGCAATAAACCTGGCTCTCGCCCGTTTCCGCCAGCACGATGAATTCGTGGGAGAGGTCGCCGCCGATGGGCCCGGTCTCCGCGCGCATCGGGATCGTCTTCAGCCCCATGCGCGTAAAGGTGCGCAGGTAAGCGACATACATCCGGTTATAGGATTTGCGCGCATTCTCCTCGTTGAGGTCGAACGAGTAGGCATCCTTCATCAGGAATTCGCGCCCGCGCATCACGCCGAAGCGCGGCCGCACCTCGTCGCGGAATTTCCACTGGATATGGTAGAGGTTCAGCGGCAGCGCCTTGTACGAGCGCACATAGGCGCGGAAGATCTCCGTCACCATGTCTTCGTTGGTCGGCCCGTAGAGCATCTCGCGGTCGTGGCGGTCCTTGATGCGCAGCATCTCGGGGCCATAGGCGTCGTAACGCCCGGTCTCTTTCCACAGATCGGAAGGCTGCAGCGTCGGCATCAGGATTTCGATGGCGCCGGCGCGGTTCATTTCCTCGCGCACGATCTGCTCGATCTTCTTGAGCACGCGAAAGCCCAGCGGCAACCACGCATAGATGCCCGCCGCTTCCTGGCGCACGAGGCCCGCGCGCAGCATCAGCCGGTGCGAAACGATCTGCGCCTCGGACGGCGTCTCTTTGAGGAGCGGGAGGAAATAGCGGGACAGGCGCATGGCACAGGCGTTCCGGGTGATTTGCTGCGATGCACAGTCATACGGAACCGCCGCGCCGAGGGCAAATCGGCGCTTGACCGGCGGGAAAGCCTCGGCATGGGGGGCTCGGAGAGCTAATGCCCCACCGCCGCCATGCCGGTGAAAGCGACCTGGTCGCCCATGTTATCGATGAGGGACTTCACGTCGATGGGCGGGGCGGTGTCGATGCCCGTCCCTTTCACGCGTTGGTTCAACTCCGCGATGTTGAAGCCCATCTGGATGTCGTAAGTCCGGTCGGGCTGGTTGCGCAGGCGCTGCTCGGCCGCGTACCAGCGGCCTTTGTCGCGGCCGTCCGGACAGCTCGCGCGTTCGTCGCCGGTCGCGCCCCAGCGCAGTTCGATGCAGTGATAGGGATCGAACGACATCAGGAACAGACGCCGCATCATGTCGTCGTAATTCATCGTCACCGGACGCTTGCCGGAGCTGAGATAGGTGATCTTGCAGGCATCGCTCTGCTCGTCATAGGCCTTCTGCAGGTCGGCTTTCAGGAACTGGCCGTCATAGACGATGCGCGGATCGCGGTTGATCCACAGGCCGATCATCTCCTGCATGTCCTTGTAGAACTGCACCGCCGCGGCCTTGATGCGCGCGTCGCGCGAGGGCGTGGAATATTGTTCCCAATCGTTGTTGCTGGAGCCGTAGATATTGTCCGGCAACCGGCCCGGATGTTCCTTGTTCGGATAGCCTTCCGACACCGCCTGCTCGACGAACTGCGCGCGATCGCCCAGATCGTTGCATAGCGTCTGCATCGTGATCTTGAGTTCGTAGATCGGATTGTAATCCATCTTGCCGCCGCTGATCGCGACGCGGGCATATTCGTAGAAGCCGAGCGTGGTGCCGTTATAGACATACTTCGCCTTGAGCGGATCGCCGCTCGGATTGGCCGTGGTCCCGGTGTACTGGACCAGCGAGTAATCGGCGATCTGGCTGTTCTCCGCATAGGCCATGTGCCCGCCCAGCAGATGCCCCGCGCCATCGCGATGCGCGCCGACCAGCTTGAACGGCCGCCAGTTCTTGAACCCTCCCCCCAGCCGCGCCGGGCTGCGCCCGAACTGCGCGCCATAGACGCTGCGGCTGATCGAGAAATCCGGATGGGCGTCCATGTAATAGACGCGCCCGTCCTCATCGACCTTGTAGACGATGCCGACATGGCCATTCACATCGTAGACGATGGAGCCGGGATGGATCGAGCCGGGCTGCAGCGCGGGCGAATAATAATCGGACAGCACGCCGCCCTTCTCGCCCGCATCGGTGCGGTAGGTGCCGGAGAACACCGTCTCAAGCATGCCGGTGATCTGGTGCGGCGCGTCGATCCCGTTGCCGCGGTCGATCATGTCGTGCCGCGAGGTCGCGCGGTTGGCGGTCTTGGTGTAGCGCAGATCCCCGCCCTCGCCGCTCACCCCGTTGACGAACGACATCGGCAACCCGTTCTTCCACGCATAATAGGCGCGCAGCAGGTAGGGCAGCTTGGCGCAATCGACGTCGATATCGACGAAATGCTGGTCGGTCTTGCGATAGGGATTGGCCGGATTGCGCAAGCAGCTTTCGGAGGAGGAACAGTCGGTCTCGCCCAGCGCCTGGACAAACTGGCCGAAGCCCTTCTCGTCCGCATCCGACCAATGATCTTTTGTTATCCGCCACGGCGCAGCCGAGGCCGGCGCCGCCAGTCCCGCGGCCACCATCACCAACAAAATCCCGGCCAAAACGCGCATGCGAGGGTCCCCGGCGGCAGGCAAGAGTCCCGTCCGGCGCGCGCCAAGTCAAGCGGGGCAGCGGGCTTGGTTAAAGATCGAGGATGTGCAGGGCGATCAGGGCGTAGAACCCGATCCACAGCACGACGGCGACTCCGAACGACCAGGCCGCCTTCAACAGCAGGCGCGGATTTTTCGGCGCGCCGGTTTCGGAATCGACGTCGCCGAGACCGATGGGGAACACGCAGAACAGCGTCAGGAAGAAGCACACCGCGAACGCGCTGATCAGGACCGCCCAGTGGACGACGAGGATGGTGGTCACGCTTGTTCCAACTCGACCAGCGTGCCGACGAAATCTTTCGGGTGCAGGAAGATCACCGGCTTGCCGTGCGCCCCGATGCGCGGCTCGCCCGTGCCGGTGATCGTGGCGCCCATTGCGCGCATCTGGTCGCGCGCCGCATAGATGTCATCCACCTCGTAGCAGACGTGATGCATCCCGCCGTTCGGATTCTTCTCCAGGAATTTCGCGATGGGCGAGTTCTCGCCGAGTGGCTCCAGCAATTCGATCTTGGTGTTGCCCAGATCGACGAACACCGTCGTCACGCCATGATCGGGCTGCGCCACCTCGCCCGAGACCTTGCCGCCCAGCGTATCGCGATAGACCGCGGCGGCCTTCTTGATGTCCTTGGTCGCGATTGCGACGTGGTTTAGGCGGCCGATCATTCCGTCGCTCCCGAAAGCAAACTTGTCATGGCCCGCGAATGCGGGCCACCCAGGTGGTGTTGCACAAGTCCGTCAAACCCGTTCATAACAACTTTTCAAGCCTCTCCCAGATGTCAGCTGGGTGGCCCGCATTCGCGGGCCATGACATTGTTATTTCGTTGCGCGTGAAGCGCAAGCCGCTCAAACCCACACAATCTCCACCCGCGTCACGGGCTTCTTCCCCCAGACGTTGCTCGCCGCCCGGCGCGCGGCGCGGCGGACCTGTTCCTTCAGCGCCTCGTCGTCGCCCTTTTTAGGGTTGTAGCGCTTGATCGCCTCCTCCACCGCCTCGCGCACCGGCGTGTGGACGGGCTCGGGGATGCCTTCGAGGAACAGCGACGGCTCGCCCGCCAGCCGGCCCTTCTCGTTGAGCGGCAGGGTGATGCCGATGAAGCCGGCCTGGGCCATGGCGCGGCGCGCGCGGGTCATGCCGGCGCCGGCCTGCGTCATCACGCGGCCGTCCATGTAGATGCGGCCCGAGTGCACTTCGTCGACGATCTCGGCGCGGCCGGGCGCCAGGCGCAGCATCAGCCCATTCTCGATCACCACCGCCTGCGGCACCTGTAACGAAAGTGCCAGCCGCGCATGTTCCGCCATGTGACGCAGCTCGCCATGCACCGGCACGGCGAGCTGCGGCCGCGTCCAGCGATACATTTCCGCCAGCTCCTCGCGCGCCGGATGGCCGGAGACGTGGACGAAATGATCCTCCGTCGTCAGCACCTCCACGCCGAGAGCGGAGAGCTTGTTGTGCAGCTCGTGGATCGCGATGTCGTTGCCGGGGATGATGCGCGAGGAGAAGATCACCGCGTCGCCCTTACCCAGGCTGACATGGGGATGATCGCCCATCGCGATGCGCGACAGCGCCGCCCGCGCCTCGCCCTGGCTGCCGGTGCACAGATAGAGCACCTTGCTCGGCGGCAATTGCGCGGCCTCGATCTCGTCGAGCACGCGTGGGAAATCCTTAAGGTATCCGGTCTCTTTCGCGGCATTGACGATGCGGTGCATCGAACGGCCGACCAGCGCGATGTGCCGCCCATGTGCCTTGGCCGCCTTCGCCACGGTATCGAGCCGCGCGACGTTGGACGCAAACGATGTGACGGCCACCCGGCCCTTCAATGTGCCGATGAGTTCGCTGAGGCCCTTCTTCACGTCCGCTTCGGAACCGGAATGGCCTTGCACCAGCGCGTTGGTGGAATCGCAGACCACCGCGAGCACGCCTTCGTCGCCGATGCGGCGGAACGCGGCTTCGTCGGTCGCCTCGCCGATCAGCGGTTCCGGATCGAGCTTCCAATCGCCGGTGTGCACCACGATCCCGAGCGGCGTGCGGATGACGAGCGCGTTGGGTTCGGGAATCGAATGGGTGATCGAATGGAATTCGATGGCGAACGGCCCCAGGTTCAGTTTTCCGCCGAGGCGAACGACGCGCGGGCGCTCGTTGATGCCGGCCTCGGCCAGCTTGTCCTCCATCAGCCGCGCGGTGAACGGCGTGGCGTAAAGCGGGCAGCGCAGCTGCGGCCAAAGGTGTCCGATGGCGCCGATGTGGTCTTCGTGCGCATGCGTCGCGATGATGGCGAGCACGTCCTCCGCCATCTCGGCGAGATAGGAGATGTCCGGCATGATGACATCCACGCCCGGCGTATCGGTCTCGCGGCCGAACAGCACGCCGCAATCGACCACGATCCATTTGCGCGCGTCCGGCGGGCCGAAGCCGTAGGCGTTGAAGTTCATGCCGATCTCGCCCGCGCCGCCGAGCGGGAGGAGGACCAATTCGTCTTGCGATTTCATTCCGCCGCGGGCTTTCCGATTTTCGCCGCGTTGCGCGTATAGATCATGATCAGGCCGCGGATGGTGAGGTCGGGATCGAGATGGTCGATCACGCTGGTCTGGCGATGGAACGGATTGGCGAGGCCTCCCGTTCCGACCACCGTCATGGGCTTGCCGTATTCTTCCTTGATCCGCGCGACCAGCCCCTCGATCAGCCCGATATAACCCCAGAACAGGCCGGACTGCATCGCGGGCACGGTATCCTTGCCGATCACATTCTGCGTGCGCTGCACCGCCACGCGCGGCAGCATCGCGGCACCCTGATGCAGTGCCTCGGCGGAGAGGTTCACGCCCGGCGCGATCACGCCGCCTTCGTAATCGCCGTTCTCGGCGACGATGTCGAAGGTCGTGGCGGTGCCGAAATCGACGACGATCAGCGCGCCTTTGTAGGTCGCATGCGCCGCCACCGCGTTGACGAGACGATCCGCGCCCACCGCGCCGGGGCGGTCGGTCTTCACCGCGATGCCCAGATCGACATTGGCGTCGCCCACGACCAGCGGCTCGCATTTGATGTAGCGCCGGCAGAGCTGGCGCAGGTCGAACAAAGCGGCCGGCACGACGGTGGCGATGATCGCGGCATCGAAATCGGCGAAGGAAAGACCCTGCAATTGCAGCAGCGGCTGGAGCAGCACGGCATATTCGTCGGCGGTGCGCGTCGCCTGCGTCACCGCGCGCCATTCGGCGAGCATCTCTTTGCCGTCATGCACGGCGAAGACGATGTTGGTATTGCCGGCGTCGATGGCGAGCAGCATCAGAAGAACACCTCTCCGGCGGAGATCAGCCGCGTGCGCCCCTGCGCCTCGCGCAGGATCAGCGCGCCCGTCTGGTCGATGCCTTCGAACACGCCGGACGTCTCCTCATGGGCAAGCCGCGCCCTGATGCGGCCGCCCAATCCCGCCGCCCGCACCAGCCACGCATCGTGGATCGGCGCGAAGCCCAGGGCCGCCCAGACTTCATACCATTTCGCGAAATGCGCCGCGAGTTGGGTGAGCGCGGTTTGGCGGTCCGGCGCCGGCAGGCCCAGCGCCGCGACAGACGTCGCCGGAAACTCCGTATCGGGCGGGAAATGCGCGAGGTTGATGCCGATGCCGATCGCGAGCCAGGCCGGCCGCCCGCCCTCGCCGCTGGAGGATTCGAGCAGAATACCCGCGAGTTTGCGGCCTCCCGCCAGCACGTCGTTGGGCCATTTGACCTTGATGTCGGCGCCCGGTGCGAAATCCGACACGGCATCGGCCGCCGCGATGGCGGCGACGAAAGAGAGTTGTGCGCATTCGCCGGCCGGTTTGCCCGGCGCGATCAGCAGCGTGGCAGCGAGGTTGCCCACCGGCGACTCCCACGCACGCCCGCGCCGCCCGCGCCCCGCCGTCTGCCGCCCCGCAGAGATCCAGATGGGATCGAGCGCGCCCGCAACCGCGAGGCGGCGCGCTTCCTCGTTGGTGGAGTCGATCTCTTCGAAGTCTTTGCGCGCATAGCCGGATGGCCAAGCCGTCACGGCAAAATGGCCTTGGCCGCCACGGACGCCGCCGCGATCAGCGGTTCGGCGCCGACGATGAACAGCAGCGTGAACGCGCCCGAGCCCGCGAGGATGAAGTTGAGAGGCGCGCCCATCTCCCTGTCGAACGGGGCGGCGGGCTCGTCGAAATATATCACCTTGAAGATGCGCCAATAATAATAGGCGCCCACCACGCTCGCGACCACGCCGATCACAGCGGGCACATAGAGCCCGGCCTGGATCGCGGCGAGGAAAACGTAGAACTTCGCGAAGAAGCCGGCGAACGGCGGGATGCCGGACAGGCTGATCATGAAGATCATGAAGGCGAATGCGAGCCTGGGCCGCGAACGCGCGAGACCCGCGAGATCGGCGATGGTCTCGACCGGCTCGCCGTCCCGCCGCATCGCGAGGATGCAGACGAATACGCCGGCATTGGTGACGAGATATATCGCCAGGTAGATCAGCACACCCTGGATGCCGGCGGGCGTCGCCGCGGCGAGGCCGAGCAGCGCGTAACCCATATGGCCGATGGAGCTGTAGGCCATCAGGCGCTTGATGTTGGTCTGGCCGATGGCCGCGACCGCGCCCAGCACCATCGATAGCACCGACACCGCGATCACGATCTGCTGCCACTGGTGCACCGCCGGGCCCAGCGCCTCGATCATCGCGCGCAGGAACAGGATCATCGCCGCGACCTTGGGCGACATGGAGAAGAAGGCGGTGATCGGCGTCGGCGCGCCTTCGTAGACGTCCGGTGTCCACATATGGAACGGCACGGCGGAGACCTTGAACGCGAGGCCCGAGATCAGGAACACGATGCCGAAGATGAGGCCGATGCCGACGCCATGGCTCGCCGCCGCCGCGACGCCCGCGAAATCGGTCGTGCCGGTGAAGCCATAGATCAGCGAGATGCCGTAGAGCATCATGCCGGACGACAACGCGCCGAGGACGAAATATTTGAGGCCCGCTTCCGTCGAGCGCAGCGAGTCCCGGTGGAACGCGGCGAGCACGTAGAGCGCCAGGCTTTGCAGCTCCAGCCCCATGTAGAGCGCGATGAAGCTGGACGCGGAGACCATCAGCATCATGCCGACCGTGGCGAGCATCACCAGAACGGGGAATTCGAACTTCGCGAGGCCCTCGCTCTTGAGGAAATCCTGCGCCATCAATAGCGCGAGAGCCGAGCCGAGCAGTATCAGCACTTTGGCGAAGCGCGCGAAATCGTCGACCACGAAGGCGTTGCCGAAAGCGTGGTTCGCGGCGGAGACCGGCATCACGACCAGATAGCCCACCACCGCCAGCACCGCGATGGCGAGCCACGACATGAGCGCAATGCCCTTTTCGCCGCGCACCGCGCCGAACAGCAGCAGCGCCATCGCGCCGCCGGCCAGCACGAGTTCCGGCAGCAAGGTCATCACATCGGTGGAGAAAGAAGTCATCGCGCGGCCTCCCGGGCCGTGGCCGGCTTGTGGTCGAGCGCGAGGGCGACCTTGTTCTGCGTGATCAGATGTTCGACCGAGGCGCTGGTGATCTTGAACACGAAGTTGGGGTAGACGCCCATCACCAGCGTGGCGGCCACCAGCGGCGCGAGGATCGCGATCTCGCGCAAGCTGAGGTCCTGGATCGCCATCAGGCTGGGCTTGACCAGCTTGCCGAAGATCACGCGCCAGTAGAGATAGAGCATATAGGCGGCGGACAGGATCACGCCGGTGGCGGCGAAGATCGCGACCCAGGTGTTGACCAGGAACGCGCCCAGCATGGTGAGGAATTCACCGACGAACCCGCCGGTGCCCGGCAGGCCGACATTGGCCAGCGTGAACACCATGAAACACGCCGCATAGATCGGCATGCGCGCGACGAGGCCGCCATAGGCGGAGATCTCGCGGGTGTGCATCCGGTCGTAGATCACGCCGACGCAAAGGAACAGCGCACCCGAGACCACGCCATGGCTGAGCATCTGATAGATGCTGCCTTCGACGCCCTGGTGGGTGAGCGTGAAGATACCCATGGTGACGAAGCCCATATGGGCGACGGAAGAATAGGCGATGAGCTTCTTCATGTCCTCCTGCGCCAGCGCGACGAAGGAGGTGTAGACGATCGCGACGATGGAGAGCACGAAGACGAAGGGCGTGAGGCTCGCCGAAGCGCTGGCGAACATCGGCAGCGAGAAACGCAGGAAGCCGTAACCGCCCATCTTCAGCAGGATGCCGGCGAGGATCACGGAGCCGGCCGTCGGCGCCTCGACATGCGCGTCGGGCAGCCAGGTGTGGACCGGCCACATCGGCATCTTCACCGCGAAGCTGGCGAAGAAGGCGAACCACAGGAAGGTCTGCATCGCCACCGGGAAATGCGGGTGGGCGAGCAGCGTTTCGATATCCGTGGTGCCGGCGTAGAGATACATCCACAGGATCGCCAGCAGCATCAGCACCGAGCCGAGCAGCGTGTAGAGGAAGAACTTGAAGCTGGCATAGACGCGCCGCTTGCCGCCCCACACGCCGATGATCAGGAACATCGGGATCAACCCGCCCTCGAAGAACACATAGAAGAGCACGAGGTCGAGCGCGCAGAACACGCCGATCATCAAGGTGGAAAGCGTGAGGAACGCGATCATGTATTCGGGCACTCTGGTCTGGATCGATTTCCAGCTCGCCAGGATGCAGAACGGCATCAGCCCCGCGGTGAGCACCACGAACAGCATCGAGATGCCGTCCACGCCCATGTGGTAGTCGATATTGTTGCCCAGCCAGCTTGCGCGCTCCACGAACTGGAACGCCGGCGTCGAACCGTCGAAATGCGCCCAGATCCAGATCGCGAGCGCGAGGTCGGCGAGCGTCGTGACAAGCGCGATCCAGCGCGCGGCGCTCGCGACCTTGGCGGTGTCGGAGGTGACGAAGCGCGGCACGATCACGATGAGGAGCGCGCCGAACAGCGGCAGGAACGTCGTGATGCTGAGGATGTGATTGGCGAGGAAGCCCATGGTCTACGCCCCCACCATCTTGGCCACGGCGGCGATCCAGCCGGACGCGATCTCGGAGCCGCCGACCATGAACCAGGTCGCAAGCCCGACGACACCGATCAGCATGGCGAAGGCGTAGTGATAGACGTAGCCCGACTGCATGCGCACCGCGCCGCGCGTCGCGTCCATCACGCGGGCGGCGATGCCGTCCGGCCCCAGCCCGTCGATGATCTTGCCGTCGCCGATCTTCCACAGCGTGCGGCCCAGCCACATCGACGGCCGCACGAACAGGAAGTCGTACAATTCGTCGAAGTACCACTTGTTGTAGAGGAACTTGTAAAGCAGCCCACCGCGCGCGGCCATTTTCGGCGGCAGTTCGGGGTGCAGCACATAATAGTAGAACGCGATGGAGAACCCGATCAGCGTCAACACCAGCGGCGCGAGCTCCACCCACACCGGCACTTCGACGCCTGCGGCGTGATGGCCCGACACGGCGGCAAGCGAGGTGCGCCAGAAGCCGTGGCTGATATCGCCGACGAACATGTTGTTGAACAGCAGCCCCGCGAACAGCGCGCCCACCGCCAGCACCGCTAGCGGCGCCAGCATGCTCAGCGGCGACTCGTGAACCTCGGATAGATCGATGGCGTGATGATGATCGTCGTGATCCAGCGGCTCGTCATGCGCGTTGTCGTCCGAATGATTCAATTGCGCCGCCGCTTTAGCGCCGCGATAGGGGCCATGGAATGTCATCAGGAACTGGCGCCAGGAATAGAACGCGGTCATCAGCGCGGCGAGCAGCGTCATCACGAAGGCGTAGGTCGCCATCGGCCCGTGAGCCAGGAACGTCGCGTTGATGATGCCATCTTTCGAGAAGAAGCCCGCCGTGCCGATGGCGGTGAACGGGATGCCCACGCCGGTGAGCGCGAGGTTGCCGATCAGCATCATCGCCCAGGTGAACGGGATGTATTTGGCCAGCCCGCCCATCTTCCGCATGTCCTGCTCGTGATGCATCGAATGGATCACCGCGCCGGCGGAGAGGAACAGCAGCGCCTTGAAGAAGGCATGGGTGAACAGGTGGAACATCGCGTTGCCATAGGCCGAGACGCCGGCGGCGGCGAACATGTAGCCGAGCTGCGAACAGGTGGAATAGGCGATCACCCGCTTGATGTCGTTCTGGAACAGGCCGACGGAGGCCGCGAAGAACGCCGTCGTCGCGCCGATGAAGGTGACGAAGGCGAGCGCGGTGGGCGCCAGCTCGAACAGCGGCGACGCGCGGCAGACCAGGAACACGCCCGCCGTCACCATCGTGGCGGCGTGGATCAGCGCGGAGACCGGCGTCGGACCTTCCATCGCGTCCGGCAACCAGGTGTGGAGCAGGAACTGCGCCGACTTGCCCATCGCGCCGACGAACAAGAGCAGGCACAGCGTGGTCAGGATATCGACCTGGTGCCCGGCGAACGAGAACGTATGGCCGACCATTGCGGGGGCTGCGGCGAACACCGCGTCGAAATCCAGCGTGTGGAACACGGCGAAGATGCCGAAGATGCCCAGCGCGAAACCGAAATCGCCGACGCGGTTGACGACGAAGGCCTTCATCGCGGCGGCGTTGGCGCTGGGCCGATCGTACCAGAAGCCGATCAGCAGATAGGATGCGAGGCCCACGCCTTCCCACCCGAAGAACATCTGCAGGAAATTGTTCGCCGTCACCAGCATCAACATCGCGAAGGTGAAGAGCGACAGGTATGAGAAGAAACGCGGACGGCTCGGATCTTCATGCATGTAGCCGACGGAATAGAGATGCACGAGCGATGACACGCCCGTCACCACCACCAGCATCACGGCGGTCAGCGTGTCGACCCGGATCGCCCAGTTGGCGTTGAAATTGCCGGACGTGATCCACGGCATGATCTCAGTGATCTGCGCATGGCCGAGCAGCGCCACGTCGTAGAAGGCGAAGCAGGACAAGGCGGCGGAGGCGAAGAGAAGCCCGGTGGTCACGATCTCGCTGGCCCGCGCGCCGATGACGCGGCCGAACAGCCCTGCGATGGCCGCACCCAAAAGAGGAAAGAAGACGATCGCTGCGTACACGGGTCAGCCCTTCATGACGTTGACGTCTTCCACCGCGATCGAGCCGCGGTTGCGGAAGTAGACCACGAGGATCGCAAGGCCGATGGCAGCCTCTGCCGCCGCCACAGTGAGCACGAACAGCGCGAACACCTGCCCCACCAGGTTTCCGAGGTAGGCCGAGAACGCGACGAAGTTGATGTTCACCGCGAGCAGGATGAGTTCGATGGACATCAGGATGATGATCACGTTCTTGCGGTTCAGAAAGATGCCGACGACGCCGATGGTGAACAGGATGGCGGCGAGCGAGAGGTAGTTGGTGAGGCCGATGGTCATGTCAGACGCCCTCGCCCGGTTTCGGATCGGTCATGCCCATCGCGGTGGCCGGCGTGCGCGCGTTCTGCGCCGCGATCGACTGGCGGCGCACGCCCGGGCGATGGCGCAAGGTCAGCACGATGGCGCCGATCATGGCGACCAGCAGGACCAGCCCCGCGATCTGGAAGTAGTAGACGTAAGTCGTATAGAGCACCCGCCCGAGCGCCTCGGTGTTGGTGAGCGCGCCCGGCATGGGCTTGGGCAGCGCCGTGCCCGCGCCGCCCCAGACGCTGCCGACGATGATGAGTTCGGCGGCGAGCACCAGCCCGACCAGCCCGCCCAGCGGCATATATTGCGCCGCGCCGCGCTTGAGCTCCGCGAAATCGATGTCGAGCATCATCACCACGAACAGGAACAGCACCGCGACCGCGCCGACATAGACGACGACCAGGATCATCGCCAGGAACTCGGCGCCCAGGATCACGAACAGCGCCGCGGCGTTGAAGAAGGCAAGGATCAGGAACAGCACCGAATGCACGGGGTTCTTCGCCGCGATCACCATCAATGCGGACAAGAGCAGCACTGCTGAGAAGACATAGAACGCAATTGCGGTCAGGAGCATAACGCACCTCTCCAGCCGCAAACCCCATTGTCATCCCCGGCGAACATCGCGCGCGAGCGCGATGTGAGGGAAGGGGACCCAGGCCGGGACGATTGAGTGATACCGAAGAGCGCGAAGAATTGTCCGAACCGAAGCGACGCAACCGCCTGGGTCCCCTTCCCTCGCGCGAAGTGCGCTCGCCGGGGATGACAATTTACGTGTGTGACCATCTTTCTCATCGATACGGCGCATCCATCTCGAGATTGCGCGCGATCTCGCGCTCCCAGCGGTCGCCGTTGGCGAGCAGCCGGTCTTTGTCGTAGAGAAGCTCTTCGCGCGTCTCGGTGGCGAATTCGAAATTCGGACCCTCGACGATGGCGTCCACCGGGCAGGCCTCCTGGCACAGGCCGCAATAGATGCACTTCACCATGTCGATGTCGTAGCGCGTCGTGCGGCGGCTGCCATCCTCGCGCGGCTCGGCCTCGATGGTGATGGCGAGTGCGGGACAGATCGCCTCGCACAATTTGCACGCGATGCAGCGTTCCTCGCCGTTGGAATAGCGGCGCAGCGCGTGCTCGCCGCGGAAGCGGGGCGACAGCGGGCCCTTCTCGAACGGATAGTTGAGCGTCAGCTTGGGCGAGAAGAAATAGCGCATCGTCAGCGCGAAGCTCTTCACGAACTCCCACAGGAAGATGGAACGTGCCGTGCGGTCCAGGAACGCCATCATATCACCCCACGGCCAAAGACGATCCACGCGCCCGTCAGCGCCACCCAGACGAGCGACGTCGGCAGGAACACCTTCCAGCCCAGGCGCATGAGCTGGTCGTAGCGGTAGCGCGGCACCACCGCGCGGACCATGGCGTTGGCGAAGAACACCATGATCGTCTTGATGGCGAAGATGATCAGGCCGTGCAGGCTGGCCAGCCAGGACCAGCCGGTCCCGGCAAACCCATCGAGG
>DATATK010000111.1:0-6100 GCA_036268825.1 Rhizomicrobium sp. | reverse complement strand
AGGCTCATTGGGTGATCATGGTTCCGGCGCCGTGCTCGGTGAACAATTCGAGCAGCAGCACATGGGGAATGCGGCCATCGAGAATGACGGCGGCTTCGACGCCCGACTCCACCGCTTCGATGGCGTTCTCGATCTTGGGGATCATGCCGCCGCTGATCGTGCCTTCGGAGATCAGGCGGCGCGCTTCGGCCGCGGTCAGGCGCGGAATGAGTTTGCCGTCGCGGTCCAGCACACCTTCGACATCGGTAAGCAGAAGCAGGCGCGCGGCGTTCATCGCGCCGGCCACCGAACCCGCAACGGTGTCCGCGTTGATATTGTACGTCTCGCCGCCCGCGCCCACGCCGATGGGCGCGATGACGGGAATGAGTCCGGACGAGATGATGTTGCGCAGAACTTCCGGATCGACTTTCTCGGGCTCGCCGACAAAACCGTAATCGACCGGCTTGCTCTCAAGCGTCGCGGCGTCGATCTTGTAGCGTTCCAGCTTGCGCGCCGTCACCAGATTGCCGTCCTTGCCGGACAGGCCCACCGCGCGCCCGCCGGCGGAATTGATGCCGGTGACGATCTGCTTGTTGATGGTGCCGGAGAGAACCATCTCGACCACTTCCATCGTCGCCTTGTCGGTGACGCGCAGGCCATCGACGAAGGTGGAGGGAAGCGCCAGCCGTTTCAGCAGCGCGCCGATCTGCGGGCCGCCGCCATGCACCACCACGGGCGCGATGCCGGTCTGCTTCATCAGCACGATGTCTTGCGCGAAATTCTGCGAGGCGAGGCCGCCTTCCATCGCGTGGCCGCCATACTTCACCACGATGGTGCGGCCATCATAGCGCAGGATGTAAGGCAGGGCTTCGACCAGAACGCGCGCCGTGGAACGCCAGCGCGCGAGCACGCGCATGTTCCTGTCTAGGCCCGTGTCGTCCTGCAGCGCCATTCCACCACTGTCCCGCTATTTTTCGGCTTATACCGCAGAAGCTAGCGTGCGGCCAGCGCGGCGATGTGCATCTTCACCGGATCGAGGCCGGTCTTTTCGTCGGCCGAAGTCGCGAAGGTTTCGGGATAGGCCGCGATCTGCTTGGTGAGGTCGGCGGTGAGGCCGGTGACGACCGCGTCACGCTCGGCAGGTTTAACTTTGTCCATCTTGGTTAGTACCACGGCGTAGGACACCGCCGACTTGTCGAGGATGCCCATCGCCTGCCGGTCGGTATCCATCACGCCGCGGCGTGCGTCGATCAGGAGCATCACCCGCTTCAGGTTCGCGCGGCCGCGCAGGTAGTTGAGGATCAGGCCCTGCCATTCCTCCGCCATCGCCTTGGAGGCCTGCGCGAATCCGTAACCCGGCAGATCGACCAGCATCACCTTATGGCCGAGGTCGAAGAAATTGATCTGCCGCGTGCGGCCGGGCGTGTTGGAGACGCGCGCCAGCGCCTTCCTGCCCGTGAGCGCATTGATGAGGCTCGATTTGCCCGCGTTCGAGCGTCCGACGAAGGCGATCTCCGGCAGCTTCAGGGCCGGAATGATCTCAATCGTGGTCGCGCCCGCGACGAAATCGCAATCGCCCGCGAACAATTTGCGCGCGGCTTCGGAGTCGGCCTTGTCGCTCACTCGCCCGCCGGTTTGGAATCCGGCTTGCTCAACAGCCGCGTCAGCGCCGGAATCTTCAGGTTGTTGAACAGATGCACTTCCACGCCCTGCCGCTTCATCATCACATATTGCTGCAGCGCCGAGAGCAGGTTGTTGCACGTCCAGTACAGCACAAGCCCCGCCGGGAACGACGCCATCATGAACGTGAAGATCAGCGGCATGTAGGTGAACATCTTGGCCTGCACCGGATCGGCGGGCGCGGGGTTCAGCTTGGTGGTGATGAACTGCGAGAAGCCCATGATGATCGGCAGGATGCCGATGCTCAGATACGCCGGAATGAAACTCGGCGCGTGCCAGGGGAACAGGCCGAAGAAATTCCAGAACGTCGTCGGATCGGGCGCCGATAGATCCTGAATCCACGCGCCATGGAAAAGCGGCGCATGGCGCATCTCGATGGTGACCAGCAGCACCTTGTAGAGCGAGAAGAACACCGGCACCTGAATCAGCATCGGCAGGCAACCCGAAACCGGATTGATCTTCTCGCGCTTGTAGAGCGCCATGATTTCCTGCTGCTGCTGCACCTTGTCGTCGGCGAAGCGCTCCTTGATGCTCTCCATCTGCGGCTGCAGCTTCTTCATCTTGCTCATCGAGCGATACGACGTGTCCGCGAGCGGGAAGAAGACGAGCTTGATCGAAACCGTCAGCAGGATGATGGCGATGCCGAAATTGCCGAAGAATTTGTAGAACAGGTCGAGCAGCCAGAAGATCGGCTGGGTGAAGAACCAGAACCAGCCCCAATCCACCGCCATGTGGAACTGCTCGACGCCCTGCTTCTCGTAGTCGCGCAGCAACTGCACGTCTTTCGTGCCGGCGAAGAGGCGCTGATCGATGGTGGTCGTGGCGCCCGGCGCGATGGTGCGGCCGTTCAGGCGATAGTCGGCCTGATACGACTTCGTGCCACCGTCGGGCGCGACCGTATAGCTGCCGTTGAACGGCTCGTTCTGCGGCGGGATGACGGAGGCCATCCAGTATTTGTCGGTGATGCCCGCCCAGCCGCCCGTGGACTGGAACGTGACCGGCGGCGCGCCGTCCTTGAAATCGGTATAGCTCGGATCGGTCAGCGTGCCGTTGGCGATACCGACGAAGCCTTCATGCAGCGCCCAAAAATGCTGCGTCACCGGAACGCCGACGCGCGCGACATAGGCGTAGGGATAGAGCGTGACGGTGCTGCCGGTCTTGTTCGCGACGCTGTCCTTCACCGTGAACATGAACTTCGCATCGACCGCGATCGTGCGGCTGAAGACGAGGCCGTGGCCATTGTCCCATGTGAGGGTGAGCGGTGTCGCCGGCGTCAGCACGGCACCGGCCGAAGCCTTCCAGACCGTATCGTCGTCGGGCACTTTCACGCCGCTGCCGGGCGGCACCACCCAGCCGAACACCGCGTAATAGGGAAAGCTGGTATTCGCGGGCGAAAACAGAATGATCTCGGGATTCTTCGGATCGTGCGCGCCGCAGCCTTCACCCGTGCCCGCGTTCTCGTGGTAGCACTTCAACCGAAGATCGTCGAAGCGCGCGCCCTTCAACAGGATCGAACCATCGACGGACGGCGTGTCGATCGCCACGCGGGCGCCGCCGGCCTTCAACGCCTGCTCGCGCGTCATGTGCGCGGCGGCAACCGCTCCGCCGGCGACCGTGCTCGGCGCGGCTGTCGTGACGGCGTGCGGCTTCTCTTTGTGGGCGAGTGCTGCCTGGTGCGCCTGCTCCGCCTTCATCTGCGGCGCGGCGACGAAATATTGCCACGCGAACAACACGGCCGCGGACAACAGAACGGCGACGATCAAATTGCGATTGTTATCGAACATGGGACTCTTCTAATGGTGGTGCGTGCATTCGTGCAGTCCGCCTTCGCCAAGGCGAACCGCCTTCGCGTCACCGGCCGGAGGAACAGGATCGAAGCCGGCGGAACCGCCGAGCCAGCGAATGGGATGACAGCGCGACAGCCGCCGCAATGTGAGGAGCGAACCTTTCCACGCGCCATGCGTGCGCAACGCTTCGATCGCATACACCGAGCATGTCGGCTCGAAGCGGCAGGCGGGCGGAAACAGCGGTCCGAGGAAAAGTTGGTAGAAACGGATCGGCGCCACCAGCACCGCGACGCCTGCGCGTCGCAACAGCGATGTCTGCGGATCCGTCACGAAGAGCCTTTCAGTCGTTGCTCATTTAGAGGCGCCAGCCGGTCATGGGCGGCGCAAAGCGCGGCTTCGAGATCCTTGAGCAGGGCCGGATAAGGCCTGGTCAACGTGTCTCGCCGCGCGACGAGAACATAGTCATTGCCCCCTTTGGCTAAAAGAGGAAGCAGGGCCGCAGCCGCGGCGCGAAGCCTGCGTTTTGCCCGGTTTCGGGCGACCGCGTTGCCGACCTTGCGGCTGGCCGTGAACCCCACCCGGATGCCCGCGCCGACGGCCTCGTCCGGCGTGGCGCAGCACTCCAATGTTAGGCAACCCGCGGAGCGGCGAACGCCCTTCTGGGCGCGCAGGAAATCGGCGCGTTTTCGCAGGCGATCCATGCGGATTTTCTCGCCCATTTCCGGGCGCGGAGGGCTTAGGCCGAAAGCTTCTTGCGGCCGTGGGCACGGCGCCGCGCCAGCACCTTGCGGCCACCGGGGGTCGCCATGCGCGAGCGGAAGCCGTGGCGGCGTTTGCGCACGATCTTGCTCGGCTGATAGGGGCGTTTCATGGCCGGTCTCCGGAACTTTCAGGCTAGGGAGGGGTGCTTCTAGATAGGCCTCCCGCGCCTGTCAACGCCGCCATGCCAGGGCCGCTTGCCTGCCTTAATTCCCTGATGGTCTAAGGTCCGATCATGGCGGGACGGCTAGGCCGAGCGGGAAAAAGCGGGTGGAGGCTGGTGGCCCAGAGCCTTTCCGGCCGGCTGCTGCTTCTGACCCTTCTTTATGTGCTGGTGACGGAGGCGCTGATCTTTGTGCCCACCATCGCGCGCTATCACACCAGCCTGCTGCAGAATCATATCGAGACCGCGGAGCTCGCCATCCTGCCCTTCACCGAGCCGGGCGGAAACCAGCTCTCCGCCGCGCTGCGCCAGCAGCTTCTGACGCGCGCCGGGGCGGCGGCCGTGATGCTGAAGCGCGCCGACCAGCGCGAGCTGTTCCTGGTCGACGAGATGCCGATGAAGATCGACGTCACCATCGATCTGACGCACGAGAATTTTTTCGGCGAAATGTATCAGGCGCTCGACTGCGCGCTGTCGCACGGCAACCGCATCCTGCATGTCATCTCCGCCACGCGCATCAAGGGCGCGCAGGCGGTGGAAGTGATCATCGGAGAGCGGCCGATCCGTACGGCGCTCATCCGCTATGCGCGGCAGATCGTTCTGCTCGGGCTGCTGCTGTCGTTCGCCAGCGCGTTTCTGGTTTTCATCAGCCTGTATCTCGTCTTCGTGCGGCCGATGGGAAACCTCACCCGCGCGATGACGAGCTTCCACGA
This sequence comes from Rhizomicrobium sp., assembly GCA_036268825.1. Lineage (GTDB taxonomy): Bacteria > Pseudomonadota > Alphaproteobacteria > Micropepsales > Micropepsaceae > Rhizomicrobium. The sequence continues at coordinate 1,019 of DATATK010000111.1, read as the reverse complement.
AAATCCGGAAGATCCGGCGCGCATCGTGCAGCCCTCTTCGCGCCGCGATGAAATCGGAATCGCCGAGCGCGAGCTCGCCGGCATGCAGCGCGATATCTACGGGTTCCTGCAGCAGAAGGCGCGGCTGGCGGCACTGGGCACCGCGGTGGCGAAAATCCAGCACGACCTGCGCAACATCCTCTCCAGCGCGCAGCTTGCGTCCGATCGTCTGGCCAGCGTGGACGATCCCGTGGTGCAGCGCGTGGTGCCGCGGCTGGTGCTGTCGCTCGATCATGCCGTGGCGCTGGCGACCAACACCTTGCGTTACGGACGCGCCGACGAGGCGGCGCCCCAACGCCGGCAGCTTTATCTGGCGCCTGTGGTTGCTGAAGCCGCCGAAGCGGCGCTGGAATCCGCGACCAGCATTTCCTTCGAAAATCGCGTCGATCCCGCGCTGATGGCGGACGCCGATCCCGAACAGCTTTACCGCATCGTGCTCAACATTCTTCGCAACGCGCGCGAGGCGCTGGGCGAACATGGCGCCATCACCGTGGATGCCTCGCGCAGCGCCCGCGTCGTGCGGATCGAGATCGCGGACAACGGTCCTGGGATTCCGGAGAAAGTGCGCGAGCGGCTGTTTCAGCCCTTCGCCGGCACAACGCGGCCCGGCGGATCGGGCCTCGGCCTCGCCATCGCGCGCGATCTGGCCCGCGTGCATGGCGGCGACATCGAACTGGTTTCAAGCGACGCCGGCGGCACACGCTTTTGCATCGCCATTCCCGATCACGAGAGTTAGATGGCCTGGGATCCAAACACCTACATGAAGTTCGGCGCGGAGCGCACGCGGCCCGCCGCGGAGTTGCTCGCGCGCGTGCCCATGCAATCGCCCAAGCGCGTGATCGATCTGGGATGCGGTCCGGGCAATTCGACCGAACTGCTGGCGCAGCGCTGGCCGGATGCCGAAGTGACCGGGCTGGACTCTTCGCCGGAGATGATCGCGGAAGCGAAAGCCTCCGGCGTCAAAGCGATGTTCGAGATCG
>DATATK010000110.1:0-5620 GCA_036268825.1 Rhizomicrobium sp. | reverse complement strand
CGGCGCGCTTGTGCTTCAGCAGCGGGTGGTTCTCGTCCGCCGTCATGCGCGCGATATAGGCGCCGACGGCCTTGTCGATCTGCATGCGCAGTCTGTTCACCGGGTCGTGGCCGGCGGCGAACAGATTGTCGAGCGTCTGCGTGCCGCCGCGCAAGGTCTGGTCGAGGAATTCACGCTTGTCGGTGTGGAGGCTGTCGAGATAGGCGTTGAGCTCGTGGTTGAAGCTCTCCATGTCGGAGAAGCCCCCGGGCGGATCGAGCTCGAAGACCTGGACGTATTTCTCGTAATCGTTGAGTTCCGCCTCGCGCGGATCGCCCAGCGCTCGCAAGGTAAGCCCCCACATCGCCAGTATGGTCTGGTTGGCCGGCTCGCGCGCGATGCCTTCTCCGGCGACGTCGCGGGCGCGCTCCGGATCGCCGGCGCGCAGCAGCGTCGCGACCGTGTTGATGCGTACGCCGATATTCTCCGGCTCCATCGCGAGGGCTTTTTCGTGCTGGCGCCGCGCGGCCTCGATCTCGCCCAGGGAAAGCAGCGCAAGGCCCAGCCCTTCCTGGGCGGTGACGCTTTCGGGCGCCAGCATAACGGCGCGCGAGAAATTCTCGTGGGCTTCGGCGAAACGGCCCTGGCGATAGAGCAGGTCGGCCTTGCCCAAAGGAAGCGAAGCGAATTGCGGCAGCGCGATCATGGCTTCGTCGTAAGAACGCAGGAATTCGTCTGGGCGGTCCATGCGATAAAGGAGTTGGTTGAATTCGCGATGGGCCATGATGTCGGCCGGATTGCGCACTAGAGCCGCGCGATAGGCCTCCAGCGCAGCGTCGTTGCGCTTCAGTTGCTGCAGCGTCGCGGCGCGGTTGTAGTCGACCAGCGGCATGTCGGGCACCAGCGATTTGGCCGCATCGAACTGGGCAAGCGCTTCGTCATGTCGCTGCTGCTTCTTGAGCGCAATGCCTAGATTGTGAGTCAGCGCCGCCATCTGGCGCGGATTGGACACGCCCTGCGTGATCGCCTGGCGCAGGATCGTCTCGGCCTCCTTCGGCCGCTCCTGTTCGATGAGCACGCTGGCGAGGCACTGTTTGGCGAGCGCCAGATGCGGCTGGATGTGCAGCATGGTGCGGAACGTTTTCTCGGCGCCTGCGAGGTCGCGGGCGTCTTGCTGCGCCTGTCCCAGCGCGAGCATCGCTTCCAGGTAGGTGGGCTTCTGGCGGATCGCCTCGCGCTGAGCAGCGATGGCCTCGTCGTAGCGCCGCTGCAGGCCCAGCAGGTTGCCCAGATTGTGGTGGACATGCGGCTGCTTCGGGTTGGCCGCGAGCGAGCGGCGGTAGAGGTCCTCGGCTTCGGTGTCGAGGCGCTGCGAGCGCCGGACCAGACCGAGAAGCTGCAGCGCGTCGGCTTGCGCGGGATCGGCGGCGAGCGCCGCCTGCAGCAACGGCTCAGCTGCGGCCGGCTGGTCGCGGTCGAGCAGCGCGAGCGCGTCGCGGATGAGGGCGGTCAGGTCTGGTGGTGTCGCGGTATCGCTCATGGCGGCAGCTTATCGCGCAGGAGCCGCTTCCGCACAACGCCGCAGGTTAAGGCTGATTAACGCCCCAAAGCCCGCGAAATCTCGCGCTGGAACCAGGCCACGCCCTGCTCGTGCTTGGGCGAGAGCCGGCCTTCCGTGTAGATCCCGGCCTCCAGATTGCGCTGCACGGCCTCGGTGATCCATTTGTCCTCGCGAGTGGTGCTCTCGGAGGCTTCGATGGACCGGTTCATTTCGTGGTGTGGCGTGCCGTCGGCGAAGAAATAGAGATAGTCGAGACGGGTGTGCGTGGCGTCGATCGGCCACATCCGCTCCATCAACACGCCCTCGGCATAGACGTTGACGCCCAGGCATGGCCACGCCCAGGCCCAGAGGCCGGCGACGGGCGAGCCGTCGCGCGGCGGGGCCTGGTGGAAGATCACCGGCGCCGAGACATCCACTTCGTAACGCGTCGCGTCGACGGCGGAGTTGAGGAACGGATGGACCAGCGGGATGTGATAGCCCTCCAGGTAATTCTCGACATAGGTTTTCCAGTTGCATGCGATGTCGTGGCTCGAGGCATGCGCGAAGCGGAACGTCTCCAGCGGGATATGCTGCGTGCGTGCGACGAGCGGCGCGATGGATTGGGATAGTGGCGCCGCGCTCGCATCCATGTTGACGAACACGAAGCCGCGCCAGCTTTCGCATTGCAGCGGAACGAGCGCGTAGTCGCGCGGATCGAAATCCTCAGCCGGCCCGAAATCGCGCGCCGAGGCGAGGCGGCCGTCCAGCGCGTAACGCCAGCCGTGATAGCGGCAGACGAGGGCGCCCTCGCATTTTCCCGCGCCGTCATCGGCGAGCGGCCCGGCGCGGTGGCGGCAGACATTGTGGAAGGCGCGGATCATCCCATCGGTCCCGCGCACCGCGATCAGCGGATAGCCCGCGGCGGAGGCGGCGACGTAGCTGCCCGGCTCCGCCAACTGGCCTTCATGGGCGAACAGCAGCCAGGAGCGCGCGAAGATCTGGCGGCGCTCGGTCTCGTAGACCGCGGGGTCGCGGTAGAGCGCGGCGTCCAGGGTGGGAAGTGCTTTTCGTTCCATTGCCGACATTTTCGAATACTCCCCCTCTCACTGTCATGGCCCGCGAATGCGGGCCACCCAGGTAACCGCGCGCTGTGCCCGATCTTTGATCATAAATCCCCTGCGGAAAGAAGTGCAGGCGTCAACTGGATGGCCCGCATTCGCGGGCCATGACAAAGGGAAGGGTAAATGGACGCCCTTGCGCACCCGGAAACCGCCCCCTACGCTCGCGATACGGCTATTTCCAAAACCGAGAGCCCGCAATGTCCGACACCGCCAAGCGCTTCGAAGGCACGAGCAAATATATCGCGACGGACGACCTGCGCATCGCGGTCAACGCCGCCATCACGCTGCAGCGCCCGCTGCTCATCAAGGGCGAGCCCGGCACCGGCAAGACCGAGCTGGCCTTCCAGGTGTCGGACGCGCTGAAGGCGCCGCTGATCACCTGGCATGTGAAGTCCACGACCAAAGCGCAGCAGGGCCTTTACGAATATGACGCGGTGACGCGCCTGCGCGACAGCCAGCTCGGCGACGTGCGCGTCAAGGACGTGAAGAACTACATCAAGAAGGGCAAATTGTGGGACGCGTTCGAGATGGGCGGCCGCCCGATCCTGCTGATCGACGAGATCGACAAGGCCGACATCGAATTCCCCAACGACCTGTTGCTCGAACTCGACCGCATGGAATTCTTCGTCTACGAGACCGGCGAGACGATCAAGGCCGCGATCCGCCCGATCGTGATGATCACCTCCAACAACGAAAAGGAATTGCCGGACGCGTTCCTGCGCCGCTGCTTCTTCCACTACATCAAGTTCCCGGACCGCGAGACGATGCAGAAGATCGTCGATGTGCATTATCCGGACATTAAGCAGAAGCTGGTGGCCGAGGCGCTGAACGTCTTCTACCAGATCCGCGACGTACCGGGCCTGAAGAAGAAGCCGTCTACCAGCGAACTGCTCGACTGGCTGAAGCTGCTGCTCAACGAAGACATCTCGCCCGAAATGCTGCGCGAGAAAGACCCGACCAAACTGATCCCGCCGCTGCACGGCGCCCTCCTCAAGAACGAGCAGGACGTGCACCTGTTCGAACGGCTGGCCTTCCTGGCGCGAAGAGAGACGCGGGCCTGATGGTCGCGCTCCCAAGCGATCCATGGTCGTTTGGCTGGGACCAAGTCCTTGCGCTTACAAATATATTTGTGATTGGCGGCGGCATCGTCATTGCGCGGGAATCATTTCGCAGATGGCAAGACGAGAAAGTCGCTTCTCGCCAAATTGAAATCGCCGAAGAAGCTCTAGCAGAAGCCTATGAGGCAGAAATCGTCTTCGACGACATTCGTAGCCCGTTTTCTTCGTCCTCAGAGGGAGAAACTCGCACAAAAGCCTCTTCCGATCAGGGCCGATACGAAACGGAGAATGATAAGAAAAGAAGAGATCGAAATTACGTCCCTTTTGAGCGCTTAAACAGGCACCAAGGCTATTGGGAAAGTTATCCAAAACGCGCGTGCTGGTGAAGGCGTATTTTGGATCAGACCGCCAAAAGATATTCGATGAACTGTTTAAGCTGAGGCATACGTTCATTGTGGCCGCAAATGAAAAAGCGATCTTCTCCGACGGTCTCGCCGATGGAGCCGAAGGCAAAGACCGGAGCGATTATATAAGCAAGGTGAGAATGGCTGAAAACACTATATGGAAGACCAGCGCCGACGACGACTTTAGCAAACAATTAGCAGTCGCAACTGCTTCAATAGAGGACGCCTTTGCGCCGTTGGTTCGCAGGAAGGTTGGGAAGCGTAGATTGTGAGATCGCCACCCACATCTCGGCTTGCGCCAATCCCGGCGGCTATTTTGCTCTACATTTTGTTTGGGTCTTCGTCGCCATCTGCGGCTCGCGGCGCCATGGACGCTATAGTCTTTGCTTATCCCGATAGAATCGCGAACGATAATCAGGCGGCACTGTTGTGGCACGACGGCACGCGCATGCCTCTGGGTGCGGACGACCTGGGCAAATCCTTCACCGCTCTGCTGAGCCACGCCACGATCCGCGACATGTTTCGCCTGGCCTATCCGGCCGGCGCGCCGCTCGCGGCGCCGGCGGAGGATTTCGATCCGGGGCGGTTTCGCAACAAGGCGTTTTTCGATCACCTGTATGGCGATTGCCGCAAGGGCGAGGTGGAGAAGACGCTCGTGCCCGTGGTCTGGCTGCCGCATGCTTGGGGCCGCACGATAAAATTCACGCCCCGCGCGGCGGGGGCGTTGCGGGCGGTGTCGGCTGAGATCGATGCACTGCCGGCGGGCGTTCGGCATGCGGCGTGGCCGGTTGCGGGGACCTATGCCTGCCGCGGCGTCGCCGATCAGGGGCAACCTTCGATGCATGCCTATGGCGCGGCGGTCGATCTCAATCTCGCGGTGTCGAATTATTGGCTGTGGGACAGCCCAAAAAGCCCGCCCGTCTGGCGCAATCGAATGCCGCGCGAAATCGTCGACATTTTCGAGCGCCACGGCTTCATCTGGGGCGGGCGCTGGTATCACTACGACACGATGCATTTCGAATATCGGCCGGAATTGCTGGCGCGGTCACAAGGCGGGCTGTAGGCTGCGCGCAAGGGGACGGGGGAAACACCATGCGTGTGCTTTGGGCCGCGATGTGCGCGGCGCTGCTTGCGGCGACGGGCGCGCAGGCGAGGGATATCCAGAATTGCACCGATGCGGGCTCTGACGCGGCCAAGGTCATCTCCTTCGCCGACGCGGATGCGAGCACGCTGGCCGCGCTGCGCATCGTCATCAATGTCGACATGACCGCGAACGACCAGAACGGCTATGGCAAGATGTGCGCCCGCGGCGCGGTGGGCGCGAGCGACGGAAACTATTTCTATATCGGCTCCAACCAGAACGTTCCCCCGCGGGTGTTCCTGAGCCCGGACAATCACCAGCACGTCTTCTATCTGTCCATCGTTCCCACGCCCAAGGCGGCGGCGGAGTGGGAGCGCAAAACGCACGAAGCAAAGTGGCCGGTCTTCACGCTGGCGCAATCGATGTACATGTTCGCC
>DATATK010000109.1:0-5886 GCA_036268825.1 Rhizomicrobium sp. | reverse complement strand
GTCGCGACAACCCGGACGGTCGGTGGTGACGATGGGCGCGCCGGCGGCAGCGCCCTCGATCAGGCAACGCGGAACGCCCTCGGGATAGAAGGACGGCAGCACCACGGCGGCAGCGCGCCGGAACATGTCTTCCAGCGCGGGCGGCTCGACATGGCCGGGCCATTCGATCGCCCCGCGCGCCACGGCCGCTTGCAGGAACGCTTCGTCCACATCGTCAGGATCGTGCATGCCGTAGGCGCCGCTGAGCCCGCCGGCGAGGATGAAGCGGATATGCGGGAAGCGCGGTTTCAGCGCATCCGCCGCCGCCACGAATTCGCGCACGCCTTTGCTCCACACCATGCGCGACGCCATGATCACGATGTCGCGGTCCTCGGGGGCGACGGTGGGATCGGGCTTCAGCGCTTCGGTGTCCACGCCAGAGCCGGGAATGTGGAAGGTGCGCTCGCGCACCGTGATGCCCGCCGCGATCATCTCGTCGCGATCTGAGGAATTCTGGAATACCGCGAGCACGCGCCCGCCGAAGGCCAGTCTGTAGAGCGGCAGGAACAGCCAGCGGTAGCGATGCATCGTGCCGCCCAGGATGATGCCGATGCCGTTCACGCAATTGACGATGACGGGCACGCCGGTGATCCGCGCCGCGATGGCGCCGAGCAGGAAGGTGCGTGCGTTGAATTGCTGCACGATGTCCGGCCTCAGCCGGCGATATTTTCCGATGAGCTGCAGCAGCGTCTTGAAGTCGGCAAGCGGGCCGAAGCGCGAGCGCGTCAGCGAGATGGATTCGGTCTTCACGCCTTCGGCGCGCACCGGCGCCTCGTAGGCGCCGTCGCTCCAGTCGGCGATGGCGGTCACGTCATAGCCTTCGCCGAGCAGGCTGCGCAGAAGGTCCAGCCGGTAGCGGTGCATGCCCCAGCCGAAATGCGTGGTGACGACGATCTTCCGGTGGCCGGCGGACAAACGGAACCTCTGGGGCGCGCGTGGAGCCGCCTTCACTACCGGCGCGGGCCGCGCCCGTCCACTGGGCGCCTATTCCGCCGGTTGCGCCCCGGTCTTCTTGGGCAGGGTCAGGTACCACACCGCGCGGCGGTAGGCCGTCACGACCCGGTAGCGGCTGGGGACGAAGCGCCGAGCGCCGTTGGGCCACACCATCGCGGCGGTAAGGGCGGCAAAGGTGCCGAGGACGAGGCCGGCGACCAGGGCGATGATCAAGATGATCAGCGGATTGGGCGAAGTCGGCAGGTCCGACGAGAACGAGTTCTGCAACACCACCGAAGCGTAAGGCAAATACTCATTGATCGACATGCGCGTGGTTTCCTGCGCCGAGAGCAGGCTCAGGATGGTCTGGCGGTAGTCGGAGACCTGGATCTGCGACAGCTTGTTTTCGAGATAACTGATCTGCGCGTCGGTCAGCTTGGCGGCTTCCTCGCGGATGATCGCGTCGGCTTCCGTGTTCATCTCGGTCAGGAAGCGGACGCCGAAAGAGGGGTAGGGCGTCGTGAACGAAATCTGCTGCATCGAGGTGCTGTTGACCGCCGCGATGGTGAGATTGTCGGTCAGCCATGACGACAGGCGGGCGGCCGTTGGTGGCGCGTAGGCCGGCAGGCCGAAAATATAGGCGAAGATGCGCGAGATGGTCGACAGCACGTCGTGCGGCGGATGATACGTCTTCGAGACCGGATCCCATTCCTTGTAGAATATCTTGTGAAGGACTTCCGGGTCCTTGTTGATCACGCGCTGCGCCAGGTGCGGCGACACGATCAGTTCCATGTAGAGGTCGAAAGGCTGCACGTCGCTGGTGGCGCCCGAGCCGATCAGGCCCGCCAGCGGCCCGGCCAGCGCGCTCAAGGTGCTGCCCAGGCTCTTGTCTTGGCTCGACTGCGAGGGATAGGCGATATAGCTGATGGTGTATTGCGGCGGCGGCAGGATGATCAGCGCGCAGCCGACGATGATGCAGAGCGCCACGACTGCCCAGACGATGCGCGAACGGTCGGCCACGGCCTGTACGAAATGGGCAATGCTGAGCCCACCCGGCTCGTCCAGCCCAACATAAGGATCGTTCTGGCGGCCGTCTGTCATGCGTCTAGCCCATGCAACTGGAATAAGACCCCACGAAATAGCAAATCCAGCCCCCGCGCGCGAGCGTTTTATCGCAATCGTCCACGGGACTTAACGAAACCTCCGTCCATGAAAGTTAATGCGCGATGAGGCCGCGGCAATCTTCCGGACAGGCACTGGCGGAGCGCGGCCTGCCGGGCTAAGGCAGCAGCGCCGAGCCGCGGCGTCCCTCGACCGGAGTCGTCATGTCCGAGCCGAAAGGCAAGATATTCGCCAATGCGCTGCACTACATGGCGGGGCAGGGGGCGATGGCGGTGTTCGGGCTCGTCTCCAGCATCGTGCTGGCGCGCTACCTGCCCAAGACCGTGTTCGGTCAATATTTCTACTTCCTGACGCTCGCGATCCTGTTCCTGCCGATTCTCGATGGGGGCGGCCACACGCTTTACGCCGTGCTGGGCGCGCGCGACCGCTCGCGCATCGGGGTGTCCTGGGCGCGCGCCATAGCCGTCAAGCTTTATGCACTGCCGGTGCTGGCGCTGCTGATGGCCGGCTATTTCCTCTGGAGCCCGCCCCACACGCTGGACTCGCTGTTCGTGCTCCTGTTGCTCTACACCATCGCGCAATCGCTGCTGCAGAGCACCGACGTTGCGTTCCGCCCCGCGGAGCAGGGCCGCTCCTGGGCGATCCGGCGCGTGGTCTATGAGAGTTCGTCCTTCTTCCTGATCCTGATCGCGGTGCTGTTCTTCCATGTTCAGCGGGTGCCGACGCTGCTGGCGTTGGCGACGATCGCGATATGCGTCGCGGTGATCTGGGCGGTGTCCACGGTGGTGACGCTGACCGGCCTGACCCGCGCGCAATTCGTCAACGCGCTGAAAACGCCGTTCGACCGCGCCGAGATCCGGGCGCTGTGGCCGTTCGCGATCAACACCGCGCTGTGGGTGATCTATTATCGCGAAACGAACGTTTTCCTCGAAAAGCTCGGTGCGCACGCCAAGGACGACCTCGCCGATTTCCGAGTCGCCTTCGTCATCATGACCTCGGCGCTTTATATCCCGCGCGCGCTCATCTGGGCCTCGGTGCCGCGGATCGCGCTGCACGACGAACAGGACAACCGCGAACAGTTCCGCGCGCTGGTGCGCCAGACCTCCGGCGTCAACACCTTCCTCGCCAGCTTCTTCACCCTCGGCGGCCTGCTCTATGGCGAGCGGCTCATCGGCCTCGTCTATGGCCCCAAATATGCCCATCTCGGGCTCGCCTGGACGCTGTTCGACCTCGTGCTGGGCCTGCTCTTCGTGCAGCAATTCTGCACCGATCTGCTCAACGGCATCCGGCAGGAACGCTTCGTGGTCTACAGCCTGATGGTGGGCATTACGATCCTGACCGCGCTGAGCTTCTTCCTGGTGCCCCGTTATGGAACCGTGGGGGCGGCTGCCGCGCAGCTGGGCGCCGGGGCGATCATGGTGCCGATGAATTTGCGCGTGCTCGCCCGGCGCGTCGGGCTGGAGAACCTGCACGGCGTCTCGCTCATCCGGCTGGCGCTGGCCCTGGCGGCCGCGGCGGCGGTCGGCTATCTGCTGCTGCGGCTGAACTATTACCTGTCGCTGGCCGGGTTCCTCGCGACGGCGCTGGCGGCAAGCTATGGCTTCGGCGCGTTGCCGGAACAATTCGCCCGCTTCGCCGACCGGGCGGTGGCCACTGCGTTCCGCCGGATGGGGCTGCAGTGAACCATCCGGCGCGGTAGGCCTTGATCTGGAGCGCCGTTCTTCTGTACTCGGCTCCATGACTTTGCCCAATTTCCTCGGCATCGGCCCCGGCAAGACGGGCACGACCTGGCTCTACCAGTGCCTGGCCGCGCATCCGCAGATCTGCCTGGCGCGCCATACCAAGGAAACGGTGTTCTTCGCCGACTATTACGATCGCGGCATGGGCTGGTACGAAAAATTCTTCGAGGGGTGCGAAAGCGCGCCCGCCATCGGCGAGATCAGCAACACCTATTTCTTCACCCCCGAAGCACCCGCGCGCATCGCCGGGCATCTGCCGAAGGTCAAGCTGATCGTGTTCCTGCGCAATCCGGTGGACCGGGTGCAGTCGCTCTATTTGTTCCGCCTGCGCAACGGGCTGGTCAAAGGCTCGCTCGACGAAGTGCTGGCCGCCGATCCCTCCATGATCGCGCAGAATTTCTTCGACGAGCACCTGGCGCGCTGGCTGGCGTTGTTTCCCCGCGAGCAGGTTTTCGTCGCGCTGTTCGACGATCTGAAGCGCGACCCCGCCGGCCTCCTGCGCAATATCTACGATTTCCTCGGCGTCGACCCTGATTTCGTGCCGCCCACGACGACCGAGCGCGTGCTGGAAGCCAGCGCGCCGCGCAATGCGGGGATGTTCCACGTTCTCAAGCGCTTCGCGCTGTGGCTGCGGCGCAACGATTTCCATCGCCTGCTGACCTGGGCCAAGACCAATCCCCTGGTGATGAAGACGCTGACAAGGCCTGTCGGCGCGGGCGACAAATCACAGATGCCGGCCGAGACGCGGGCGCGGCTGATGGCGATTTATCGTCCCCACATCGCCAGAACCGCGGAACTGATCGGCCGCGATCTGAGCGGCTGGCGATGAGCGCGCGCCTGCCCGATTTCATCGTCGCCGGCGTGCGCAAATGCGGCACGACCTGGCTGGATGGCTCATTGCGCGCCCATCCCGGCATCCACATGCCGGATGCGACGAAGGAGCTGTTCTTCTTCGACCGCTATTGGGCGCGCGGCGTCGCCTGGTATGCGAACTACTTCACGGGCGCCCGCGCCGATCAGGTCTGCGGCGAGGTCTCGCCGACCTATTTCACCTCGCCGGACGCGCCGGCGCGGATTCTCGAGACGTTGCCCGGCGTGAAGCTGGTGTTCGTCTTCCGCGATCCCGTCGAGCGGGTGGTATCGCTCTATCATCACATGCGCGCCAAGGGCGACACGGCGCTGCCGCTGGCCCAGGCGATCGAGACGTTGCCGGATTTGCTGGAAGAAGGCTTCTACGCCAGGCATTTCGCCCGCTTCCGCGACGCCTTCCCGGCGGAAGCGATCCTGCCGCTGGTGCTGGACGATCTTCAGGCCGAGGGCGGGCTGGAGCCGCTCTTCGCGTTCGTTGGCGCCGATGCGTCCTTTCGTCCGCGTAACGAACGCGCCTATGCGCGGCGCGAGGCGCGCAGCCACGGGCTGGCGAAGATCGCGTCGGGCACGTCGCGGCTGTTGCATTCGCTGGGGCTGCACCGGGCGGTGGCGTTCGCCAAGTCGGCGGGCGCCGAGCGGCTGGTGCTGCGCGCGCCGAAACAAGCCGCCGAGCCGGTCGATCCGGCGATTGCCGCGCGGCTGCACGCACTTTACGATGCCGATATCGCCGAGCTGGGACGGATGCTGGGCCGCGACCTGCGGCAGGTCTGGCCCCTGGAGCGGGCGCGCAAGAGCGGCGGAACGGACCTGACGGAATGACGAGCGAGGAATTGTTCTACGCGATCTTCCTCGGCTTCATCGGCGGGGTGATGTCGTTCTTGGTCTCGCCCACGCGGCGAGACGCGGTGAACGTCGCCATCTTCTTCCAGATCAGCTACTGGTTCCGCGCCATCCTGGTGGCGCTCAACCATGTCATGAACTTCTTCGTCCAGAAATACGCCAGCGACTTCTCCATCAGCCTGATGGACCAGCGCGGCGGATTGTGGTCGCTGTTCTCCGGAAACAACGTGTTCAGCGTCGCCAACGTGACGGCGATGAAGTTCTTCGTGGAATCGCTGATCAACCTGCCGGCGGTGCGCCTGTTCGAAGATTCCGAGGTGATGCTGAACTACACCAACGCCTT
>DATATK010000108.1:0-10593 GCA_036268825.1 Rhizomicrobium sp. | reverse complement strand
TTCGCCACCGTGGCGAGCCGCACCGCGCCGGCGCCCTTGGGCGTGAGCACGATGTCGATATTGCTGTCGGCGCCCGCGGCGGCGAGCGTGGCGATGCCGGCGCCGGTGGCGGAGCCCGACGCTTTCAGATTGTTCACCGCGGAGGCGACATGGCCCGCGGCGAATTGCGTGCCGCCGGATGTCGACAGCGCCAGATCGCTGGTGGAGCCCGTGGTCACGCCGGGCGCCGTTACGCCGGTGAATGTTCCGGCGGCGGGCGTGGCGCCGCCGAGGGCCATATTGTCCATCGTGCCCGCCGTCGCGGGCGCGATCGTCACCGTGCCCGATCCCGTCGGCGCAATCGTGACGGGATGGCCCGATGGCGATAGCGTGACGGTGTTGCTGGCGTTGAGCGTGCTGAACTTGCCGTTGGCCGCCATCGTCTGGCCGATGGCGACGTTGTTGATCGCGCCCACGGTGGCCGGCGCGATCGTCACCGTGCCGGCGCCGGTCGGCGACAGCGTGACCGCGGCATTGGCGGGCGACAAGGTCACCGCCGCGCTCGCGCCCAATGTCGTGAACGCGCCGGACGACGGCGTGACCGCGCCGACGGCGACGTTGTTGATCGCGCCCGCGGTGGCCGGCGCGATCGTCACCGTACCGGCGCCGGTCGGCGACAGCGTCACGTTCGCGCTCGCCGGTGAAAGGGTTGCCGCGCCGCTTGCCGTCAGCGTGGTGAAGGCGCCGGATGACGGCGTGGTGGCGCCGATGGCGGTGGCATCGACCGTGCCGCCGTTGATGTCCGCCGATGTGACGGCGGCCGAAGCGATGGTCGCAAGCCCGCTCGATGCGGTGAGCACAATGGCGTCGTGCCAGGCCGATCCATCGGGCGAGACCTTGAAGTGGAAATTGTCGTCGCCCGCCAGCCCCACTTCGGCGCGGCCTGAGAAATTGTCCTGGAACAGGAACGACGCGGTGTTGCCAGACGCTTGCTTGGACAGCGTCGCGCGCACGTCGCCGGTGCCGCCGCTGCCGGTGGGCACATCGGTGAAGAGGATCGCGTTCGATTCCACGCTGAGCAGGTTGGGCGCGGCCGCCGTGGTGTTGACGCCGATCAGCGGCACGTTCTGCAGCGGCAACAGGCTCGCATAGTCCACCCAGGCGCTGCCCGTGTAGACGATGAACTTGCTCTCGTCGGCGACGTAGGCGACGAGCCCGCCGAACGGCGCATAGAAGCGCCAGTCGCCATCGGCGCAATAGGCGATCTTCGCATCCTGCCCGGTCCACGCGCCCGTCGCGGTGGCGTGCACCAGATAGGTGTCGCCGTCTGCGGGCGAGGACGGCGGCGCGGTGAGCGTGCGGTCGAGGAAGCGCGCGCAGAGGAACGCATCGAACTGATAGAGCGCCTCGTTGTGCGTGACATGTTTCTGCGCCTGCGCCGCCGCGAGCAGCGGCGCGCCGGTACGCGGCGTGGTGTCGGTCATGATTCTCTCCATGAGAAAAATTAGCTGAAAGTGAAACTCCCGGTCTTGCCCGGCCCGCGGCCGAGGACGGTCGAGAGCTGATAGACAGTGAAGCGGAACGGCGATGGCAGGCCGCTCGGGAAATCCGCTGCGATGTCCGCCGCCGGGTACGTCAGCGACGCGGACGAAAGTGACGGGAACGTTCGTTTCACCGCGCCCGAGGCGTCGAGGATTTCAAGGTCGTAGCTTTCGCTCGCCTCGCTCATCGGGATTTCCGTCTGGTCCCAGCTGTCGCTGCCCGGCGCGCGGTCGCGGCGGATCCAGCCGAGCGACAAATCCGTGCCGCCCGCGTCATAGACCGCCTGCAGCTGGCACGGTGCGAAAGGCCTCAACCCCACGCCGGCGAACTGTTCCGCCGCGCCCTGCCACGCCGGATCGGAGATCGGCTTGTCCTGCGGGCCCCAGAGATAATTGAACGGCAAGGCATATTGATCCTGCGGGATCGAGAGCTGCTTGAGCGCGGCGTTGAGCACCACGACGCGCGCACCCGACACGACGGGAGACGCCATCGCGCTCTCCGTTCCCGCCTGCCCGCGCAACAGCCGCGACACCTGCCATTGCCCCGGCGAGACGAGCGCTGCGTCGGCGAATTGCAGCACCTCCCAATCGCCGGACGCATTCTGCACCGCCAGCGCATTGGCGCCGCCGAGCACCGAGAGATCGTCCAGCGCCGCGAGCGCGCCGTCATTGAGATCGATCGACAGCGCATTCACCTCGTCCCAGCGCCACACCGGTCCGGAATAGAAATCCGCCGCGGTCTCGCCGATGAACGCGGCGAGCGTCAGCGAAGTGTCGAGCGTGTAGTTGGCGTCGCTGGCGCTGCGCATCACCTGCACCGTTCCCGGCCACGGATCGGCGAAGGCGGCGGCGAACGGATCCCACGCGGTCTGGTCCGCGGTGACGAGCGGCAAATCGAGGAACACCACCAGCGCGCGTCCCGTCTGCTGAACCGTCTGAGCCACGCTCGCGCCGCGCGACGGACCGACGATGGCGTCGTAGATCGACGGATCGGTCGCGACGGCCTGCACCGTGCGCGCGCCGGCATCGTCGATCTCCGTTAGCCGCAGGCGATAGCTGCGCCCGCTGGCGGCGAGCGAGACTTCATCGGTCGGATCGAGCGCGAGCTGCGACGGCGCCAGCGCGAATTGCGCGGTCTCGCGCATCGTCCACGCGTCCATCAAGAGCCGCTCGCCGATGCCGATGGCCTGGCCCTGGTCCATCACGATGGGCAAAGTGGAATCGGCGGTGCGCGACGCGCTGCCGACCAGCCGCCGCGCCTCGACGACGGCGCTGCGGAAATCGGCGTCCGCGTCGATATAGGAAATGCGCGAGGCGAGCGGCAGATCGCTTTCCTCCGCGCGCACCAATGTGAACCCGAAATCCGGCTCGCCGCTATCCGCCAGCACGAGATCGCCTTCGCCGAGCGAAGTCGGCGTCGGCCGGCCGCGCGCGACGAAGCGGATCGCGCCGCCGGTCTCCACCGCGTCGAACTGGAACGCCACCGCCAGCGGCGAGATCGCGTCGCGCGGGCTCATCGTGTCGGTCACGGCGTAACCGGTGACGATGCCGGAAATATCCGTCACGTCCGTTTCGACCGCGCCCTCGCACAATTGCTCGACCAGGTCCGGCAGCATCACCGCGCCGAGCCGCCCGTTGAGCCAGTGGCCCAGCGCGTAATCCGCCGCATCGCCCCAGATATTCGCGTAGGCCGGGAAGAACGGGAACGGCCGCGCGTCCCAGCTCCAGACATGGATGTTCGCCGCATCGACCATGCGCCCGGAATAGACGCCGGACACCGGATTGTTCGCCGATACAGTCCAGAAATTCAGATGCGCTTCGAGGAAGCGCCGCTGGATCAGATCGTCCCGTTCGCCGTCGGAATAATAGGGCAGCGCGCTCTCGCTCGATTTGGGATCGACGAACACATTGGGCTCGTTCGTTCCCTTGTCCACCGCCGGGCAGCCCAGCTCGGTGAACACGATCGGCTTGCCTTGCGCCACCCACCCGGTGGGCGACGCGCTCTCCGTTCCGCCGGGCCGGTCATGATGCGCGTTCGACCACCAGCCCCACAGATCCTTCGCGCGCCACACCCAGGGCTTGCCCAACCCATCGGTGATAGCCGTGCGGATCTGCGCATCGCGGTCGGCGTCACTGGCATAGAACCAGTCGTAATCCTCGCCGCCCCGGATGTTGCCCGTGAGATAGGCGGGATCGTGGATGTCGGTCGGACCGTTCGCGTTGTAATCCAGATGGGTGGTGCCGTCGCGCCAATCCGAAAGCTTCATGTAGTTGTCGATGCCGACGAAATCGATGTTCGCGTCCGACCACAGCGGATCGAGATTGAACAACAGCGCGCCGCCGCCAGGCTGGTGGTTGTTGTACTCGCTCCAGTCCGCCGCATAGCCGAGCTTGGTGCCGCTGCCGAGGATGGCGCGCACATCCGCCGCCAGCGTCTTCAGCGCCGCCACCGCCGGATAGCTCGTGGCGCCGTCGCGCACCCGCGTCAGCCCGCGCAATTCGGAGCCGATCAGGAACGAATCCACGCCCCCCGCCGCCTGGCAGAGCAGCGCATAGTGCAGCACCATGCGGCGGAAGCCCCAGTCCGTGCCGCCGCTCCAGGTCACGGCCGTTCCGGTGACGGTGAAATCGCCGGCGACCGCCGCGCCGAAGAACGCATCCACCTGCGCGGTCGCCGCGCTCGTCTGGTCCGGCGAGCCCGCCACGCCCGGCGCCGGATCGCAAGTGATGCGCCCGCGCCAGGGATAAGCGGGCTGCGACGCGGCGCCCGTGTAAGGATCGGGAAGCGCATTGCCGCTCGCGATGTCCAGGAACAGGAACGGACAGAACATCACGCGCAAGCCGCGCGTCTTCAGGTCCTGGATCGCATCGACCACGCTCGCATCGTTCGGCGTTCCGCCATAGGCGGGGATGCCGTCCACCTCGCTCACCAGATGCGCGTCCGCCCGCGCCACGCCGTTGACGCTCCAGGTCTCCGGATAGGTCTTCTTCTTCGCGATCTCCACGCCCGGCATGATCTGGATCTCGCCGGCGCGCAGGTCGCTGCCGAACCAGCCCACGACCAGCGACGCCGCGCCGAGCGAGGGCGCCAGGCCCTGCAGCTCGTCCAGCGACGCGGTCCAGTCGGCCACACCGCTCGCATTGTGCGCGTTCTGCGCGATGGTGGTGCCGTCGCCGTCATCCGCTGTCACCACCTCCGTCGCATAGACGAACTCGCCCGCGCCGGGGATGATCGCCACCCCCGTCAGCACGTTCTCCAGCGCCGTGGGATCGGCGTCGGAAATCGCGCGGATGAGCTCGAACTGCAATTGCGGAATGCGGTTGCCGAATTGCGCCAGCGCCATGTCCTCGAACACGATGGTGCAAAGCCCGCGATAGGCGGGCGTGTTGCCGCTGCCCTCGATCTCCTGGATCAACGGGTCCTCGGCTTGCGTCTCGCTGCCCGGATAGAACCGCGTGGTGAATTGCGAGATGTCGATCAGCGCGCCGTCGGCCCAGACGCGGCCGATCTTCGTCACCACGCCGGCGCACAATCCCACCGCGAACGACACCGAATAGGCGTAATCCGTCTGCGTCACCTTCGGCCCGCCGAAGCCCTTGCCGCCGCTCGACGAGGTGCTTGCGGTCTCCAAAAACTGCGTCGCCCAGATCAATTGCCCGGCGACGCGCACGCGCCCGAACACTTTGGGGATCGCCGCGCCCTCGGTGGAGGACTGGATGTTGATGTCACTCAGCCGCGGGCCTTTGACGCGCGTGCCGGGCGCGAGCGCGGCGTCGATCTCCGAGCCGACGAAGGCGCCGATCGCGCCGCCGATCTGCGCGGAGGTGATGGTGGTGCCGAGCACGGTGAAGCTCGCGCCCAATGCGTTGCCGATCGCCTCGCCGGCGACGGAGAGAACCAGGGATGCCATTTTTGTTTTCCTAAAGTCTGAACGCGTAAGAGAGCTTGTTCCGCCAGAAGGCGGATAACGCTTCTTCGCTGACGCGCTTGTTCTGCCGCGCGTGGATTAAGGTCAGCGCGCCGCCGCGTTCCGCCACGATGCCGCAATGCTTGGCGGGGCTGCGCGGGAACATGCGGAACAGCGCGATGTCGCCCGGCGCGAGCGACGCGGGCGCCACTTCCGGCAGGTGCCGCGCCAGCGCTGTATATAATGTCTCGCGCCCGGTCGCTTCGGCCCAGTCCGCCGCGTAGTTCGGCACCGCTTCCGGCTCGTCGCGCCCCATCTCGCGCCACACGCCGCGCAGGAGCCCGAGGCAGTCGCAGCCCGCGCCCTTCACGCTCGCCTGGTGCATATAGGGCGTGCCGATCCAGCCGCGCGCGAGCGCCACGATGTCAGTTTCCATAACGGCTGCCTCCATCGAGCGACACACGCTGGCTGGGATAGGCGATCACCGCGTCGTTGCCGATCATGTAGGGGTAGCCGCGGAAATTGGCGGCGTTGGCGAACTTGGCCTTGCAGGTGGCGAACTGCTTGTCGCAGCCCGCGGTGATCGCGAAGGCGTCGCTCGCCGCCACCGCCTCGCTCATCGCCTGCCACAGCTCGACTGTAACGTTCGTTCCGGAGACGCCGTGGCGCTTCACGTCCATCGCGCGGCCGGCGTTCGCGCCGCTCGTCCAGGCGAGCTTGCCGCTGCCGAACCAGCCGTCCGCGAAAGCGCCAAGGCCGGACACCGTGAAGCGCCGCGCGTCGAACGCCACGGCCACCGCGCCGGTGCCGTGGAACGCGGCATTGGTCAGATCGATGGTGCAGCGGCCGTCGCCGAGATCGGCGTCACAGGAGAATCCGAACACGCGCCCCGTCGCCTGGTTTAGCGCGGCGGCGAGGCCGCGCACTTCGGCGGTGAAGGCGGTGGCGCCGCGCTTGACCTCGCCCAGATTGCCCTGGCGCATCAGCACGCGCTGGGCCGGCGACGCCCAGTTCACGCGCCAGATCGAGATCGCCGCGTTGTCGTAGAGCCCGGCGGCAAGATCGGCTTCGTTCAGCGTGTCGCTGGACAGCGCGCCCAGCACGGAGAGATTGTCGACCGCGAGGCCCAGCGTGGAATCGATCTCGCTGGCGGTGAAACCGGCGACCGCCATGTAGGTCACGCCGGCGAAAATCACGTTCGTGTCGTGGTCGGTGAAACCCTGCACCACGCCGTCGCCGCGCAGCAAGGTCCAGCACCAGCACAGCGTTGTGGCGCCGCCGTCGAGATGCGCCTGCATCCCGGTGGGAAGAGTTTTCATAGGGCGATCTCCACGATAGGGATGCTCGGGATGTCGCCGGCGGCGAAATCCGACAGGTTGATCGAGAGCGAGTCCGAGTCGAACCGCACCGGCACGTCGAATTCGAAACCGGCGGTGAGGACGGCGCTTGCGGCGGGCGCTGTCACGAACGTGACAAGACCCGTGGCGGGATCGGCGCTGACGCCGCTGCCCAATGCCGTGCCGTTCACCGCGACGGCGACCGTCCCATCCACCGGCTTGCCGATCGTGCGCGTCCAGCTTGACGGTCCGGACGTGTAGGTCTTGGTGAGCTGGAACACGGTGGTCGTTCCGTCGCCGGTGCCGAGCGGCTGGTCGAGCGCGGTCACCGCCGCGCCCGGCGCGCAGGATTTGAAATCGGCGAAATCCTTCAGCCGGAAGCCGTAAAGCCGCGCCAGCCGCGCTTCGAAGAACGCGATGGTGGCGTGCAAATCGTCCAGCGTCTTGATGCCGTAGCCGACATTGTATTGCCGCCGCGAATTGGCCCACACGGCGTTGCGCTCCTCGAAGCCGGAGCCGAGCGTGACGATCTCCGTCTTGCGCACGGGCCCGCCGGTCGAATGGAACGCGATCGCGGTGGGAAAGCGGATCTCGTGGAAATTCATCTCACGGCCTCACAAATTCTTCTGACCGCGCGCCAGGGCACGGGCCATCATCGCGGAGATCTGGGATTCCGATTTCAGGAAACTCGGCGCGTCGCGGACCTGGACGTTGAGGACGACGTTGGGTGTGCCCGCGCCCAGCGCGCCGTTTGGAACGATCGTTCCGTTGGACGACGGCGAGAACAATTCCGGCCCCTGCTCGCCCACGAGGTAGGTGGAATCCATCGCCACCGGCCCGCCCAGCGCGCGGCCGCCGCTGACGCCCAGCACCGAATCCGCGAACGAGCTGACGATGCCTTCGATGGGCTTGGCGATGAAGTCCTTGATCGCGACGCGGTCGAAATCGGCCAGGATCGCGTCCACCATCTGATCGACCGAGGTTTTGCCCGACACCGCGGCGTTGGCGATGGTGCGCGCCACCGCGTCGAAACTGCCGTTCACGGCATCTTCGATGCTCTTGCCCGCGCTCGCGACCGGCCCGCTGGCGAAATCCGACAGCGCTTTCGCCGCCGAGGCGAGATTGTCCGTCAGCGGCGACAGGTCCGCGCCTATCGTAACGTTCGTTACACTCATGTTTCTTCATCCGGATAGGTTTCGATCAGGCGCGCGAGTTCGGCGCGGCCGAGCGGCGGCACGCGCCGCCGCCCGAACCGCGCCGAAAACCCGGCACACGCCGCGCGCCATTCGGGCAGACTCATCGCCCAGAAGTCGCGCGGCGCCAGTCCCATCACGCCGAGGCCGAACTCGAGGATGGCGTCCCAGCCAAAGGGCCCGTAACGGGGGCTGTAACGGGAGCGGCAACCGCCGGCGCAGTTGCCGGTGTCACCGCCGCCGCTGCCGGCGCCGCGCTGACGCCCGCCGCATCGAACGCGCCCGAGATCGCGCCGACCAGCGTGCCGACATCGGTTTCGAGCTTGAGCACGTCCGACGTGCTCACATCCATGCCGCCGCCTTTGAGCAGCGCGGAGGCGACGACCGCGATGTCCTTGGTCGCGAGGTTCTTGAGGCGGTCGGCGATGTCGCCCATGTTGCCGACGCCGAGTCCGTCCTCGATCTCGGCGAGCGCGCCCAGCGTCAGCCGCATCACCAGCGATTTGCCGCCGGATGCCAATGTCGCGTCGCCGCGTGTGGTGTTGGTCATGTGTAGTCTCCTTCTCTTTGTAAGAACCTCCCCCCTGTGGGGAGGTCGGAAAATGCGAAGCATTTTCCGGGTGGGGGGCCGAGCCGAACGTCTGCACCGCCCCCCACCCGAAATTCTTCGCGCTTCGCGCGCGAAGAATTGTCGACCTCCCACAAGGGGGAGGTGCAGAACTAGTCTGCGGTGAACGTCAGCGCCCCGGCCGATGCGAGCGACAGGCTGAGCTTGAGCTCGCCGTCATAGGGGCCGTCATATTGGAGCGCAGTGATCTTGAACGGCCCGGCGACGGTGCCGAAGCTGGGGATCACGATCTGGAAATCCTTCAGCGTCTGGCCGAAGAAGGCGGTGCGCAACGTCGCGTCGGATGAGGCGTCCTTGAACACCCCCGAGCCCGAGATCGACGCCGAGGCGATGCCGCCGCCGTCGAGCAGTTCGCGCCACTGGTCGGCGGAATCGGCATTGGTGACGTCAACGGTTTGCGCGTTGAACGCGAGCGTCGTGGCGCGCAGGCCGGCGACGGTGGTGAAATTCTCCGGGTCGGCGCCGTCGCCGATCTTGATCAGCAGATCCTTGCCGCGTTGTGCGGACATGGTGTTTCTCCTTGTTGTTATTGCGGTTCCATCACCGCGCGGAAGTGCAGCGTGGCGCGATAGGTTTCGCCGTCTTCCTCGCGCGCGAAATCGGCGCCCTGGTAGCGGATGCCGATGAGCGTTTGCCCCGGCGGGACAAGCGCCGCGCCGTCGAGCGCCGCGCGCACCGCGTCGGCGATCAGCTTGCTTTCCTTGTGCCCGCCGCCGCGCGACCACACGTCGATCGCGGCGACATGCGCGCTGCCGGATTCGGTCGCGGTGTCCCAGTTGGTTTCGGCGTCGTCGCCGAGCACCGCGTAGGGAAACGTGGCGTCGCGCGGCACGGCGTCGAACAGCCGCGCGCCGATCAGCGCCTGCACGCCGCTATCGGCGCCGAGCGCGGCGAAGATCGCCTGCTGCAGGGCGAAGCTTGCGGCGGTCATGGCAGTTCCTCGCAGAGCAGAGTGACGAGCTGCGCGGGCGCGCCTTCGTCCAGCACCGCGTGGATGCGGAACGTTCGTGACGCGACGACGGCGCGGTTGCCCGCGGCGAGCACGGCGTTGCGGCGCGCGGTGAGGCTGTGGCGGACGCGGGATTCGACCGCGTCCGGGCCGTACACGTCGCTCCCCGTGATGGGTTCGACGCGCACCCAGACGGTGGCGATCTGCGACCAGCTCTCGCCGATCCCGCCCCCGCCATCGGGCACCGCCGCGCACGCATAGATCTGCGCACGCTGGTTGAGGGTTCCGAGCATGTGTTGGTTTCCTGTTTTCCTCCCCCGCCGTTGCGGGGGAGGTGGATGGCGCGCGACAGCGCGACAGACGGAGGGGGTGTGAGCAGCGGTGCAAGCACGGCACCGTTCCTCACACCCCCTCCACCACTTCGTGGTCCCCCTCCCCCGCACCAGCGGGGGAGGAAGATTAGATTTTGAGGATTCGGTACGGCGCCAGGAGCGCGAGCGCTTCGAGCGGCATCTCGCCGGTGCCGTCGCCGCGGTTGGTGTAGAGATCGGCGGCGATGTCGAGGATGCCCTGGCGGACCAGCGGCGGAACGTTCGTTTCGGCGTCGCCGTATCCGGCAGTGAAGGCGATCGACACCGCGTTGATCGGGCGCAGCAGCGTGGGCAAAACCGCGCCTGGCTTCAGCGCGACGCGCGCCGACGTGACATCCACCTGGTAGAGCGCGGTATCGAGCACCGCCGGCGTGCCGTCCGGCGCGTAGGTCGTGACGGCGCTGACGGCCTGCACCGGCAGCAGCGGAATCTCCACCGGCATCCCGCACGGCCACGCGTCGAGCCACAACATCCAGCTTTGCGTGATGAAGGCGCGGCCGGTGTGCCATTCGGCGCGGGCGCGGGCGGCGCCGATCAGATTGGTGATCAGCGCGTCGTCGTCGGTGGTGTCGACTTTGAGATGCGCCTTGGCCTCGTCGAGCGTGACCGGCTCGACGGCGGGCGGTGTGACGAGTTCGAGGGGCATGTTTCTCTCCTTTCCTCCCCCGCTTTGCGGGGGAGGTGGAT
>DATATK010000107.1:0-13620 GCA_036268825.1 Rhizomicrobium sp. | reverse complement strand
ACAAATCAAATCGGATCCCAGCCGAACGTGCCTGTCGTCGGCGCCAGGTCGAAGAAGCTGGGCTTGAGCGCCGGCATGCAGTGATTGGCGATGGTCTCGGGCGTCCAGCCTTCGACCTTGCCGATGCCGCGGATCGGGCGGGGCTGGCTCATCAGGAAGACCTCGTTGCCGCGCGCGGCGAAGATCTGGCCCGAGACATCCTTGCAGGCCGGCGAGGCGAGGCCCACGGCGAGCTGCGCGATCTGGTCGGCGCGCATCATGTTCTTCATGCGATCGACGCGCTTGGCGGCGGCTTCGTCCTTGATCGGGATCGTCGCGATCATCCGCGTCCAGGCGAAGGGCGCGATGGTGTTGGAACGGACGTTTTTCGCGGCGCCCTCCATGGCGAGGATGCGCGACAGGCCGACGATGCCCATCTTGGCCGCGGCATAGTTCGCCTGCCCCACATTGCCGATCAGGCCGGAGGTGGAGGTGAACAGCACGAACGATCCGTCCTGCTGCTCGCGGAAATGGTTCACCGCCGCCTTGCAGACGTTGTAGCTGCCTTGCAGATGCACCTCGATGACCTTGTCCCAGTCCTCGTCGGTCATCTTGTGGAACATCACGTCGCGCAGGATGCCTGCCGGGTTGATGATGGAGTGCAGGCCCTTGAACGTATCCATCGCCTGCTCGATCATCCGTGCCACGCCGGGGCGGCTGGTGACCGAATCCGAATTGGACACCGCCTCGCCGCCGGCCGCCTGGATCTCCCGCACGACCATCTCGGCGGGGCCGGCCGAGCCTTCGTCGCCGCCCTTCACCGCGCCGCCCAGATCGTTGACCACGACCTTGGCGCCCTCGCGGGCAGCGAGCAGCGCGCATTCCTTGCCGATGCCGTTGGCCGCGCCCGTGACGAGAACGACCTTGCCATCCATCACGCCCATGGGATTACCTCCGTTTGTTTTTCCGGTGCGGAGCCTAACCACGTGGCTGACATCCCGAAAGAGGCGGCCTGGACCGTCCGCGCGGAAACGCCGGATGACGCTGCGGCGGTGGACGCGCTGGTCGAGCGCGGCTTCGGGCCTGGCCGCTACGCCAAGTCCGCCTATCGCCTGCGCGAGGGGGTGAGCCCCGTGACCGCGCTCAGCCTCGTGGCCATGGAGAACGGCGTATTGCGAGGCTCGGTGCGCTTCTGGCCGGTCGCGATCGGCCCGGCGCGCGCGCTTCTGCTTGGCCCGCTCGCGGTGGAGAACGCCCAGCGCGGCCGGGGGATCGGCGTCGCGCTGATGGAAGAGGGGATCGCGGCAGCGCGCTCGGGCGGCTGGCCGTCCATCGTGCTGGTGGGCGACGAGCCCTATTACGCCCGCGTCGGGTTCTCGAAGCTGCCGCCGGGCCGCGTGAAATTCCCGGGGCCGGTGGACCAGTCGCGCATCCTCGGCCTGTCGCTGGAGGCGGGCGCGCTGATCAATCTCTCCGGCGAAGTGCGCCGCGCGCAGATTGATGACCCGGTCTGCGCGAGCGGCGCGGCATTGGCGCTACGCTAGTAGAACGACACACCGGTGATCTTATCGTTCTTGTCGACGGTGATGTTCACGCGGCCCGCGCGATAGAGCATGCTCGTCATCTCGCCGGGATGGAGCACGCGCAGGACGTAGCCTTTCAGTCCATCGACGGTGGTGGGATTGGCGCTGGCGGCGTGACCGGCCTGGAATCCGGCCACCGCGCCGATGGCAGCGCACAATCCGATCTTCGAAATTGTCCTGAGGGTCATGGCGATCTCCCGGCGTTGAGACGAGGAGGATCGCGCCCGATTGCGCCGGGAACAAGGCGGGTGGATTTCGCCCATTGCCACCCGCGCCTGTTTGTTTTAGACATGAGTCTGAAATATAGACATGGGTACAATTCATGCCCGCGCTGGCGGTTTCGCATCGGCGGCAAAGAACGATGGACGCGATCCTGGATGGCGCCGCCGCGGTCTTCCACGATCTGGGCGTCGAAGGCGCGACCATGGACGAGATTGCCCTGAGCGCGAAAGTCGCCAGGGCGACGCTCTATTACAACTTCGCATCCAAAGATGAGATCGCGATTGCGCTCGCCGAACGCTATCGCAGCGCGGGCTATTCCGCGTTTCAGAAACTGCGCGACGCCGGCGCGCCGGCCGACGCGCTGCTGCGCGAGTTCTTCCGGCACGCGGGGCGTTGGACCGCCGAACATCCCGAAGTTGCGATGATCGGCACCTACGCGTCGCTGCGCGGCGCCGGCAGAAGCCCGTCGCGCCCGCCGACGCGCACGGTGTTGCGGGACATTGTCGCGCAAGGCCAGGCAGATGGGCTGTTTCGGAAGGACGTGGACGCCAAGGCGCTCGGCCTCGTTCTGGGTTCGCTGCTTCTGCAACTGGCGTTCATCGGCTCGGAGAACGCGCGGCTGCGGGGCGAGGAGTGGGGACTTCTGATGCTGGATATCGTTCTGGACGGCATGCGCTCCAAACCTGCCAGGAGGGCCTGACGATGCAAGTCCGCAGGGCCTCGCATGGCGACACCGGCGATGTCGTCCGTTTGGTCCTCGACGATGCGCGGAAGCGGGAACGCTTCGATCCGCTTCTGTGGCGCGTGGCCGACGACGCGCACTCCAGGGTCGAGATATCGGTGTCGCGGGACGCGGCACAGGGCGGCGGACCGTTTCACTGGTTCCTCGCGGAAGACGGCGAGACCTTGGCCGGGATCGCGCATGTCGCCATCATCCCATGTCCACCGGTCTACGCGCTCAGCGGCGTCGCGGGCGTGCTTCTCGATGAAACGTTCGTTACGCCTGCGGCGCACACGATGGACGCAATGCTTGCCGCAGTCGAAGCGGAGATTGAAAAGAAAGGCGCCGTGATCTTCCTCGCCGCCTGCGCCGAGGCGGATGACGCGAAGATTCAGGCTCTCGAAAACCGGGGCTACCGCGCGACGACGTCTTATTTCGCCAGGCACAGTTTACAGGCGTCATCACCGCCAAGCCATGTCCGCCGCGCCGCCGCGGGCGATTTGGGAGGCATGGCGCGATTGGGGCGGATGTCACGGGACCGCCATCGCGAAGCGAACAGGGTGATGTGGCATCCGCATCCGGACGCGGATGCGCGGTTCGCGTATTGGATGAAGCAAAGCCTCGACTTGGCGGACCGCAGCATATTCGTCACCGAAAACGCCGCGACGCTGTCGGGCTTCGTCGTGGCGCAGCCGGCAAGCCCGTTACAGATCGCTCTGGCCACCGATCCGGCGCCCATCGGGTTGATCGATGACTTCTGCGCTATGGAATTTGCCGCTTCGCTGGACGGGCGGATCGCAGGCGGCGTGGCGCGCGATCTGCTTCTCGCCGCCGAAGCCGATTTCGTTTCGAGAGCCAAGCCGAGCGCGATGGCGATCTGTCCGACGGGATGGACGGCCAAGGCGTCGCTGTTGCGGTCCTGCGGCTATCGGATCGCGAACCACTGGTTCTTCCGGGAACGTTCAGGAACCGGCGGCTAACGCCCTTCCATCCGCCAGGCGGCGAGCAGGCTGCCGACGATCAGGAGAAGCGCGAGCCACACCGGCAGGAGCGCGCGCTGCTCGACGCTGGTGACGCGGTAGGCGCGGTTGGCGTTGAGGCCGATCCAATCGTCGCCGAAGGCGGTGCTGCCGGGCGATACGCGGCGGATGTCCGGCATGCCGTCGCTCAGCCAGTGCACGCTGCCGCCGGTGGCGGCGGCGGGCGCTTTCAGGATCGCGTCCGTCGCGCGCATGTCGGAGACTTCCTTGGGGTTGAGCGGGCCCGAGGCGGCGACGGCGCTCAGCGTTCCGTCCGTCGCGCGATAAAGGCCGAGCTCGCCGGCCTTGACGATGCTGCGCCATTCGCCGGGCTCGATCTTGATCGGCTGGACGGTAATGGTCTTGCCCGAGGGATAGGTGAGTGTGATGGGCTTGACCGTGGCGGCCATGCTGCGGCGGTCCAGCGCGATCTCGCCGCCGGAGATGGTGGCGGTGAGGCGCTCTTCCTCCAGCTCCGGCTCCTTCATCACCCAGTGGGCCATGCGGCGCAGCAATTCGGCGTCCGGCCCGCCGCCGTCATAGCCCCGCGCCCAAAGCCAGGCCTGGTCGGAGAGCAGCTCCGCCACGCGGCCCTTGCCGACACGGTCGAGCACGAGAAGCGGCTTGCCGTCGGGCCCGCTCATCAAGGTCTCGCCGGAGACTTTGCTGGTATCGATCAGCCGGAACCACTTGCCCCATGTCGGCGGCGTCGTCGCGGTGTTGGCGCCTTCGAGGTCGCGCGTGACGGGATGGGCGAGGCCTTCCGCCGTCAGCATCGGCTTGAAAGGGCCGTTGACCACGTCGCCCGTCGCCTGCGCAGGGAGCACGGCGTTGAGCGGCGTGCGCGAGATCGACTGCGGGCCGGCATATTCGGGGCCCGCGGTGACGAGCAGCGCGCCGCCGTTTTCGACATAGCGGGCGATGTTCTCGAAATAGGCCAGCGGCAGGATGCCGCGCTCGCTGTAGCGGTCGAAGATGATGAGGTCGAAAGAGTCGAGCTTGTCCACGAAAAGCTCGCGCGTCGGAAAGATGATCAGCGAAAGCTGGTCGATGGGCGTGGAGTCCTGCTTGGTCGGCGGGCGCAGGATGGTGAAGTGCACCAGGTCCACCGCCGGATCGGCTTTCAGCAGCGAGCGCCAGACGCGCTCGCCCGCGTTGGGCTCGCCGGAGATCAGCAGAACGCGCAAGCGGTCGCGCACGCCGTTGATGGTGACGACGGCGCGGTTGTTCTGCAGGCCGAGCTCGGCGGGTCCGGGCTTCGCCTCCAGCTCCACGACGTTCTCGCCGCCATGGGAGACCGGGATGCCGATATGGGTGTCGACGCCGACGGGCACGGTGCGTGTGGCGGAATCCACGCCGTCGATGCGCACGGCGACTTGCGCGCGGCCTCCCGGCGGCGAGCCGAAATCGTCGACGCGCAGGGTGATGTTGGCCGTCTGCCCCACGATCACGTAGCGCGCGGCGCCCACCACGGTAAGCTTGCGGTCGCGCTCGCCGCGCTTGCCGACGAGGAGAACCTGCAGCGGCGCGTGTATCGTGGGTTTGCCGGTGGGCGCGTCGTGCACTTCGCCGTCGGTGATCGCGATGGCGCCGGCGACGCGGTCGGGCGGCGCATCGGAGAGAGCGCTGGAGAGCGCCGCGAACAATTGCGTGCCGGTGTCTTCGCCGGGTTGCGAGGTGACTTCGGCGGTGCGGATCTCAAGGCTCTTGTCGCCCGAAAGTTTGGCCTTGATCGCGGCGGCGGCCTTGTCGGCCTGTGCGCGGCGGCCGTCGATGTTCATGCTCGGCGAATGATCGACGATGAGGGCGACGATGTCGGGCAGCATCTGGCGCGTCTCGTGCACCATCAGCGGATTGGCGAGCGCGAAGATCGCCACCGCGAAGGCCAGCGCCCTCAACCACGCGCCGCGCGCGCGGAGCACCAGCGAATAGCCGAACACGATCGCGGCGCCGGCGGTCAGCAGCCACAACACGGCAGCGGGAACATGCGGCGCGAAGTCGAGCGAATAGGTCATGTTCTAATGACCCAGCCTTTCGAGAAGCGCCGGCGCGTGGACCTGGTCGGTCTTGTAGTTGCCGGTCAGCGCGTACATCACGACGTTGATGCCGAAGCGCACCGCCATCTCGCGCTGCTCCTCGCCGCCGGGAGAGACGTCGTGCAGCGGCTGGCCGTTCTTGTCGACCGCCCAGGCGGCGGCCCAGTCGTTGCCGCCGATGATCACGGGCGAGACGTCGTCTCCTCCGCGCGCGGGCTGCGGGCCGGCGTCGGGATCGGCGGGCGGCAGGCGCTCGACCCAGACCTTGCTGCCGGTCCAGCGGCCCGGGAAATCCTGCAGCAGGTAGAACGCCTTGGTCAGCACATGATCGGGCGGCACCGGCTCGAGCGGCGGGATGTCGAGCTTGGCGGTGAGGCGGCGCAAGGTCTGCTCGCCGGGCGAATTGGGACCGATGGTGGCGCCCAGGCTGAGATCGCGCGTGTCGAACAGGATGGTGCCGCCGTTGCGCATGTAATTGGCGACGCGGCTGAGCGCGGCCGGCGAAAGATCCTTCTCGCGCGGATCCATCGGCCAGTAGAGCAGCGGGTAGAACGAAAGATCGTCGCGGTCGAGGTTGACACCGACCGGATCGAGCGGCGCGTAGGAGGTGCGCGCCTTCAGATAATCGCCGAGGCCGGTGAGGCCCGCTTTGCTGGTGGCGTCGACATCGGGGACGCCTGTGATGACATAGGCGAGCCGCGTGTCGAGCGCGGCTTTCATGTCGTCCGCCGGATCGGCGCGCGCGGCGAAAGGATGGATCAGCAACAGCGCGAGCAGCAGCGCGGCGGTTTTTGTAGCACGCGGCAGCAGCACATAGCCGCGCAGCATCAGTGACAGGATCGCGTCGCCGATCAGGATCAGGATCGCGAGCGCGAGCAGCGGCGCCTCCAGCGCCATCGCCGCGGTGCCGGTATAGGTCTCAATCCGCGTGCCGATATCCCCCATGGGCGCGAGCGTGTCCTTCGCACCCACCGCGTTGAGCGCGATCTGCGCGCCTTCGCTGCCGTAGAGGCCGGGCGGATGCAGCGGCGACGGTTCGAGCCGGCCCAGATCGATGCCGCGCACCGGCAACGCCTCGGCCGGCGGTTTGCGCGCATGGCCGAATCCGTCGAGCGTTTCATAGGGCGGATAGACCGCGCTGGCATCGGTGCCCATGTCGGAGGGCCGCGCGCCGCTCGCCAGATCGATCACGCGGCGCAGCATGTCGGGATAAAGCCCCGAGAGCGGCAGGTTCGACCAGGCGGGGCTCGCGGTCACATGGAACAGCACGATCCAGCCTTTGCCGCGCTGCTCGGCGGTGACGAGCGGCGTGCCATCGGCGAGGCGCGCCCAGCTCTTCTCGCCCAGATCGACGGACGGTTCGGCGAGCACCTGCCGCGACACCGTCACTTCGGCGGGAATGGAAAGGCCGCGGAACGGGCTCGTATCGGGAAACGGCGCGAGGTGCTGCGGCTGCGACCAGTTGAGCGCGCCGCCGAGATAACGCCCGCCGAGGCGCAGCTTCACGGGGATCAGGTCGTCCACCTTCTGCGTCATGCGCTCGCCGGCGAAGCGCACGAGGATGCCGCCGTCCTGGACGAAACGGGCGACGCGATCGTGATCGGCGCCCGCGATCTCGCCGATATCGGCCAGCATCAGGATCGAGACGCCCCGGTCCAGCGCTTCGCCGATGGTGCCGCGGCGCACATCGGCATAGGGCGAGAGCGCGCGCTCCAGATAATAGACGTCCGACAGCAGCGGCTGCTCGGTATCGAGATTGCTGGCGGAGACGAGGCCGATCGCGCGGCGCTTGGCGCTCTTGTCGAGCAGGCGCACCGCGCCCGCCGAATCCTCATTGGCGATGACGATGCGCTGCGTCTCGTTGCGCACTTCGAGCGGCAGCGAAATCTTCGTGACGGCCTCGCTCTGCCGCGGCTTGAAGTGGAACGGCGCGCTCGCCAGCACTTCGCCATGCGCGCCGATGGCGCTGACTTGCCCGGCGCGGGGCGCATCGGCCTCGGCGCGGATGACGGTGACGATGAAACCGTCCGGCTCGTTTTTCTCCGGCCGCAAGCCTAGCGGCCCGCGTCCATGCGCATCGCCATAGACGGTGAGATGGCCCAACTGGGCGAGGCCATCGGCAGTGACGCGCGCGTTGCTCTCGTCGAGACCGTCGCTAAGCCAGAAGATATTGGGTGCGTCGAGTTTCGCTTTCGCCAGCGCGGCCAGCGCGCGCGTGCGATCCGGCGCGTAAGGCTCCGGCGCCAGGTCGTGCGCGGTGCGTTCGGCTTCGCCGGCGGAGAGCAGCGTGACCAGCGGCGCGCGCGGGCCGGCGGTCGGCACGATGGCGACGGGGCGTCCGGCATGCGCGGCACTTTCCAGCGCGTCGGTGATCGCGGCCTCGCGCGCCTGCCAGCCATGCGCGGCCGTCCAGCCGTTGTCGACGAACAACACGAGTGGACCATGGCCCGCGCTCTTCGGCGCTTCGCCGATGGAGGGGCCCGCGAGCGCGACGATGAGAAGTGCCGCCGCGAACAGGCGCAACAGGAGCAACCACCACGGCGTGCGCGCGGGCGTTTCCTGCGGCGCGGCCAACCCGAGCAACAGGCGTAACGGCGGAAACACCACGCGCCTGGGCGCGGGCGGCGTGACGCGCAACAGGAACCAGATCGCGGGCAACGCGGCGAGCGCCCACAAGAGCCAGGGCGTCGTGAACGTGATGGCGCTGAGGGCTGTCATGGCAATCGCCTACGCCATCCGCTCCGGTGCGCCGCCCATGGCCATGTAGAGCGCGACCAGGGCGGTTTCGGGACGCTTGTCGGTGCGATGCATCAGGTAATGCCAGCCGAGCTTGCGCGACAACGCGGTCAGCGCCTCGCTGTGCGCGCGAAAGCGGGCGCGATAGGACGCCTGCACGGTCTCGGCGCGGCCGAACACTTCGCTTTGCGCGCCATTGGTGGATTCAAATCGCGTGCGGCCCGCGAACGGGAAATCCTCTTCCGCCGGATCGACGATGTGGACGAGATGACCGGTCAGCCCCGCATGCGACAGGCGGCGCAAGGTCGCTTCGATTTCGGCGGGCGGCGCGAGGAAATCGCTGAGCCAGACGAACTGCGAATTCTTCGTCACCGGTGCGTCGGGCGGCAGCGCGATGTCGTCTGGCGGCACATCGGCCAGTTCATAGGCGATGCGGCGCAAGGGCGCGCGTCCCGTCGCGGGGCCGCGGCCGTCGCCGAGCAGCGCGATGCGTTCGCCGCCGCGGATCAGCAGCGAGCCGAGCGCTAGGGCGAGCACCGTGGCGCGTTCCATCTTGGTGACCGGCGCGGCTGGGGATTGGAAGCGCATGCCCGCCGAGCCGTCGCGCCAGAACCACACAGCTTCGGCCGCCTCCCATTCGCGCTCGCGGACATAGAGATGTTCGGACTTGGCCGATTGCCGCCAGTCGATCGCGGCGCGCGCGTCTTCGGGGGCGTAGCGGCGGAACTGCCAGAAGGTCTCGCCCATGCCTGCCTTGCGCCGTCCGTGCACGCCCAGGCTGATCGAGGAGGCGAGGCGTTCGGCCGCGACCAGCAGCGGCGGCAGGGCCGCGCCCAGCGCCTCGGCCTGTTCGCGGATCGGACTGGAACTCAAAGAAGACTCCGCGCAAGCCGGGCGATGACGTCGCTGACCGTCGTGCCTTCGGCGCGGGCGGTGAAGTTGAGCGCCATGCGGTGGCGCAGCACCGGCTGGGCGAGGGCCGCGACATCGTCCACCGACGGCGCGAACCGCCCGTCGAGCAGGGCGCGCGCGCGCACCGCCAGCATGAAGGCCTGGCTCGCGCGCGGGCCGGGGCCCCAGGAGATATAGTGCTTGAGCGCGGGATCGCCGCCCTCGTCGGGGCGCGCGGCGCGCACCAAACGCAAGATCGCATCGACGACTTTTTCGCCAACGGGCAGATGGCGCACCACGTTCTGGGCCTGCATCAGCACATCGGGATTGCAGAACGGGACCAGGGCGGCTTCGTCGCCGAAGGTCGTCGCCAGCATCATCTTCTTTTCGGCTTCGAGATCGGGATAGCCGATATCGATCTGCAGCAGGAAGCGGTCGAGCTGCGCTTCGGGCAGCGGATAAGTGCCTTCCTGCTCCAGCGGATTCTGCGTCGCCAGGACATGGAACGGCTTGGGCAGGTCGTAACGCTGGCCCGCGACTGTGACGTGTTTCTCCTGCATCGCCTGCAGCAACGCGGACTGCGTGCGCGGGCTGGCGCGGTTGATCTCGTCGGCCATCAGCAACTGGGTGAAAACGGGGCCCTTGATGAAACGGAAGTTGCGCCGGTGGTCGGCGGCTTCCTCCAGCACTTCGGAGCCGGTGATGTCGGCGGGCATCAGGTCGGGCGTGAACTGGATGCGCTTCCAGTCCAGGCCCAGCACGATGCCCAGCGTCTCGACGAGGCGCGTCTTGGCTAGGCCCGGCACGCCGATGATCAGGCCATGGCCGCCGGCGAGCAGCGTGATCAGCGCCTGGTCCACCACCTCGCGCTGGCCGAAGATCACCCGGCCTATCCCGTCGCGCACCTTGGTGAAGATGGCGGAGGCCTTCTCGGCCTGGGCGGCGGCGTCGCTGCTGGAAACGGTGTCGTTCATCGTGCGGTCCATGTACCAGAAAAAGGGCGGAAATCGGGTGGGGGCGGCATTTGGCCCGCCCCGGGTCGCGCGCTATCCTCGATTCGAGGGCGGGCGCCTGTCTATGTCGCACCGGGACCGGCCCCCGCGCAACTCCACTCCCGCTGCCGGGTCCCGCAAATCGCCGTGAGAAGCCAGTGACAGACGGAATTTCCATCGGATTGGCGAGCCTGCAGCGCGATCTGGCGAACGCCTATCGGCTGCCGCCGGTGGAGAAATGGAACCCTGCCCATTGCGGCGAGATCGACATCCGCATCGCCCGGGATGGAACCTGGTTCCACGAGGGAACACCCATCGGGCGGCGCGAGCTGGTGCGGCTGTTCTCGACCATCCTGCGCAAGGATCCGGACGGTTACGTGCTTGTCACGCCGGGAGAGAAGATGCGCATCCGCGTCGAGGACGTGCCGTTCCTCGCCGTGCTGCTGCGCGAGGAGGCGGGCAGGCTGATCTTCACCACCAATGTCGGCGACGAGACCGTCGCGGGGCCGGACAATCCGATCCGCGTCGAAACCCATCCCGAGACCGGCGAGCCCGCGCCTTATGTGCACGTCCGGCGCGGACTGGAGGCGCGGATTTCGCGCACGGTGTTCTACCAGTTGGCCGATATCGCGGTGCCGGGCGCAGGGGCGTTCGCGGGCCAGCTCGGCGTGTGGAGCGAAGGCGTATTCTTCGCGCTGGGGCGTCCGTCATGAGTACGCCAGAGGAATTGGCGCGGCGCATCGCGCAAGAAGGCGTCGGTCCGCTGCGCAAGCGGCTGCTCGCCGAAGCGCCCGACCTGCCGCTGATGCCACGTCATGGCGATTACGATCTCAATCCCGGCACGGCGCCCGCCGAGGCGCGCCAGCTGACGCCGGCCGCGGTGCTCGTGCCCATCGTGCTGCGCGCGGAACCGACCATGCTGTTCACCCGCCGCACCGCGACCCTGGCGCGCCATGCGGGGCAGGTCAGCTTTCCGGGTGGGCGCGTGGAGGCGGACGATGTCTCGCTGGTCGAGACCGCCTTGCGCGAGACCAAGGAAGAGACCGGCATCGCGGCGGATCATGTCGCGGTGGCGGGTTTTCTCGACGCTTATGAGACGGGCACCGGTTTCGCTATCCTGCCGGTGGTGGGATTGCTCACCGAGGGCTTCGCGCTGTTGCCCAGCGCGGCAGAGGTGGAAGAAGTGTTCGAGATTCCGCTCGCCTTCCTGCTCGATCCCGCCAACGTGCGGCGCGACAGCCGCGAGTGGCAGGGGCGGCGGCGGGAATTCCATGTCTTCGAATATGGCCCGCATTATGTCTGGGGCGCGACCGCCGCGATTGTGGTGAATTTCTCGTCTAGGATGCGCGCATGAGACTGGACCCGAAGGAGTGGATGACGGCGCCCGAAACGCGCGCGGTGTTCGCGGCGCTGGGCGAGGCGCGTTTCGTCGGCGGTGCGGTGCGCAACACGCTTCTGGGCAAGCGCGTCGCCGATGTCGATATCGCGACACCGTTGACGCCGGATGAAGTGATGGCGCGATTGAATGCCGCCGGGATCCGCGCGGTGCCGACCGGCATCGAACACGGCACGATCACCGCGATCTCGTCGGGCGTGCCGTTCGAAGTGACGACCTTGCGCCGCGACGTGAGCACCGACGGCCGCCGCGCCGTCGTCGCATTCACGACGGACTGGAAGGAAGATGCGAGCCGCCGCGATTTCACGCTTAACGCGCTCTATGCGGCGCAAGACGGCGAGGTCTTCGATTATTTCGGCGGCATCGCCGATCTCGAAGCGGGCCGCGTGCGCTTCATCGGCGACGCCGTGCAGCGCATCCGCGAAGATTACTTGCGCATCCTGCGCCTGTTCCGCTTCCATGCCTGGTACGGCAAAGGTGAACTGGATGCCGAGGCCTTGCGCGCATCGGCGGCGGAGAAAGAGGGTCTTGCCAAGCTCTCCGGCGAGCGGGTGCAGAAGGAGATGTTGAAACTGCTGGCTTCCGACAATCCGGCGCCGGTGATGCGCGCGATGGCGGCGAGCGGCATTCTCTCCGAGATTCTGCCGGGTGCGCTCGACATCTCGCGGCTGGAAAACCTCGTCATCATCGACATCAACAATTTCTTCGAGCCCGATCCGCTGTTGCGGCTGGCGGCGCTGCTCGACGGCGGGGCCAAAGCCGTTGCGGATCGTTTCAAATTGTCCAACGCCGATCGCACCAGGCTGGAAGATGTCGTGGGCGGGAAAGAGAAGATCGTGTCCTATCTCTCGATCCGAGAGGTGCATAAGCTTCTTTATCGTCTGGGCGCGCAACGCTTCCGCGACCGGGTGTTCCTGCGCTGGGCGGAAGACAACAATCCGGCGACCTTCATCCAGTGGCGCGCGCTGCTCGCGATGGCCGATGCGTGGCAGCGCCCGAAATTCCCGCTCGACGGCGGCAATGTGATGGCGGCGGGCGTGCCCGAAGGCCCGCTGATCGGCCGCATCCTTGCCGAGGTCGAGGAGTGGTGGATCGATTCCGATTTCATCGAGGATCAGTTCTCCATCGCCGAGCGCCTCAAGGCCGTCGTGCAGGCGATGAAATACTGACTTACTTAAACCTCCCCTTGAGGGAGGGTCGAAATCTGCACTTCGCAGATTTCGGGAAGGGGCTCATTCAACGGCCCCTGAATGAGCCCCTTCCCGAAATTTGCGCCGCTGCGCTGCGCAAATTGTCGACCCTCCCTCAAGGGGAGGGTATAAGAAGAGATGCAATTCTCTCTTCTCGACTCGCTCTCGCTCCCCGGCAATCCCGCCAAGCCGAACGAGGATGCGTTCGGGCATGTGGACAACGCCGCCATCGTAATGGATGGGGCGACGGGGCTATGCGAGCCGCTGATGCCGGAGACGAGCGACGCCGCGTGGCTGGCGCAGAAAGGCACGGCGCTGCTGATGGCGTTCCTGCGCGCGCCGATCTCGCCGCGCCTGGCGCTGCATGCGGTGCTCAACCAGATCGAATATGCCTATGTGATGGGGCGCAGCCGTGCGCCGGTCGCGACCTATGAGAAGCCGTTCGCGTCAATGATGCTGGTGGCGGCGAATGAGAAAGGTTTCGAGGCGCTGTCCTATGGCGATTGCGCAGCGCTGATCCGGCGGCCCGACGGCGGCATCGAAATTCTCGGCGAGGCGTTCGAGAAGCGCGCGCTGGAAGCCTCGCGCGTGGCGGCGCTCGCCAAGGCCAAGGGGATGAATCCGGCGGGCGACATCAATCGGCCGGAGTTCCTGGAAGCGTTGCGCGCCGCGCGAAACCACGTGAACACGAAAAACCATTGGCTGTTCGGGCCCGATGCGGCGGCGGCCGATCATGTGCAGAGCAAACAGATCGATGCGGCGGCCGGCACAATCGCGCTGCTCGTGTCGGACGGGTTCCTCGCGCTGGCCAGCGATTACAAGCGTTACGACGCGGCGGGGCTCATCGCGGCGGCC
>DATATK010000106.1:0-7630 GCA_036268825.1 Rhizomicrobium sp. | reverse complement strand
CTATTTCTCCTACGGCACGTCATTCAATCCGTCGGCGGAGAACCTGTCGCTGTCGTCGCGCACGGCGGACCTGGCGCCCGAGAAGGACCACACCTACGAAGCCGGCGGCAAGACGATCCTGATGGACGGCATGCTTTCGTTCACGGCTGCGCTGTTCAACACCGAGATGGAGAATGCGCGCATCGCCGATCCGCTCAACCCCGGCCTGCAGTCGCTGGCCGGCCAGTTGCGCGAGGACGGCGCGGAATTCAACGTGACGGGCAACATCACCGAGCATTGGGAATTGCTCGCCGGATACACCTATCTCGACGGCCGCTCCGAAGGACTGTTCGGCGTCGGCCTCAAAGGCCCCGTGCCCAACACCGCACGCAACCAGGCGAACCTCTGGACGACCTACGATTTCGACAGCGGCTTCAAGCTCGGCCTGGGCGCCAACTATCTGGGCCGCAGAGCCGCCTTCAAGGATTCGACCGACGACGTCGTCTCGCATGTGCCCGCCTTCGTCACCTTCGACGGGATGGCGTCGTACAAGATCAACGACACGCTCCAATTGCAGCTCAACGGCTACAATCTCTTCAACAAGTTCTACTACGCCAACACCTATTTCTCCTCGATCGAGGAGAACCACGCGGTCCCCGGTGCGGGCCGCACCTTCACGCTCTCCGCCATCGTGAACCTCTAGCCATGCTGATCCGCATTCCCACGCTGCTTTCGCCAGACGATCTCGCGCAGTGCCGCGCGCGTCTGGCGAACGCGGCCTGGGTGGACGGGCGCGTCACCGCCGGGCCGCAATCGGCGAAGGTGAAGGAGAACCTCCAGCTTCCCGAAGACAGCGCGGAGGCGCGCGAGCTGGGCGGCATGGTGCTGGCGTCGCTGGAGCGCAGCCCGATCTTCATCTCCGCCGCGCTGCCCCGCGCGGTATTCCCGCCGCTGTTCAATCGGTATGAGCCCGGCATGGGCTTCGGCGCGCATGTCGACAATGCCATCCGCCAGGTCGGCAACACGCCGCACCGCATACGCACCGATATCTCGGCAACGCTCTTCATCAGCGAGCCCGACGAATATGATGGCGGCGAATTGATCGTCGAAGACACTTACGGCGCGCATTCCGTGAAGCTTGCCGCAGGCGACATGGTGCTCTATCCGTCATCCAGCCTGCACCGCGTAGCGCCGGTGACGCGTGGCGCGCGGGTAGCATCGTTCTTCTGGATCCAGAGTCTCGTTCAGGAAGACAGCGAGCGCACACTGCTGTTCGAACTGGACCGCGCCATCGCCGAGATCGGCCCGGTTGCGCCCGATCACCCCGCCCTCGTCCGCCTCACCGCCTGCTACCACAATCTGGTGCGCAAATGGACCGTGATGTGAACGCCTTCGCGAACGCAGACGCCTGGCGCATCGCGGCGCTGTCCACCATGGACAGACCTGCGCTGCACGCCCTGCTCACCGGCGAGAACGCCGCGCCCTGGGTCTTCGCCGCCGCCAATAGCGGCTTCGTCGAAGCGCAGATGCGGCTGGGCCGTATGCTTCTCTCCGGCGAAGGCGTCTCGAAGGACGAAACCGCCGCCGCGATCTGGTTCGCGCGCGCTGCGGAGACCGGCGACAGCGAAGCCCACAACATGCTCGGCCGCTGCCTTGAGCATGGCTGGGGCGTGGCGCGCGACGCCGCCCTCGCCGCACACCATTATGCCGTCGCCGCAAATGACGGCGACGCCTGGGCGCAATACAATCTCGGCCACCTCTATCTGGACGGCATCGGCGTGGCGCGCGATTTCGCGGCGGCGTTCGCGTGGTATTCCCGCGCCTCGGGGCAAGGCCACGCGCGCGCGATGAATCTGGTGGCGCGCTGCCATGAGGAAGGCTGGGGCACGGCGCGCGATCGGGCGCTCGCCCGCGCCTGGTATCGCAAATCGGCGGAGGGCGGCTATTTCCGCGGCGCCTACAATTACGCCACGCTGCTCGTGGCCGAAGGCTGCATCGCGGGCGGCGCGATCTGGTTCGAGAAGGCGATCGCCACCGCACCCGAACCCACACGCTCCGCCATCGCGCAAGCACTCGCCAAAAGCCCGCACGCCGCGCTGCGCACGATCGGTCTCGGCATGAACGCGCTGACGGGCGCGACCGAAGGTCTGATTTAGTTAACCTCCGCCGATCTCGTGATTGTACAAA
Source organism: Rhizomicrobium sp. (assembly GCA_036268825.1). GTDB lineage: Bacteria > Pseudomonadota > Alphaproteobacteria > Micropepsales > Micropepsaceae > Rhizomicrobium. The sequence continues at coordinate 5,464 of DATATK010000106.1, read as the reverse complement.
TCCGCCCGATTGGGTTTAGGCTCATGGCCTGCTTCGAGTCCGCGAGTTGGATGGCTCAGAGAAAGACACATCGCAGTTTGGCGCGGCGGGCGCCCGATTTCGCCCGCCTGAGCCTTGCGTTTGTCATCTTGCTCGCCTTCTCGGTGCAGAGCTTCGTCATCCAGACCCATATCCATATCGGCACCTTCGCCGTCACCTTCGGCTTCGTGACGGACTCCAAAGCCGGCACGCCGGACAAGCCCAGCCCGCTCGACAACGACTCCACGAACTGCCTGTTCTGCCAGGAAGTGATGCATACCGGGCATTTCGTCATGCCCATGGCGGCCGCGCTCGCGCTGCCGACCGAGATTGTCTCCATTGTTCCGATCCGCATCGCGCTGCCTTTGTTCGTGGGCGCGATCGCGCATGGCTGGCAAAGCCGCGGCCCTCCCCGCCACTGACCCTCCCATCGTAACCGCCTGATGGAACGCGCACGGCTTTGCCGTGTCCGCGATCCATCTTCCTAGCGATTTCGATTCGCCATGCGTGGCCCGCGCGGCCCGTGGCGGAGCGTCAGATACAGGGGATTATCCATGTCACGTTCGTTCCTTCTCGCCACGGCCGCGATGGCCATGGCTTTGTCGACCGCTGCGCACGCGCAGATCGCCGATCAATCCACGCCGGCGCAATCCGGCCCGTCGTCACAGGGCGAAATCGTCGTCGTCACCGCCAAGCGGCTCGACGCGGCGCGCAACTCCATCCAGACGCAGACGGGCGCTTCGACCTATACGTTCTCGGAGCAAGATATCCAGAACGCGCCCGGCGGCGAGAACAACCTGCTCAACCAGGTGATCCTGCAGGCGCCCAGCGTCGCGCAGGACAGTTTCGGGCAACTCCACATCCGCGGCGAGCACAATGCGCTGCAATACCGTCTCAACGGCGTCATCATCCCCGAAGGTATCAGCGTCTTCGGCCAGACGCTCGATCCGCGCCTCGCGTCGTCGGTGAAGCTCATCACCGGCGCGCTGCCCGCCGAATACGGTCTCGTCACCGGCGCCGTGGTCGATATGCAGACCAAAAGCGGCGAGTTTCAGCCGGGCGGCGAAGTGTCGATCTACGGCGGCAGCCACAACACGATCGAGCCCAGCATCGATTACGGCGGCAATTCCGGGAACTTCAACTATTTCGTCTCCGGCGATTACCTGAACGACAGCGTCGGCATCGAGTCCCCCGACGGGAGCGCCACGCCCATCCACGACCGCACGGCGCAATATCACGGCTTCGGCTATTTCGAGGACATCCTCGACGCCAACAGCCGCGTGACGTTCATAACGGGCATTTCGCACGACCATTTCGAAATACCCGACAATCCGGGGCAGACGCCCAGCTTCACCGTGGACGGCGATTCCAGTTTCGACAGCGCAAAGCTCAACGAAACCCAGCGCGAGATCACCGACTACGGAATCCTGAGCTACCTGCACACGGCCGGGAATTTCGATTTCCAGGTCTCGGGCTTCGCGCGCTATTCCAGCCTGAACTTCTCGCCCGATCCGGTGGGAGATCTCGAATATGACGGCATCGCGCAGGCCGCGTTCAAGCGCGACACCTCGTTCGGCGTGCAGGCCGAAGGCGCCTGGCGCCTGGGCGACGATCACACGGTGCGCGGCGGCGTGATCGTGCAGACCGAACGCGCCACCAGCGCCACTACCTCGCAGGTCCTGCCCGCCAATTGCACCGGCTCAGGCGTGATCGCCGATCCCTATGACTGCGCCGAGGCGTCGCCGCCAAACGACACCCCCTTCGGCATCGTCGACAATGGCGCCAAGACCCAGAATACCTACAGCGCGTATCTGCAGGACGAATGGAAGATCGCGTCCACGCTGACGATGAACTACGGCCTCCGCTTCGACCAGTACGACGCGTTCGACGATGAGAACCAGCTCAGTCCGCGCCTCAACATGGTGTGGCAGCCGGTGGACGGCACCACCGTCCATTTCGGCTATTCGCGCTTCTTCACCCCGCCGCCCTTCGAACTGGTCGCCTCGGAATCGGTCGCCAAATTCATCGGCACCACCGCGACACCCGCCGTCACGCAGGACGACATCTCCAAAGCCGAGCGCGCCAACTATTTCGACCTCGGCGCGAGCCAGACGCTGCTCGCGGGGCTCACGCTCGGCGTGGACAGCTACTTCAAGAAATCGACGAACCTGATCGACGAGGGCCAGTTCGGCGCGCCGATCATCCTGACGCCGTTCAACTACAAGCACGGCAAGCAATACGGATTGGAGTTCACCGGGTCCTACGACATCGACAACTTTTCCGCCTACGCCAATGCCGGGCTCGAACACGCCGAGGGCAAGGACATCGAATCCAGCCAGTTCGATTTCGATCCGGGCGACCTCGCGTTCATCGAGGACCACTATATCCACCTCGACCACGAGCAGTTCCTGACGGCATCCGCCGGCTTGTCCTACAACTGGCTGGGCACGCGCTTCTCGGCCGACATGATCTACGGCTCGGGCCTGCGCAAGGATGGCGCCACGCCGAACGGCGCTCATGTTCCGGGCTATGCCCAGTTCAACACCGGCGTTAGCCATTCGTTCGATCTGGGCACGGGCGACCTGACGGCGCGGTTCGACATCATCAACCTGTTCGACAGCAAATACGAGATCCGCGACGGCTCGGGCATCGGCGTGGGCGCGCCGCAATTCGGCCCGCGGCGGGGCTTCTTCTTCGGCCTGTCGAAATCGATCTGAGCCAGTGTGGCGGAGAGGACCGCGAGGGTCCTCTCCCCATCACACTTCGAGCCGGTCGTCCGGCCGCGCCACAAGCGCGTAAAGCGCCGGCATCAGGAAGATACTGATCAGAAGCCGCGTCAGGAGGCCGGCGACGATGACCAAAGCAAACGGCCGTTGCGTATCGGTGCCGACACCGGTGGCCAGCGCCGCCGGCAGCAGGCCCAGCGCCGCCACCAGCGCGGTCATCATGATCGGGCGCAGGCGCAGGATCGCGCCCAGCCGGATGGCTTCGGCAACTGGCGTTCCGTTGCGGCGCAATTCGTTGACATAGGAGATATAGACGACCGCCGTCAGCACCGAGACGCCGAACAGCGCGAGGAAGCCGACGCCGGACGACGCGGAAAACGGCGTTCCGGTGATCCACAGGGCCACGATGCCGCCCACCGGCGCCGACAGCAGCACGCCGAGCACGGTGATGAAAGGAAATTTGAAATTGTTGTAGAGCACGAACAGCAGCAGGAAGATCAGGAACAAGGTCAGCGGCAGGATAAGGTTCATCTGCGCGCGCGACGCTGTGTATTCGGTGTATTCGCCGCCCCAATCCAGGTGATAGCCCTCTGGCAGGCCGACCTTCGCGCCGACCTGCTGGATCGCATCGCCCACCGCGCCGGCCAGGTCGCGACCTTCGACCGAGAACTGAACGCCGATATAGCGCGAATTGTTCTCGCGGTAGATGAATGAGGCGCCGTCCGTCACGTTGATGTCCGCGAACTCCTTCAGCGGGATTTGTTGCCCGCCGGGCGTGGCCACCAGGACGTTCCCGATCTCCTCCGGGTTGTCGCGATATTGGTGTTCCAGGCGGACGACGAGATCGAACTGATTCTCGCCCTGCACCACTTGCGTCGCCACGTCGCCGCCGATGGCGGTCTGGATCACGCCATTGATGTCGTCGACGTTCAGGCCATAGCGCGCGATCGCCGCGCGGTTGATCTTGATCGTCAGGCTCGGCTGGCCAAGCTCCTGCACCAGAGTCACATCGCCGATGCCGCGCACCTTCTCCAGCACCTGCTTGATCGCTTTGCCCTTTTGCTGGAGCGTATCGAGGTTGGAGCCGAAGACTTTGACGGCAAGCGCGCTTTTCAGGCCGGTCTCCGCCTCATCCACCGCGTCTTCTGCGGGTTGCGTGTAGTTGAAGACAATTCCGGGAAAGGCCGCGAGCTTCTTGTCGATGGCCGCGATCAGCGCGGGCTTGTCGCGATATTGGCCGGTCCATTCCGAATAAGGTTTGAGACCCACGAAAAATTCGACATTGAAGAAGCCGGTCGAATCCGTGCCGTCATCGGGACGGCCGAGCTCCGAGGTAACGGTCGTGACATCGGAGAACGTGTGCAGGATATCGCGGATCTCGGGCGTGACCCGCGCCGCTTCGTCGAACGAGATCGTGTAGGGCATCGTCGCGCGCACCCATAGCGCGCCCTCGTCCAGATGCGGCATGAACTCCGCGCCGATCAGCGGGATCAATAGCAGCGACATGACCAGCAGCGCCGTCGCGGCCATCGTCGTGATCCAGGGGCTGGCAAGGCAGATATCGAGACCCGTGGTATAGACCGATTTGATCGCCTCGAAGAACGGATTGCGCCGCTCCTTCACGCCGTTGCGCATGAACCACCAGCACAGCACCGGCAGCAGCGTCAGCGTAACGATCAAGGAACCGACCAGCGCGAAGATCATCGTGTCCGCCATCGGCTTGAACAGCGTGCCGGACGGCCCGGAAAGGACATAGATCGGCAGGAAGCTCGCCACGATCACCGCGACGGCATAGAAAAGCGGCCGGTCCACTTCCGCCGCGGCGTCCTTGATGATTTCCTTGATGTTGAGTTGCTCGCCATGGCGCGCGGCGACGTGGCGGAAGATGTTCTCCACCATGAAGATCGCGCCATCCACCAATATCCCGAAATCGATCGCGCCGATGGAGAGCAGGTTCGCCGACGCGTTCTGGATGTCGAGACAGACGAACGCGAACAGCAGCGCCAGCGGAATGGTGACGGCGACGATCAAGCCGGCACGGAAGTCGTAGAGGAAGAATATGAGAACCACGACGACCAGCAGCATGCCGCGCAGCAGGTTCTGCTGCACGATGTCTGTCGTCAGCGCGATCAGGCTGCTGAGGTCGTAGAACGGAAGTATCTTGACGTCCTTGGGCAGGATGCCGCCGTTGAGTTCCTTGGTCTTGGCTTCGACACGCTTCAATACGTCCTGCGTTTTTTCGCCCGTCCGCAGCAGGATGACGCCTTCCACGGCATCGTCCTGCTTCTCGTAGCCGAACTCGCCCAAGCGCGGCGCGATGCCGATCTGCACCCGGCCGACATCTTTGAGCAGCACGGGGGTGCCGTTGTTCACCGCCACTACCACATTGCCGATATCTTCCGGGGTGGTGATGCGGCCGATGCCGCGGACGTAATAGAACTGGCCGCCTTGCGAATAGAATCCGCCGCCGGCGTTGGAATTGTTGGCGCCCAGCGAGGTTTCCACCTGCGCCACCGACAGGCCGGCGCCGGCGATCTTGGCCGGATCCAGCAGCACCTGATACTGCATCTCGCCGCCGCCGAAGCCGGAATCGTCGGCCACGCCCGCCACCGAGCGATAGGCGGGCTCGACCACCCAATCCTCATAGGTCTTGAGCTCCATCGGCGAGCGGTCGGGCGATTGCAGGACATAGCGGTAGATCAGGCCCGAGGGCGACGTTA
>DATATK010000105.1:0-6703 GCA_036268825.1 Rhizomicrobium sp. | reverse complement strand
GACGCCGCGGCGCAGCCCCCCTTGACCCGGACCTTGGGTCATACCGTAGCCTTACGACATGACCGGGACAAAGCAATCCGACTGGATGGGGGCCGCGGAGTGCGCGCGGCGCACCGGGCTGACCGTGCGTACGTTGCGGATCTACGAGCGCCACGAACTGATCGAACCGATGCGAAGCGACAAGGGCTGGCGGCGTTATGGTCCGAAGGAGTTGCAGCGGCTGAACGTCATCGTAACGCTGAAGGCGTTCGGAATGACGCTGGAGCAGATCCGCAAGCAGCTTGCAACCAAGCCTCCGCCGCTCGCCCGCGTGCTGCAATTGCAGCTCGAGAACTGTGTCGCGAGACGAGACACGGCCGACAGAGCAGTCGTGCTGATCAAAACGGCGCTGGCGACGATCCAATCCGGAAAGCAATTGTCTGTGGAAAATCTCTGCGATCTCACAAGGAGCATGGAAATGGAAGATCGATTCTCACGCAATCAAATTTATCGCGAGCTGGTCAACGAGACGCTCACACCCGATGAGGAAAGGGCCATCATGACGTGGATCGCTTCACGGCCGCCGAATGAGATGAAGGCGATGAGCGAATCCGCGCCCGCGGGACGCGCCGTACTGAAATCCATTCAGGAGCTGCAACAAAACAAAGTCGATCCCGCCGCCCCCGAGGCACAAGCGCTGGTCGTTCGGGAGAACGAGATCGCGGTTCAACATGGGCTGCGCAACTTCTCGGCGTCGATGTTCGAATGGAACGGCCCGCTCACGGAAAAATGGCTGCGGGTGGGCGAACGCGCGGCATGGGGCGAGACGTCTTCCGAGGCGGCGACACCCGAGGATCTGGTGGCTTACTTCCGCGCCGCGCGCGCCGCTTCACCTTGGCATCGGGCATTCCAGCCGATTGTGGATGACGCCGCGGAACTCGCGGACAAGAAGGCGCAACCGTCTGCGGCGCCCGCGCAAGCGCTGGCCGGCCGCGTGCGGCAGGTCTGCGCGGATCACGCCCTCGGGGATCCCCTGGTCTACGTGCGCAATGCACGTGCGATGCAGTTCCGGTGGCCGGCCGGGGACGTTGCGCGAAAGCGGGCAGGCTGGACGTTTTTGGCCAACGCCATCGAGGTAACGGCCACGCAATAATCACGCCGCCTTGGGCATCTCGGGATCGGCCCTCGGGATCATCACGGCGATCTGTTCCGGCGCCTTGTAGGACATGGCGCTGATGACGGCCATTGCGATGGTCGCGAGATACGGCAGCGCCTGGATCGTGAGCATGATCATCCAGAGCGTCGCGGCGGGATCGTCGAAGCCGCGGTTGAAGAACATCGCGAAGATGGCGAGCATCAGCAGGCCGAGCAGGCTCGCCTCCTGCCAGGCCAGCTTCATCACCTGATCCAGCGCGGCCGGGTTTTCGCATTTGGGCGTGCGCAGGAAGGGTTTGCCCGATGTGAACAATCCGGCGATCACGGCCTTGCCCACCGTGTGCGTCAGCGCGAGGCCGGCGGTGGAGGCGATGACCGCGCCAAACACGCCGGAGCCGACTTTCTTCGGATAGAGCAGCAGCGTCTTGGCGGTCTTGGCGAAGAACAGGGTCAGCGCGGCAGCGGAGAGCGCGGCCATCGGCACGTCGAAATACATCGGCGCCACGGTCATCAGCGCGGTCCAGACGAGCGCGAAGAACGTCACCATCAGGCCCATGCCGTCGGATATCCACGGCAGCCAGCCGGAGAGAAACTGGTAGCGCTGCGCCCAGGTGAGCCGATACCGGCCCAGGAAGATCGCGCCGCCGTGATGCTTCATGATCTGCATCGCGCCATAGACCCAGCGATAGCGCTGGCTCATGAACGCGGCGAGCGTGTCGGGCGTCAGGCCCTTGCCCATGCTTTCGGGGATGTAGGCCGCGCTGTATCCGGCCTCGAACAGCTTGAGCCCCAGTTCGGTGTCCTCGGTGATGCACCATTCGGACCAGCCGCCGACCTTCTCCAGCGCGTCCTTGCGCACGACCATCATCGTGCCGTGCTGGATGATCGCGTCGTGCTCGTTGCGCTCGACCATGCCGATCTGGAAGAAGCCGCGATATTCCTCGAAGCACATCGCCTTGAACAGGTTCGCCTGCCCGTCGCGATAATCCTGCGGCCCCTGCACGAGCGCCACGGTCTCCGACGCGAACAGCGGCAGGGCGCGCCTCAGCCAGCAGGGCTCGACCTGGTAGTCGCTGTCGATCACCGCGATATAGCGCACGTCCGGACCGGTGAGCTTCAGCGCCTCGTTCAGCGCGCCGGCCTTGAAGCCTTTCACGTTGTCCATGTGCACGAAGCGGAAGCGCGGACCGAGCGTCTGGCAATGGGCCTGCACCGGCAGCCAGGTCTCGCGGTCCGGCGTGTTGTTGTCGAGCAGCAGGACGTCGAACGCATCGTAATCCAGCCGCGCCAGCGCGTCGAGCGTGGCGATCACCATCTCCGGCGGCTCGTTGTAGCAGGGCACGTGGATGCAAACGCGCGGGGACGTCTCGGGGATCGACGCGGCCACGCTGCGCCGCTCGAAGCGCCACAGGCTGGAGGCGAGCTCGATGCCTTCGGTGAGGATGATGATGGTGGCGAGGAAGACCAGCGGGATCATCGCCAGCGTCAGCGCCAGATCGCTGGGCTGGATGTACTCCAGGGTCGTGGTGTCGAGCAGCATCAAGAGCCCGGTCGCGACGAGGCCCACCAATCCGCCCATGACGAGATAGCCCGGCGCGTGCACGCGCGGCATGCGGCCGAGGATCAAAAGGCCGAGCAGGAACGAGATGATCGCGCCCAGGACCGCATAGGTGAACCATTCAGGGAACGAACGCAGCGCGCCGGTGAGGCGGAATTTGGCGACACCGTCGGCGTCATAGAGACCCCAATAGGCGCCGACCGCGCCTTCGTTGCCGCCCTTCCAGGGCTGGTCGTAGGCCTCGAAGATGTAATAGTCGTAGCCCTTGTCGAGCGCGAGCTGCACGAAGTTGCGGATGAAATAAGCCTCTTTGGCGAGCGAGGCGTCGGAGGCCCGGCGCGTGCGCCCTTCCGAGGGCCAGCCGGTCTCGCCGATCACGATGGGCTTGTCGGGGAACTCATCCTCGATATGGCCGTAGGCGCGGGGCACGAAATCCATCGCCCCCTTGGCCGGCACGCCTTCCCAATAGGGGAACAGGTTGATGGTGATGAAATCGACATATTGCCCGATCTCGGGATTGAGCAGCCAGGTCGACCAGGGCTCGACGGTGGAGACCTTGATGCGGTTGGGCAACGCGGCGCGGACGCGCCGGATATAGTCGTTGAGCTGGTCGGCGGAGACGTCGCCGCGCAGCATCGTCTCGCTGCCGACGAAGACGCGGTCGACGTTGCGGTTGGCGAGCGCCACGCGGATCAGCGTCGACAGCTCCTTCTCGTTGAGGTCGAGATCGGGCCCGATCCACGCGCCGAGCGACACGGTGATGCCGTAGCGACGCGCGATGTCCGGCACGCGATCCTGGCCGTTCGAGACCGTGTAGGTGCGAATGTGCTGCGTGATGGCGGCGAGCTGCGCCATGTCGCTGTCGATCACCTCGGGCGGGGTGAACTCGTGGTCTTTCTCGGTGTAGGTGTGGCTTGGGCTATAGGCAAGGCCGCGCACCTGCCCGTTCCAGTCCGGCGCGATCACGGCATAGTCTCGGCTCGCCCAGAACAGCGCGCTGCCGCAGACGACCAGGACAAGCGCGATGGCGATGCGAACGGTTCCGCCCGAAATCCTGCGGCCGGCGAACATGCAAACTCCTCAAGCGGGCGGCGCGGGGGCCTAGCGGCCCTGATCCTGGTCGTCTTCGTCGTGCGGATCCTTCATCGGCGGCTCGACCTTCACGAGCTGCAGGTCGAACACCAGATCCTGGTCGGGCGGAATCATTCCGTCGCCGACGCCGCGCGTGCCATACGCGAGAGCCGGCGGGATGACCAGTTCCCAGTGGTCGCCCTCGCGCATCAGCTGCAAGGCCTCGGTCCAGCCGGGGATCAGCTTGTCGGTGACGAACTTGGTCGGCAGGCCCGGCTCGGTCGCGTCGAACACCTTGCCGTTGATGAGCTGGCCTTTGTAATAGACCGTCACCTGGTCGAGCGCGCCGGGGCGCTTGCCATAGCCGTTCTGAATGATGCGGTATTGCAGCCCGTCCGGCGTGATGATCACGCCGTGCTTCTTGGCATTGGCCGCAAGGAATGCCTGATTGGCGGCGACGCTGAGCGACGCATCCGCCGCCAGCACCGGCACCGAGACGACTGCCATCACCGTGGCAAGCGCGATCGCAAGGCGCATGAACAACTCCCTCTTGGCCGAAGCCGTTGATACCGGATGCCAGGAATACTCTCTAATCCCTTGGATTCAAGAGTGTACCGCCTTCTACCGCCTGCCGAAAAGCTTCGCCATCAGCGACCGCCGGACGGGTTTGCCGATGGCCAGGCCGATGGGGCCCGGCTTCTCCGGCCGCGCGAGCGTCTTTTGGGGCGCCAGCTCGGCCTGGGGGGCGAATTCCTGGGCCGCGGCCAGGTCGGGGGCCGGGATCGGCGGGATCGGGCCTGCGAAATTCTTGTCCGGGCCGATGCCCATGCTCATGAAGCGGCGGCTCCAGACCTCGTCCGGGCTGACGGCGGAGATCCGGTCGGCCGGGCCAGCGGCCTCGGGCGACGGATCGTTCGGGCGGGCGATGGCGGCGAAACGCGCCGCGCTTTCCGCAAAGGGGCTGGGGCGCGGACCGTTCATCAAGCTCTTCTTTTCGGCCATGTCGAAAGTTCCTGTTCTACGCCCTACCCGTTTTGGCGGGACGACCACTGGAAGCCGCTGTCGCGGCTGATCACCGCCACGTCGACCGCGCCGCCCACGGTCTCCTTCTGCGCCGAGATACGCTTCTTGAAGATGTTGAGTCCAACCAATTCGCGCGCCGTGTCGGCGAGTTCCTTCTTGCTCGCGATCTCCATCACCCGCAGCACCGGATTGATGAAGGCCTGCTGCTGGTAGTCCAGCATCATGCGGCGGAAGCTGTCGAAATAGCGCGGCACGAAATCGTTCTGGAAGCGGGCGCGCACGCTCTCGCGGGTCGCGGCCTCGGCGCCCGGGAACGCGCCGATCACCTGATCCACCAGCCCGTGCATCATCATCCGGAAGCCGCCATAGAGACGGCGCTCCAGGTTGAAATCGATGCCGCGGATGAAGGCGTTGGTCACCTCGCTGTCGGCGAAGACGCGGATCTTGGAGCGGGTCTCGCCGTCGATCGCGTCCTGGCTCGTCACCGCGCGCTTGGCGATGCCGCCGATGATGGCGGAGACGTAGAGCGTGGTGACAACCGGATAGCGGTCATCCGTGCCGAAGCCCGCGAAGACAAGGCCCGAGACGTCCTCGAGGAACAGGTCCTTGATGACAGAGAACACCGCGATCTCGCGCAGGCGCTGGAGCGTCTGCTTGGAGGCGCCGAACTGCGCGAAGCCGTAGGCGATCAGTTCGTCGATCTGCGCCGCGTAATCCTTCGCGACCTTGACGCCGAAGCCTTGCGGGAAACAGGCGAGATCGGGTCGCGGGCTGCCGTCCTCGCGGAACTGGTAGTCGCGCCAGACGCGCTCGACGGCGCTGTCGAGGATGGCGAGGTCGCTTTGCGGCGCCTCGTCCTCCTCCGCGCTGTCGCTGAGGAACTGCGCGAGCTGGAAGATGTAGCGGAACACCGAGGCGAGCAGGCGGCGATATTCCTCCGTTCCGCGCGCGGCCGGGAAGAACTCCGGCAGGTTGTCGAGCATGCCGGTGAAACTCGCCGCGTAGTCGCCGACATGGGCGAGATGCTTGGGCTTCTTCTTCTGGTAGTGCTCGATCAGCTGGTCCCAGGGATGGCCCATCACGTCGGCGACGCCGAAGAACATCAGCCCGATGGGATGGCCCTCGGCCAGGTTGTAGAGCTTGCGCTGGTCGTTGCGCACCACGACCGTGCCGCCGTCGATGAGCGTCACCGCGGAATCGGCCGCGAGCGCGACCGCCCGCTGGTTCATCACCGCGATCTCGGATGTCATGCAATACCCCTACCCGGCCATCGTCCCACGGCCTGGGCGGAGTGTGTCACAGCCGGGGCTGGGCTGTGAAGGCGGGAAGATCGTTAATGGTTACAGCTTGTCATCCCGGGGTTTGATATGTCCTCCTGCGGAAAACGCAATGGGAGGCTTCGCATGTACAAACCCTTCGACCTGACCGGCAAAGTGGCGCTGGTGACGGGCGGCAATGGCGGAATCGGTTATGGCATGGCCGAGGCGCTCGCCCAGGCCGGGGCGGATCTCGTCATCTGGGGCACCAATGCCGATAAGAACGAGTCCGCGAAAGCCAAACTCGCTGCCCACGGCAAGCGCGTCGTCGCGCGCAAGGTGGATGTCGGCAAGGAAGCCGAAGTCGTCGAGGGGATGGCGGCGGCGGTCGCCGAAATGGGCCGCGTCGATTGCGTGATCGCGAATGCCGGCATCGGCGGCGGCGCGCGCTCGTTCTCCGAGATGAGCATCGAGACCTGGCGGCGCGTCCACGCCGTCAACGAGGAAGGCGTGTTCTTCACCTTGCGCGAAGCCTGCAAGCACATGGTCGAGCGCGCCGGCAAAGGCGACGCCGGCGGATCGCTGGTCGGGGTCGCGAGTTTGGCGGGCCTTGAGGGCGCCGCGCGTAACGAAGCGTACAGCGCGACCAAGGGCGCGGTGC
>DATATK010000104.1:0-2762 GCA_036268825.1 Rhizomicrobium sp. | reverse complement strand
GGGTGCTGGGCATGGACACGATCATGGTCGGGTTTGCGCTCGACGACGACCGCGTGCATTCGCCCAACGAGAAATTCGACCTCACCTCGTTCCACAAAGGCACGCGCAGCTGGGCGCGCATCCTGGCCGCGCTGGCGGGATGACTCACGCCGCCCGTGGCCTGATGGCCTTGAGCTCGTTGCCGATCTCGCGCCGGCGCTGCATCAGTTCATAGTCCGTCTGCAGGCCGAGGAAGAAGCCGTCGGACATCTTGAAGTAGCGGACGAGCCGCAAATCGGTATCGGCGGTGACCGCGCGCTTGCCCAATACGATTTCGTTGATTCGCCGTGGCGGCACGCCGATCGCGCGCGCAAGCGCCGCCTGCGACAGCTCCATCGGCTTCAGGAACTCCTCCATCAGGATTTCGCCCGGATGGGGATTGGGAAGCAGGTCAGTGGTAGTCGACGATCTCGACCTCGTGCGCATGTCCGTGTCTCCAAACTCGTCCGCCAGCGGCCAATCGAAGGAACCGTGGCCCGGAACCAGCTCCCCGCGGCGAGCGTTTTCTTCCCAACCAAACGGAGGAGCACATATGGTCGCACCGACGATGATCAAGGAACACATGGAAGTCCTCGGTTTCGACGGCGTCCACGTCGGCACCGTGGATCATCTCGAGGGGCGGGATCAGGTGAAATTGACCAAGGACGACACCGACGCCGGCGGCGAGCATCATTTCATTCCGCTCGCCTGGGTCGATCACGTGGACCAGAAAGTTCACCTCAAGCAAGCCGGCGCGGAGGCGAAGGCGCGCTGGAAGACCCACTGACAGACGTTCGCGCATAGCTCATTCGCCCCGCGGCAATCACGCCGCGGGGCGAATTGCGATCAGAGCAATGCTGCGTGCCGCCGCTACAGCGCCTTGTACCAGCGCTGGTCGTAGAGCGCGCCGGTCGCCGAGCCGAGCACCTTCCTGAAGTCCTTGGTGTGGGTGTCGACCTCGTGCGCGTCGGCGGCCTTCGGATTGCGCCAGACTTCGATCACCGTGAAATGGTTCGGCCGCGCCTTCTGCTGATAGACGTCGAAGCGCAGGTTGCCATCGTCCTTGCGCGTGGGGTCGGCCAGGGTCTTGAGCGCCGCGACGCCGTCATCCTTCTTCGGCGGGATCACGTCCACATGCGAGATGGCGACCGCCGCGCCGCGCGGGATCGCGGCGCTATCCTTCGGGCCGACCGCCAATCCGACATAGGGCCGCTCGTCGATCGGCGCCACCAGATGCGGTTCGATCTGCTGGCGGAACGTCTTGACATGCGCCGCCGCCGCGTGCGCGTCGTAGCTCTGCTGATCCTTCCAGATCTCGATGATCGCGAATTGGTTCGCCGGCGTGCCGCGCTGAAACACCTCGTAGCGGACGACGCCGGGTTCCTTGCGGCTGGCCGCGGCCAGCTGGCGCAGCAATGCGGCGTCGGCGGCGCGGGTCGCAGGCGTCGTATCGATATAGGTGACCGCGTAGACGGCGGAGTCGCCGGCATCCTGGGCCTGGCCGGCGGTCATGGCAGCGAACGGCAACAGAGCCAATACCAACAGCAGACGCAACAACGGCATGTCATCCTCCCCATATCCAGTTTTCTTTATAGCCCTGGATGGTAGTGCGCCTCCTTCCGCGCCGTCAATGCGAGCGCGCCGCCATATCTGTCTCTTTTGCAAGATGACGCGAAGCATCGCCTGCGCTTTCGTCACGCCAGTGCCGCGAGCCCGTCGAGGTCCGCCAGCACCGCGTCCGGCGCCGGTTCGTATTCCTCCGGCAACCTCGCGCGGTTGACCCATGCGGTGCGAAAGCCGAAGGCGGCGGCACCCATGACGTCCCAGCGGTTCGCGGAAACGAACAGCACGTCGCCCGCGGCGACGTTGAAGCGTTCGGTGACGAGACCGTAGACCGCCGGGCACGGCTTGTAGCGGCGGACCGTGTCGACCGAGAGAACGGCGTCGAGCTCGCCGGCCATTCCGGCTGTATCGACCGCGGCGGCGAGCATCTGCGGCGAGCCGTTCGAGAGGATGGCGGTGGCGGCGCCGCGCGCCCGCAGCGCGCCTAGCGCCCGCCGCGCGTCCGCAAACGCGTCGAGCTTCCAGTAAGCGTCGAGCAATTTCGGCCGCAGCGCCCGATCGACCGAGGGAACGCGCGCGAACGCAAAATCCAGCGCGCGTTCGGTGAGCGTCCAGAAATCCACGTAGCGCCCGGCCAGTGTCAGCGTCCAGCTGTATTCGAGCTGCTTGCTGCGCCAGACTTCGGAGAAGCGCTCGGCGTCGGGACCGGCCGCCGCGCGATGACGGCTGATGGCGGCGTGCACGTCGAACAGGGTTCCGTAGGCGTCGAAGACGAAAGCGCGCGGCATGGCAGCCCTCCGGGCGAGGTGGACCAAGATACATTGCCGTCGTGCGCGACGCGCCTGGCGGCAAGCGCGATCAGAGCCCGGGCTCGGTCAGCAGCGTCGGGAACGAGCGCCCGCGGATATCGTAGACCCGGGCATAGACCACGCCGTCGCGTGCGATCTCGACCAGAACCGGGGCGTCGAGTTTCACACAGTAGTACTCGCCCAGCATCATCGCGAAGTCGGCACCGCGCGGATCCCACGTGGTCTCGAAATCGGGGCCGAGCTCGACCTGGGGCGAGCGGTGCGGGCCGCACACCGCGACCTTCCAACGGCGGCCTTCCGGCTTACTCTCGTGATGCTCGGCCAGCCAAGCCAGCAGCGCCTGCGATGCCTGCTTGAAGGACAGCCCCCAAT
>DATATK010000103.1:0-21507 GCA_036268825.1 Rhizomicrobium sp. | reverse complement strand
ACGACCATGGCGCGGCCGAGATCGAGGCCCGCGCCGGCGGCAACCGTGATCGGCACCAGTGACAGCGCGGTGATCATCGCGACGTTGCCGCGCTTTGCGTGGGCGAAGCCCGCTACGCATTTGCGCGCGGCGCGCCAGATCGAGCCGATCAACATTTCAGGCAGGCCCCGGTTTCTCAGCCGCGCATCATCCGCCAAAGCGCGCGCAAAAGCCGTTGCAAAGTCGCGCGGTGGTTATTCAATCCTTACCCGCGCCCGCCCCGGTTCAACTCAGTTGAGAAAACGTAAGCGCCGATTGTGCCGCATCGGGACAAAGCGTTGCGGACGATGCGGCATGCTTAAGACTTTCTTCAACACGAAACGGACTCACGCTTCATCTGCGCGCCCGCGCGCGTAAGGTGGGCCGCGATAACGGATAGGCCGGGGATGTTCGGGCGTTTTGTCAGGACGAGAATGCGGCGCGCGGTGTTGCGCATGCGTTCGCGCGGCCGTTCCGGTTCGGCCGCGGTCGAGTTCGCGATCATCGCGCCGGTGCTGTTCCTGTTTCTCTTCGGCATCATCGAGACCGGCGTGATCTATTTCGCCGGCACCGCGCTTCAGAACGCGACCGACGACGCCGCCCGCATGGTGCGCACCGGCGAGGCGAGCGCTTTCACCGTGGGGCAGTTCAAGGCGCAGATCTGCAGCGAACTGTCGGGCTTCATCAGTTCGGCGCAATGCACGTCGAATCTCCAGGTCGATGTCGAGCAGTATGCCAGCTTCAGCGGCGCGAGTTATCCCTCCGTCACCAACGCAAATGGCAGCCTCAACACCGCCGCGATGGGTTATCCGGCGGCATTGGCGCCCTGCGAGGTCGTGCTGGTGCGCGCGTTCTATCCGTGGTCGATCATGACGCCGCTGATGCAGCCGCTGCTCGAGAACATGCCCAACGGGCAATATCTGCTCTCCGCGGCCGCCGCGTTCCGCAGCGAGCCTTACACGTCGGCCGCCACATGCTGAGAAAGCTCCGCAAGTTCCTGCGCCACACAGGCGGCGTCGCGGCCGTGGAGTTCGGGCTGATCGCGCCGGTGCTCGGCGCCATGCTTGTCGGCACGGTCGAGGTGTGCAACGCGCTGCAATGCAAGCAGAAAGTGACGAGCGTCGCCTCCAGCGTGGCCGATCTCGTTGCCCAGACCAAATCGGTGTCCGCCAGCGACATGAGCAACATCTTCGCCGCGGCGAACGCGCTCACCTATCCGTTCCCGTCGAGCAATTCGGGTATCGTGGTGTCGAGCGTCGTCAGCGACGGCGCCGGCAACGGCACGGTCGCCTGGAGCCAGGCGCAGAACGCGACCGCGCTGTCGGTCAACTCGGCGGTGGTCGTGCCCACGGGATTGATGACGGCGGCGTCCTGCGCCAAGGGCGCCTGCAGCGTGATCCTGACGCAGGTGACCTACAAATACACCTCGCCGATCGGCACGATCATCACCGGCACCAACACGATGAGCGATTATTTCTACGCCCGCCCGCGCAAATCGGCGACGGTGGCGTATACGGGCTAACTCTCGAGCGATTTGTCGCGCACGCGCATCAGGCCTTCCTGCGCAACCGAAGCGACGAGCTTTCCATCCTGATAGATCAGCCCGCGATTGAAGCCGCGCGCGCCGGACGCGCTGGGCGAGTCCTGGACGTAGAGCATCCACTTGTCGGCATGGAACGGGCGATGGAACCACATCGCGTGATCGATGCTCGCCATCTGGATGCCGTCCTGGAACCAGCCGATGCCGTGCGGCAGCAGCGAGGTATCGAGCAGTGTCATGTCGGACGCATAGGCGAGCACGCATTGATTGAGCGCGATATCGTCGGGCAGAGGGCCGGTCGCGCGCACCCAGATGGACTGACGCGGCGGGCGCTTTTGCGGCGCGAAAATGTCATTGCGATCGACCGAGCGCAGTTCGATCGGACGCGGACGCAGGAAATGATCGCGATATTGCTCGGGGATCTTGTCCGCCATCTGGCGGCGGAAATCGTCTTCGCTGGGCAGGTCGCCGGGTGCGGGAACATCCGGCGGATCGATCTGATGCTCCAGCCCCTGTTCCACGATCTGGAATGACGCGGACATGTTGAAGATCTGCCGCCCATGCTGGATCGCTACCACGCGCCGGGACGAGAAGCTCGAGCCGTCGCGGCTGCGGTCCACTTCGTAAAGGATCGGAACCTTGGGATCGCCCGCGACCAGGAAGTAGGCGTGTAGTGAATGGCAGACGCGCGCCTCGACCGTGCGCCCGGCGGCAACGAGCGCCTGGCCGAGCACCTGTCCGCCGAAGACGCGCTGCGAACGGTCCTTCGGCGAGACGCCGCGGAAGATGTTCTCTTCGATCTTTTCCAGATCGAGGAGCGCGATCAGGTCCTGGACGGGAGATGGCTCGGTCATTCCTCCCAATAGCCGCGGCCCCGCCCATCGCGCAAGGCGCGGCGCGGATTCGCCGAACTGTCGCACTTGGCCCTTACAGAGAGGCGTTGCCGCGCCACGCCCGTGGCCGCTCCCATGGAAGGTTCACCGATGGCCAATCTGCTTCTCGAACGCGCCGCCCATACGCGGCCCGCCGCCACCAGGCGTGGCGCGCTGGAGCGGCTGTTCACGCTGATGTTCAAGGGCTTCGTCTATAACCAGATCTGGGAAGACCCCGAGGTCGATCTGGAGGCGCTGGCACTCGAGCCGCATCACCGGCTGATCACCATCGCGTCGGGCGGCTGCAACATCCTCAATTATCTCGCCGCCGATCCGGCCAGCATCGTGGCGGTCGACCTCAATCCGAACCACGTGGCGCTGTCGCAATTGAAGCTGACGGCGCTCGAGCGGCTGCCGACCTATGAGCAGTTCTTCCGCTTCTTCGGCCGCGCCGACGACAAGGCCAATCGCGCGCTGTTCGACCAACTCCTCAGTCGCCATCTCGACGGCGCGACGCGCGCCTATTGGGATACGAACCGCGCCTTCCGCGGCCGGCGCATCGACATGTTCACGGACGATCTTTATCGCCACGGGCTTCTGGGCCGCTTCATCGGCGTCCTGCACGCGGTCGCCAAGCTGCACGGCAAGCGGCTGGACGGAATCGTGACGGCGAAGAACAAGCAGGAGCAGCGCGCGGAATTCGAGCGTTCCATCGCACCATTGTTCGATTCCAGATCGATCAAGCTGCTCTCAAAATCGCCGATTTCCCTGTACGCATTGGGCATTCCGCCGGCGCAATATGACGAGCTGGTCGCGGAGGGCGATCCGATCTCGGTGTTGCGCGCGCGGGTGGAAAAGCTCGCCTGCGATTTTCCGGTGGGAGAGAACTACTTCGCCTGGCAGGCCTTCACCCGCGGCTACGACGTCGAGAACCGCCAGGCGGTGCCGGCCTATCTGCAGCGCGATGTCTACGATGTGATCCGTACACGGACGGATAGGGTGGAGATCCGGCTCGCCTCGATGACCGATTATCTGAAGACGCTTGCCCCCGCCTCGCTCGACCGCTTCGTGCTGCTCGACGCGCAGGACTGGATGACGCCCGCCATGCTCAATGCCTTGTGGCGCGAGATCGAGCGCACCGCGGCCAGGGACGCGCGCGTGATCTTCCGCACCGCCGGGTCCGATTCGCCCCTGCCCCGCAAGCTCGCGCCGAAATTGCTGGCGCCTTGGGATTATCGCGAAGAGGAAAGCCGGGCGCTCCACGCCCGCGACCGTGCCTCCATCTATGGCGGCTTCCACCTCTATCGCCGCCGCCCGCCATGCTGACCGACACGCCGGCAGACCATCACGCGCTGATGGACCAGGTCTACCGCGACCAGCGCCATCTCTATGACTTCACACGGAAATTCTATCTTTTCGGGCGCGATTCCCTGATCCAGGACCTGGCCTTGGCGCCGGGCGAGCGCGTGGCCGAGATCGGTTGTGGCACCGCCCGCAACCTGATCGCGATGGCGCAGGCCTATCCGGGAGCGAGTCTCTATGGACTCGATGCCTCCGCTCAAATGCTCAAAACGGCGGCCCAATCCGCTGCCCGGGCGGGCCTCGCCGGCCATATCCGACTCGCCAAGGGCCTGGCCGAGGAGCTCGATCCCGCGTTGTTCGGCGAGGACAGGCCGTTCGATCGCATCATCTTCTCCTACAGCCTCTCGATGATTCCCGATTGGGAACAAGCGCTTACCGCGGCGGCCACGGCGCTCGCGCCGGGCGGGCGGATCGAGATCGTGGACTTCGGCGACTTCGCGCGGCTGCCGCGGCCGCTCGCGCTGGCCTTGCGCAAATGGTTAAGCCTGTTTCATGTGGAGCCGCGGACGGAAATTCTTAAGCATCTCGAATCGCGGCGCGCGCAAAACATCGAGAAAGACGATAGTCTGCGTATCCTCCCGGGGCGATACGCTTTTCTGTGGCGCGGCGGGGCGAAAGCCGTCGCCGGCACGCGGGTTTGATGTTGCAGACCAGTCACAGCCCGGGCTGAATCCCGAAATCCGGTGCTGCAACAGCCCCCTGGAGATGGACATTCAGCCTCCACTTCCGCCAAAATAGGCTCTACAGAGGTTTGGCATCCCAGACGTCTCGGTGGGGGGGTCCCTACCCGTCGGTACATCAAACGAGGGTTAAAATGAAAATCCGTATGATCGCCCTGGCGGGCGTTGCAACAATGGCCCTCGCAGGCCCCGCGGCCGCGAGTGACACGACCGGCTGGTATTTGGGTCTTGGCGCTGGCTGGGATCACCTTGGTCAGGTCAAAGAACTCTACGAGCCCGGCCCCCACGTCATCAAGCAGGACACCGATGATTCCGCGCTGGTCGTGGGTTCGGTTGGCTACAAATTTGCCGACCACGTCCGCTTGGAAGCCGAAATCGGCTGGGAACGTCATGACGCCAAGGGCGACGCATTTGGTGCGGGCGTTCCGGCCGGCACGACCAATGACGGCCGCCTGACGGCCTATTCGGCGATGTTCAACGCGGCTTACGATGTTCCGATGACCAAGCACTGGTCATGGGAAATCGGTGGCGGCGTCGGCGTCGGCCGTGTCGATGCGGATCTCTCCGCGACGGCGCCTGGTCCGGTCAACGTTGCGACGGTCATCGGCAAGCATGCCGGCTACATGTATCAGTTCATGACCGGCCCGACCTATTCGATCAACGACAATCTCGACCTCACGCTCGAGTATCGCTATCGCGATATTTCGGTGAACAAGACGTATGGCACGGGCTTCATCGGCTTCACTCCGACGATCAAGAACGTCAACGAACAGGCCCTGATGATCGGCATCCGCTGGTACATGGATCACCCGGCGCCGCCGCCGCCGCCTCCCCCGCCGCCCCCGCCGCCGCCGGTTATGCCGCCGCCGGTCAAGACCTACATCGTCTTCTTCGACTTCAACAAGTCGAACCTGACGGCCGAAGCCCAGTCCGTCGTCTCGGAAGCCGTGAAGACGGCGAAGAGCACCGGCATGGTCAAGGTGATGGTCACGGGTCACACCGACACTGTCGGTTCGGATAGCTACAACATGGGTCTCTCGGTCCGCCGCGCGCAGGCCGTGAAGGACGCCATGGTCGCCGGCGGTATCGACGGCAGTGGCATCTCGATCGAAGGCAAGGGCTTCCACGATCCGCTCGTCGCGACGGGTCCTGGCGTCCGCGAGCCGCAGAACCGCCGCGCCGTCATCGACCTCGGCAACTAAGCGTCGTTCTGAAAAGACTGGAAAGGGCGGGCCTTGTGCCCGCCCTTTTCTTTTGTACGCGTTCCAAAGCGGATTGCTCCCCGCTGTGCCTTTCCCCTCGAAAGGGCGAGGGAGAAGAAGACAAACAAAAAGGCCGGAGGTTTCCCTCCGGCCTTTTGGCAATTCTCTTTCCGGGAACAGTTAGTTGAAGACGCCGGAGAGCCAGCCCTTCTTGTCCTGATCCTTGGGCGGGTCCTTCTGGGGACTGGCGGGCGGCGCGGCGGGCGTGACGGCGGGCGCGGGCGCTACCACCGGCTCAACCGGCGTCACCATCGATATCCGCATCGGATTGGGCTCGGGAACGATCACCGAGGCCGGAAGCCCCTGAAGGCCGTTCGCCACCCGAATCTCGCAGGAATTGACCGGGCTCGCCTCGGTGACCGTGACGCCAGCGGCGAAATCGGCCAGGGTCGGCCGTGTGCCGGTCAACGCGGCGGCGAACACCGTGCTGGCGGTGTGACAGTAATTGGCGTTGTCGTGGATCGAGTTGATCGAGGAATCGTTGGCCAGACGCGTCTTGAACGCGTGGTACTGCGCCTCGCCCGAGCCTGCCCCGAAGAGGCGCTTGAACATGCGCTCGAGCTTGGCATCGGAACTGCGCAGTTCCGGGCCGTAGCCGGTCTGGAACGCGTTGAAGTGGTCGATTTCGTTGCATGTCAGGGCCGCGACCATGAGCTGCTGCTGAATGGCCGCGACCTGGATGGCAGTCACTTCATCCCTCTGGGCGCACTTGGGCGCCCTCGCAAGCGCGCCACCCGACACAACCAATCCCGCGGCAAGCGCAATCACGCCCGCACCGGCCATCCGTCCCATCGCACACCCTTTTATTTTGTCTGCTGCGCTCAAGAGCTTAGCATCCCAAATCGGCGTCTGCGAATCCTTCGCGCGCCCTCTGGTTAAGAGTTCCGAGGCCTAACAATGAGCAAGAAACCCGCCGCCGAAGTGGATCTGTCCGGCGAGCCTGTGCATGTCGATTTTCGGGAAGCGATGTCCTACGCCGATTATCTGGGGCTGAGCGACCTGCTCGCCTGTCAGCGCCCGCGCACCGGCCAGCACGACGAGACCCTGTTCATCATCATCCACCAGGCCTCCGAGTTGTGGATCAAGCTCTGCTTGCACGAGATCGGCGCCGCCATCCGCCAGATCCGCGCCGACGACCTCGGCCCCGCCTTCAAGATGATGGCGCGTGTGGCGCGGGTGCAGGCCAATCTGATCCAGTCCTGGGAAATCCTCTCCACCATGACGCCGTTCGATTATTCGAGCTTCCGCGCGAGCCTCGGCCAATCCTCGGGCTTTCAATCCTTCCAGTACCGCGTGCTGGAATTCCGCCTCGGCAACAAGAATCGCGGCATGACGCGCGTCTACGATTCCCATCCGCCGATCGCGGCCGTGGTGAAGGCCGCGCTCGATGAACCCAGCATCTATGACGAAGCCCTGATGCTGCTGGCGCGCCGCGGTCTGCCGGTGCCCGAAGACAAGCTCCATCGCGATTTCAGCGAGGCCTACGAGAGCGATCCGCGCGTTACCGAAGCCTGGCGCCTGGTCTATCGCGATGCCACAACACACTGGGATCTCTACGAGCTCGCCGAAAAACTCGTCGATCTCGAATACCGCTTTCATCTCTGGCGCTACAGCCACATGAAGACGGTCGAACGCATCATCGGCGCCAAGCCCGGCACGGGCGGAACATCCGGCGTTTCCTATCTGAAAAAGGCGCTCGACCTGCGCTTTTATCCCGAGCTCTGGGACGTGCGGACGGAGATTTGAGAAGTGCGGTCGAACAACCTTACGAACTCGACACCTGCGCCTGCTGCAGTGCGGGAAACTTTTGCGGTTCCAGGCCGTTAGCACTGCACGCGGGCCGGGGATTCCGGCTGCTTGCGCAGTGGAGTGGCAGTCATGAACATCCGTACACTATGTTTGGCGGGCGCAGCGGCGCTTGCCCTGGTCGGGCCGGCCCAAGCCGGCGAAGGCTGGTATCTCGGCCTCGGCGCGGGTTGGGACTCGGTCTACAACACGCGCGTCGAAGGCGCAGGCCTCGACGGCAAAATCCATTCCCGCGACGCGGCGCTCGTGGAAGCCAGCGGCGGCTACAAGTTCGGCGATTTCCGGCTCGAAGCCGAAACCGCCTGGGACCGCCATGTGACCGGCGATTACTATTCCGCCGGCGTGGTCTCGCCGCTGGAAGACAGCCATCTCGAAATGCGGTCCGCGATGCTGAACGGCGTCTACGACATCCCCGTCGCGCCGCGCCTGAAGATCTCGATCGGCGCCGGCGCCGGCGTCGGCGACGACCGCGTGAAGTTCTTCGATCCTGCGCTCGCCACGACGTTCTCGAACGGCAACCGCGCGCGCTTCATGTATCAGGGCATCGGCGGGTTGACCTACGCGATCGACCGTCATGTCGATCTGTTCGTCGATTATCGCTATCGCAGCATGGTGGGCAGCCGGGACGGCGATGTGCTCGCGCCGACCATCCACACGCGCAACGTCAACGAACAAGCCGTGATCGCCGGCTTCCGCTGGTATCCCTGGGCGCCCGAAGCGCAGCGCGTCGCCTATGAAGCGCCGCCCGCGCCGCCGCCGCCCCCTCCGCCGCCGGCGCCCGTTCCGCCGCCTGCGGTGAAGACGTTCATCGTGTTCTTCGATTTCAACAAATCGAACCTCACGCCGGAAGCCGTCACCGTCGTGAGCGATGCGGTGCGCGAAGCCAAATCGCAGGGCGCCGTGCGCGTGCTCGTCACCGGCCACACCGATACGGTTGGCTCGGACGCTTACAACCAGGCGCTCTCCGTACGCCGCGCCGAAGCGGTGAAGGATCAAATGGTTTCCGACGGTCTCGACGGCAACGCGGTCTCGATCCAGGGCAAGGGCTTTCACGACCCGCTGGTGCAGACCGGCCCCGGCGTGCGCGAGCCCCAGAACCGCCGCGCCGTCATCGATCTGGGCGGCTGAACCAATCGAAGAACCTCACGGAAAAGGGCGGGCTTCGGTCCGCCCTTTTCTTTTGCGCGCCGTTCCTGCACTGCTAGGCGCGACTGCCATGGGATGAGCGATGGGCGCGCTTTCGCATATTCGCGTACTCGATCTTTCCCGCGTGCTGGCGGGGCCGTGGGCGACGCAGACCCTGGGAGATCTGGGCGCGGAGGTGATCAAGATCGAGCGGCCGGGTGAGGGCGATGAGACGCGGCAGTTCGGGCCGCCATTCCTGAAACGTGCAGACGGCTCGCGCGGCGACGCGACCTATTTCCTCAGCGCAAACCGGAACAAGAAATCCGTCACCATCGATATTGCGAGGCCCGAAGGCGCGGCGCTGGTGAAGAGTCTGGCGCGCCGCGCGCATGTGGTGGTGGAGAATTTCAAGACCGGCACGCTGGCGCGCTACGGCCTCGACTATGCGACACTGTCCGCGGACAATCCGGCGCTGATCTATTGCTCGCTCACCGGCTTCGGCCATGACGGGCCTTACAAGGACAAGGCAGGTTATGACTATCTGATCCAGAGCATGGGCGGCTTGATGAGCGTCACTGGCCAGCCTGATGGCGCGGCTGGCGCGGAACCGATGAAGGTGGGCGTGGCGGTGTCCGATCTGGTGGCCGGGCTCTACACCACCATCGCGATCCAGGCGGCGCTGATCCACCAGGCCCGAACCGGCGAAGGCCAGTCCATCGACATGGCGCTGTTCGATTGCCAGGTCGCGGGCCTCGCCAACCAGGCGACGAATTATCTGTCTGGCGGCATGCTGCCCGGGCGGCTGGGCAATGCGCACCCCAACATCGTGCCCTATCAGGTGTTCGCGACGGCGGACGGTTTCCTGATCCTCGCCATCGCCAATGACGGCCAGTTCCGCCGCTTCTGCGACGCCGCCGGAATCGCGCATCTGGCGACCGATTTCCGCTTCGCCGCCAATGCCGAGCGGGTCGGACATCGCGAGATGCTGGTCGCGATGCTGACGCCCCTGATGGGTTCACGCACCACAGCGGCGTGGATCGATGCGCTGGAGACGGCGAACGTGCCTTGCGGGCCGATCAACCGCATCGATCAGGTCTTCGCCGAGCCGCAGGCCGTCGCGCGCGGCCTCAAGATATCGCTGCCGCATGACGAGGCAGGGCCGCTCGACCTCGTCGCCAGTCCACTCCGGCTTCAGAAGACACCGCCGGAATATCGCAGCGCCCCGCCGGTGCTGGGCCAGCACACGCGCGCGGTGCTCGGCGAACTCGGCCTGACCGGCGCGGAGATCGACCGGCTGGCGGAAGACGGCGTGATCGGAATTGCGCCCGCCGCCTGACGCGGCGATTTACCAATCCGGCCGGTCTTTTCCGCCTTCCTGCGCGACGCCGCCCTCATCAGCATGAATCGAACGCAGCGATCGTAACGGCAACAAGAAACGAAGCCGTAGCGTTTTGCGTTGATCCTTGTGAGAGGAGAGGGATCATGCGTTCCGCACTGTGGGCGGGCATTCTGATACTGGCCGCGACGGCGGCGGCGGCGAAGCCGCCGCTCGCGCCCGAGGCGGCACCGTTCCAGTTGAAGCTGCCGTCCGAAGACCGGATGGCCGCGACCTACGCTCCGCACGCTGGACAATCGGACTTCGCCGCTATCCGCTCCGATACCTCGCAACCCCCTTCCGGCAACCTCTCCCTGGGCCCCATCCACGCCGAGGCCGTGACGGATTGCGAGCCTGGTATTCGTTCCGGCCGGCACCGCACCGTCATGCAGTATCGCCTGGACGGGGTGCATATGTTCGGCGGCAATGTAGGCGGCAGCTTGGGCGGCCGGGCGGCGGTTCTGAGCCTGCATTGGCCCAGCGGCGAATAGCGCCACTTTTCCGCCACCCCCCAGTGTGATTATGTGCGCGCCCCGGATGGCGATTGGCCGGCGCGGGGACAAAAGGGATCAGGACAATGTCGTACAAGGTCGCCGTGGTCGGCGCGACCGGCAATGTGGGCCGTGAAATGCTGAGCGTTCTTGAGGAACGGCAATTTCCTTTCAGCGAAGTGGTGGCGCTCGCCTCGTCGGCGTCCGTCGGCAAGGCCGTTTCCTTCGGCGACGGCGTCCTGAAGGTGAAGGCGCTCGACCATTACGATTTCAAGGGCACGGACATCGTGCTGATGGCGGCAGGATCGGCGGTCTCCAAGGTCTGGGCGCCCAAGATCGTGGCTGCCGGCGCGCTCGTCATCGACAACGCCTCGCATTTCCGGCTCGACCGCGAAGTGCCGCTGATCGTGCCGGAAGTGAACGCGGCCGATCTGGAAAAGGGCATCAAGAAAGGCATCATCGCCAATCCCAACTGCGCGATCGCCCAGCTCGTGGTGGCGCTGAAGCCACTGCACGACGAGGCGACGATCAAGCGCGTGGTGGTGGCGACCTATCAATCGGTGTCAGGCGCGGGCAAGGCGGCGATGGACGAATTGTTCCGCCAGACGCGCGCGGTGTTCGTCGCCGATCCGATCGAAGAGCACCAGCATTTCACCAAGCAGATCGCGTTCAACGTGATCCCGCACATCCAGGAATTCCACGCCTCCGGCTACACCAACGAGGAATTCAAGATGATGGCCGAGGTGCAGAAGATCCTCGACCCCAACATCCTGCTCACCGCGACCTGCGTGCGCGTGCCTGTGTTCATCGGCCATTCCGAAGCGGTGAATGTCGAGTTCGAGAAGCCGATCACGGCCGAACGCGCCCGCGCCATCCTGCGCGAAGCGCCGGGCGTGCTGGTGATCGACAAGCGCGAGGACGGCGGCTACATCACCCCCATCGAGGCCGCCGGCGAAGACGCCACCTATGTCAGCCGCATCCGCAAGGATCCCACGGTCGACCACGGCCTCGCCCTCTGGGTCGTGTCGGACAATTTGCGCAAAGGTGCGGCGCTCAACGCCGTCCAGATCGCCGAGTGCCTGATTAACCGTAAGCTGCTCAAGAAAGCAGCCTGATTTGCCTCTCCCGCCGGGCGCGCTAACATGGCGTCCGGGGGACTGGCATGTCGCCGACGGAATTCGCCGCATTGATCGCGCGTCTGGGCGCCGCCGCCACGAAAGGCGACGGCGCGGCCTTCGCCGCGTGCTTCACGCCGGACGGGGTCTACAACGACTATATTTACGGCGCTCATCGCGGCCGCGCCGCCATCGCCGGCATGCTGGAAAACCTGTTCCACCGCGATGCCGCCGATTACGACTGGACGTTCCGCGATCCGGTGGCCGACGGGCGCACCGGCTATGCCCGCTCGCTGTCGCGCTTCACCTCCACCATCCCCGAGTTCCAGGGCAACCGCATCGTCATTGATGGGATCAGCCGCTTCATCCTGAAAGACGGGTTGATCGGCGAATATTTCGAGAGCGTGAACGGCGGCGTGGCGATGACGCAACTGGGCGTCGGCCCCGAGCGCATCGCCAAGGTGCTGCGCCGCTGGAGCGACAGGCTGCTCACCGATCCCGAAGTGATGGAATATCGCAAGGGCTTCCCGTCATGATGCGCACGGCCGCTGTCCTGCTTTCCACCTTGCTGCTCGTCGCCTGCGCCGGTTCGCGGCCGCAAGACGCGACGTGTCCCGCCGTCACCACCGGCAAGACCCAGCCCGATTTCGACGCCGCCATCACCGCCATGATGAAAGGCAAATGGAACGTGGCGGGACAGAAGCGCGACCATGTTTCCATCCTGCTGCTCTCCGGCGGCGGCGGCTGGGGCGCGTATGGCGCGGGCTTCCTCGCCGGCTGGTCGCAACGCGCACCGAACCTCGACATGCCGCGGCCGCGCTTCGACGTGGTGACGGGCGTCTCCACCGGCGCGATCATGGCGCCGTTCGCGCTGCTCGGCGACGACGACACCATCGCGCGGCATTATCGCGGCATCGCCAGCGGCGATCTGTTCAGCGGCCGCTCGATCCTCTCACTGCCGTTCTGGAATTCGCTCAACACGGCCGACCAGCTTCAGGCCAAACTGAAAGAATCGCTCGACGG
This sequence comes from Rhizomicrobium sp., assembly GCA_036268825.1. Classification (GTDB taxonomy): domain Bacteria; phylum Pseudomonadota; class Alphaproteobacteria; order Micropepsales; family Micropepsaceae; genus Rhizomicrobium. Next base: position 8,838 of record DATATK010000103.1, on the reverse strand, counting down.
CCGCACCATCGCGGCGTTGGGCACGGCAGCGAAGGAAGGCCGCAGCGCCTGGGTCGGCGCGGTGAATTTCGACACCGGCGAGTTCAGCGAGTTCGACCTCACAGCCTTTGCTGGCGCGCTGCCGCCGGACACCGCGCGCAAGGCCATCGTCAAGCGCATCATGGCGGCCTCGGCGATCCCGATCTACCTGCCGCCCAAATTCATCGGCGGCTGCATGTATATGGACGGCGGCGTGCGCGAGAACCTGTTCATCGCGCAGATCGCACAGGCCATCGAACGCTCCATCGGAAGCTGGCGCGCGCTGGGCGAGGCGGATGTCGATATCTATGCCGTCGTCAACGGGCCGGTGAAGCCGCTCCGCCTGCTCACCGGCAACAACCTGATGGCCATCGGGGCGCGCGGCTTCGATCTCGGCGCCGACCAGATCCAGCTCGCCTCGCTGCGCGAGGTCTATGATTTCGCGCACGAGAACGGCTTCGCCCTGCACTGGACCAGCGCCGACGACGTGGTGACCGAGCCGGGCCGGGTGGCCCCGCCTTTGTGCTCCCCGCCCGCCAACGTCAATGACGGGTTCGGCGGCGGCTTCACCGGCTGCCTGTTCGATGCCGGGCGCCGCAAGGCCATGACCGATTCCACACCCTGGCAGACGGACCGGCCCTAGCATCGCGCCTGCGGAATGGTTAGTTCTGCCTCTTCCGCCTTTCGGAGTTCACCATGACCCGGCCGCGCCGTTCCGTCCTCTATATGCCCGGCTCCAATGGGCGGGCGATGGAGAAGGCCCAAAGCCTTCCCGCCGACGCGGTGATCCTGGATCTCGAAGACGCCGTCGCGCCCGATGCCAAGGAGATGGCCCGCGCGCAGGTCTGCGAGGTGGTGAAGGCCAAGTGCTTTGGCGGGCGCGAGGTGGTGATCCGCGTCAACGGGCTGACCAGCCAATGGGGCGCAGCCGATCTCGCCGCCGCCGCGGAGGCCGAGCCGGATGCGATCCTCTTGCCCAAGATCTCGTCGCCAAGCGATCTCGCCGAGGCGGCCGAACACCTCACCGGCACCAAATCGGCGAACACCGCGCTCTGGGCGATGATGGAGACGCCGCTGGCGATCCTCGATGCCGGCGCGATCGCGGGCGCGGGCGGCAGGCTTGCCTGTCTCGTCATGGGGACCAACGACCTCGTCAAGGAATTCCGCGGCCGGCACACGCAGGACCGGCAAAATCTTTCCGCCGCGCTGGGTATCTCCGTCGCCGCCGCGCGCGCCTATGGGCTCGGCATCATCGACGGCGTCTACAACGACATCGCCGATGCGGACGGGTTCCTCGACTCCTGCAAGCAGGCGCGCGCCTATGGCTTCGACGGCAAGACCCTGATCCATCCCAGCCAGCTCGCGCCTTGCAACGACGTCTTCGCGCCCTCGCCCGCCGAGGTGGACGCCGCGCGCAAGATCATCGCGGCGTTCGACCTGCCCGAGAACCGCGGCAAGGGCGCCATCGCGCTGGACGGCCATATGGTCGAGCGGCTGCACGCCGAGATCGCGCGCCAGACCGTTGCGCTCGCCGATGCCATTGCGGCGCTCGCATGAAGACGAATGCGGGGCATTTCTTCGAGGACTTCCGCCTCGGCCAGAAACTGGTTCATGCCACGCCGCGCACGCTGACCGTGGGAGACGCCGCGCTCTATCAAGCGCTTTACGGCTCGCGCTTCGCGCTGCAATCGAGCGACGCCTTCGCGCGCACGCTTGGGTTTGCGCAGGCGCCGCTGGACGATCTGCTCGTCTTCCACACCGTGTTCGGCAAAACCGTGCCGGATATCTCGCTCAATGCCGTCGCCAATCTCGGCTATGCGGAAGGGCGCTTCCTGAAGCCGGTCTATCCGGGTGCGACGCTGTCGGCTTCGTCCGAAGTGATCGGGCTGAAAGAGAATTCCAACCGGCAAACGGGCGTCGTCACTGTCCGCACCGACGGGTTCGACGAGAGCGGCGCGAAGGTGCTCACCTATGTGCGCTGGGTGATGGTGCGCAAGCGCGACGCCGAGGCGGCGGTTGCGGAAACGCACGCGCCGAAGCTGGTGGACGCGGTTGCGCCCGACGCGCTCGCACTGCCCGAGGCCGATTTCTCGCGCTTCGACACCGGCGCGTCCGGCGCTGCGCATCTCTGGGACGACTACGCGACCGGCGAGAAGATCGACCACGTCGATGGCATGACGGTGGAAGAATCCGATCACATGCTGGCGACGCGTCTCTACCAGAACACCGCGCGCGTCCATTTCAACCAGTTCAGCGAAGGCAAGGGCCGCTTCGGCCGGCGCCTGATCTATGGCGGTCATGTGATCAGTTTGGCCCGCGCGCTGTCATTCAACGGGCTCGCCAACGCGGTGTCCATCGCCGCGATCAATGGCGGGCGGCACGTGAACCCGCTCTTCGCGGACGACACGGTGTTCGCGTGGTCGCAAGTTCTGGCCAAGGCTGAACTGCGCGCCGATCTGGGCGCGCTGCGGCTGCGGCTTGTCGCGGCCAAGAACCTGCCGTGCGACGCATTCCCGGACAGGAACGCCGAAGGCCAGTATCCCGAGAATGTCATCCTCGATTTCGATTATTGGGCGCTGATGCCCCGGCGCGCCGAATGATGCTGCTCTCCCGCTATCGTGTGCTGGTGAAGACCGGCGAACTCAAGCCCGACGCGGCACAGGAAGGCGCCGCGCGAAAGCTGCAGGCCCTGGCGGATGCACTGGCGAAATATCGCCCAGGACGCTCGCTGCTGTTCGGGCAGCGCCGCGCGCCGCGTGGTCTTTATCTCTGGGGTGATGTCGGGCGCGGCAAGTCGATGCTGATGGATCTGTTCTTCGATCATGTGACGGCGGCGAAGAAGATCCGTGTCCATTTCAACGCCTTCATGGCCGACATCCACGCGCGCATCCACGCCGAGCGGGCGCGCCATGGCGACGATCCGATCCCGCCCGTCGCGCGCACGATTGCGGCGGACGCGACAGTGCTGTGTTTCGACGAGTTCCAGGTCGCGGATGTGGCGGACGCGATGATATTGGGCCGCTTGTTCCAGCAGCTCTTCGCATCGGGCGTGGTGGTCGTGGCGACCTCCAACACGCCGCCGCGCCTGCTCTATCAGGGCGGCCTCAATCGCCAGCTTTTCCTGCCGTTCATCGCGATGCTGGAGCAGCGGATGGAAACGGTAGAGCTCAATGGCTCTGCCGACTACCGGCTCGCGCGGATGAGTGGGCTTGACGTCTATATCATGCCGCTGGGGCCGGAGGCGGATGCCCGGATGGATGCGGCCTGGATGCGGCTGACCGACACGGCGCGGGGCGAGACGCAGAGCCTGACCGTGCTGGGCCGCAAGGTAGCCGTGCCGCAGGCGGCGAAGGGCGTGGCGCGGTTCGCGTTTGCGGAGCTCTGCGCGCAGCCGCTGGCCGCCGCCGACTATCTCGCCATCGCGCGGCATTTCCACATGCTGCTGATCGATCACATCCCGCGCATGGATGCGGGTATGCGCAACGAGGCGCGGCGCTTCACCGTGCTGATCGACACGCTCTACGACGAGGGCGTCAAGCTCATCTGTTCGGCCGGCGCGGCGCCGGATGCGCTCTATCCGGACGGCGACGGCGCGGACGCGTTCCGGCGCACGGCGTCGCGGCTGATGGAGATGCGCAGCGTGGACTACCTCAAGCGCGGCCATGGCGTTCACGAGGCCGCCGCATGAGGGACATGCTGGAGATCTTCGGCATGATCGTCGCGGCGCTGCTGATCTATCGCTTCCGCGCCTTCGTCTTCGGGCCGTTCGAGCGCTTCGATTCCCGCGTCATCGCGCGGCGGCGTGAGGAGATGGAAGACCGCAACGACCATCTGGCGCATTACAGGCACACGCTGCGTCTCGCCGGGGAACAGGTCGATGCGGTGACGGAGATCACGGTGCCAGACGAACGCACAGCCGAGCCGGTGAAGCGCTATCTGTTCGCCGGCGAGCGTTTCGCGACGCGTGAAGATGCCGAAACGGCGCGCGCCGACGCGATACGCGATATCGCGCGGGGCTTCTATATGGACCTGCCGCGCGCGCTGACCGAGCGGCGCAAGAACAAGCTGGAAAATTAGGCGGCCTCGCCTTTCAGCAAACGCGGCAGCTTGCCGATGTCGCCGCCGGCGTGGCGCATGAAGAAGCGGCGCAAGGGGCCGACGGCATCGACGGCGCCGAGCCCCAGATCGCGCAACACGCGCAAGGGCGCGATGTCGTTGGAGAACAGGCGGTTCAGCGCATCGGTCGAGGCGGCCAGGGTCACCGAATCGAAACGCCGCCAGCGTTCGTAACGCTGCAATACGTCTAGCGCGCCGATGTCCAGGCCGAGCCGCGCGGCATCGAGCACGCATTCCGCCAAAGCGGCGGCATCCTTGAAGCCGAGATTGAGCCCCTGCCCCGCGATCGGATGGATGCCATGCGCGGCATCGCCCGCCAGCGCGAACCGGGGCTGCACAAATCCGCGCGCGAGATGGAATTTGAGCGGATAGGACCAGCGCGGGCCCGCCGCCTTGGTCGTGCCCAAATGATCGCCGAAGCGGCGCGCGATCTCTGCGTCGAACTCCGCCTCCGGCAGCGCCATCATCACAGGCGCCAGATCCTCGCGCTCCGTCCACACCAGAGACGAGCGATTTCCCGTCATCGGCAGGATCGCGAAAGGACCCGACGGCAGGAAATGTTCGTAGGCGACGCCATTGTGCGGCCGCTCATGCTCCACCGTCGCCACGATGCCGACCTGTGGATAGGACCAGGCAATCGTCTTCAGGCCCATCTCCTCGCGCATCGGCGAGTCGCGCCCATCGGCGGCGACGGCGAGCTGCGCCGCGATCCGGCGCCCATCCGAAAGCGTCGCCGTGATCTTGCCCGGCGTAGCGGCCAACGCGGTCAGCGCGGCGGGCGACACGAACGTGACATTGGGAGCGCGTTCCACCGCGGCGAACAACGCTGTGCGGATGTGGCGGTTCTCGGCAATCTGGCCCATGGCAGAGCCGATCTCGGCCGAATCGAAATGCAGCGAGAAGGGTGATGGCGCCCCGCCCAGCACCGCATCGGTAACAAGGATGTCGTGGATCGGCTGGGCGTTCGGCGCCAGCGTCACCCCCAGCGCCTCCAACATCCGCACCGAGGAATAGGAGAGCGCGCTCACCCGCCCGTCGAACCGCGCGTCCAGCGCCGAGGCGGCCGGGACCGGATCGACCACGGTCACCCGCAGGCCGCCTTGTGCCAGCGCGAGCGCGAGGGTGAGGCCGACCATGCCGCCCCCGCCCAGGATCACATCGCAATCCGCGTCGCTCATGGCCGAAAATCTACTCCAAACCAAGGCGTTCGGGAAAAATCGTGACGCCGCAGGGCTTTATTCGTTTTTCGGTTTTGGCCTACCCCCCTCCCCCTCCGGTCACCCGAACCGGGAGAGGGAACAGAGACACCACCTACCCTATGCCGCGTGAATCCCTGTTTGCGGGCTGCGCAAAGGCGATGCGAATTTGGCAGTGTGCACAAAAAATAGGCTGCGTGGCTGGTCCGGCTCAGCCGGTGCTTTTAGGAAATTCTTAACGCTTTCAAATCCTTAACAGATTATTGCGACGCGGCACGGTTCTTGAGATGGCCCGGGTTGGGGACTTCGAGGGCATGCGATGAAACTGATCACCGCCATCATCAAACCATTCAAGCTGGACGAGGTACGCGAGGCGCTGTCGGCGCTGGGCGCACAAGGCATGACCGTGACCGAGGTCAAAGGCTTCGGCCGCCAGAAGGGCCATACGGAAATCTATCGCGGCGCGGAATACGCCGTGAGCTTCCTGCCCAAGATCAAGATCGAGGTCGCCGTCAAAAGCGAGATGGCGGCCGCCGTCATCGAGACCATCGCCGCCAAGGCCAAGACCGGCCAGGTGGGCGACGGCAAGATCTTCGTCACGCCGCTCGAACAGGTTTTGCGCATCCGCACCGGCGAGACCGACGGCGACGCGCTCTAAATATCCATAGCCAGACATATCAGGGGAGATCGGGATGACTTCATCGCTTATCAAACGCGTGGCGGGGCGGGCCGGCTTGTGGCTCGCGAGCCTTGCCGCCGGAACGTTCGTGACGACGACGGCCGCCTTCGCCGCCGCGCCGCCGCCGAAGATCGATTCGGGCGACACCGCCTGGATGCTCACCTCCAGCGCGCTGGTGCTGATGATGACCATTCCGGGCCTGGCGCTGTTCTACGGCGGCATGGTACGCAAGAAGAACGTGCTTGCCACGCTGGCGCAAAGCTTCGGCGCCACCTGCATCATCACCGTCTTGTGGATGATCATCGGCTATTCCATCGCCTTCACGCCCAATTCCAACGCCTCGATCAACAATTTCATCGGCAGCGTCGACTATCTTCTGCTGGGCAAGATGACGATCGGTTCGGTCAATCCGCTGGCGGCGACGATCCCTGAGTCCGTCTACATGTTCTTCCAGATGACCTTCGCGATCATCACGCCCGCGCTGATCGCGGGCGCACTGGCGGACCGGATGAAATTCTCCGCCTTCATGTGGTTCATGTCGCTGTGGCTGCTCTTGGTCTATTGCCCGATCGCCCACTGGGTGTGGGGCGGCGGCTTCCTCGGCACGTGGGGCGCGCTCGATTATGCCGGCGGCACCGTCGTGCATCTGAACGCCGGTACGGCGGGCCTCGTGGCCGCGCTCGTGCTGGGCAAACGCGTCGGTCTCGGCACCGAGAACATGGCGCCGCACAACCTCGTCTACAGCGTCATCGGCGCTTCGCTGTTGTGGGTCGGCTGGTTCGGCTTCAACGCGGGCTCGGCCGTCACGGCCAACGTCAATGCCGGCATGGCGGCTGCGGCAACGCAGATCGCCACGGCGGCCGCGGCCATGGCGTGGATGCTGGTGGAATGGATCATCGCCAAGAAACCATCCGTGCTGGGCATGATCTCCGGCGCCGTGGCGGGGCTTGTGGCGATCACGCCGGCCTCCGGCTTCGTCAACCCGCAAGGCGCCCTCATCATCGGGCTTTGCGCGGGCGTCGTCTGCTACTTCTCCGCGGTGTGGGTCAAGAAGTGGCTCGGCTATGACGATGCGCTCGACGCCTGGGGCGTGCACGGCGTGGGCGGCGCGCTCGGCGCCATGCTCACCGGCGCGTTCGCCAGCAAGGCGATCAACGCGGCCGGCGCACCGAACGGCGGCTGGCTGATCGACGGCAACGGCCACCAGATGCTGCTGCAGTTCTACGATGTGGCGGCGGTCTTCTGCTATTGCGGGATCGCCACCTTCATCATCCTCAAGCTGATCGATTTCACCATCGGCCTGCGCGTCTCCAAGGACGTGGAAATGGAAGGCCTCGACATCAACCTGCACGGCGAAACCGTGCACGGCTAAGCGTTCTCTCCTGAGCAAACTGGGGCGCCCCGCAACGGGCGCCCCTTTTTTTTGGGTGCGGCCTAACAGTCCGCCTACCTCGGTGGGATTAAAAAACGTACGGCGCGAGTCCATGAACCTTGGGGGACGTCGGCCAAAAAAAGGCTTTGGGACAAATCTCAGGCGACGCCGCTGCCAGGTTAGCGCGTCGCGGCGCAAGCCACCTTCGCGCCGGCGATAAATATGGTTCCTTGGCAAACCAGCGCCGCGCCCGGCGGCACGACCGGAGCGCCGGCGCCGTCATTGGGCGCGATAACGGCCGTCTTGACCGGACAAGTACCGGCATCGTCAAACGTCAGCAAAGTATATGTGCCGTCGTTGCCAATCGCTGTCAGCGGTCCGTCTTCTTCTTCGTATTGCGTCACGATGGCGTTGACGTCAGACAGCGTGCAGCTGGCGGGGAACTGAATCGTCGTCATGGCTCAAATCCTCATTTTGCTGTTGGAACCGTAATATTGCTGGCGAGCGCCGACTCTATCGCCGCCATCGCCGTGGGTTGCTGGGCACCGCAGACATGAACGCGATTGACGACCGCGGCCACGATTTGGCCCGCCTGGTGTTGCACATCGACGCTCGTATCCAGCGGGACATTCAGCGCCTTGGCCATGCTGCCAAGCTTCGTTTGATCCGTTACCGTCTTGATCTGGCTGGTCACATTGACCAGCCGGGCGTGAATATCGGACGTGACGAGGGTGGCACAGTAAGGTGCGTTCTGGCTTGCGGTAAGTTCGGCCTTGGCCGCCTGCGCCGAACCGTTGGCCGTCGTGATCAATTCCGAAATCGCGGCGTAGATATTTCCCGCCGATTCATACGCGTCGAGATCTATTCCCGCGCTTTCTAGCGTGTAACTCGTCGCGGTCGGATCGCCTTTCTCGGAGTCCACGATGCCTTTGAGTATGAGATCGCGTTTGGCATCCATCGAGGATTCGATCGCGGGCAGAGTTTGCTGGTAGAAGACGTCCTTGTCGACCGCAGCACCAATTCCTGCGACCGCGAGTGCGCCTTGGGAGAACTGCTTGGCAGTCTTGCTTTTCGTGAGAACGGCGGCGCCGCTCAATCCGAGAGCAAGGACATCGGGTATGAGATTGCTCGTGACAGCTTCGCGCTGAAGATCGGATTTGAAAAACTTGTAATTCGTGTCGATAGCCTTGATGCAATCGAGAATGGTTCTGTCTCGAAATTCCCCTTTGTCGGCCCCCGTCTTATTCTGAAATGTCGAAAGATCGGCTGCCGACGGACAAACGCTCTTGTGCAAATCACTGTCCACCACCGAATCCTGCATCCCGTTGATAGATGTGCATCCCGACAAGACAAACGTCGACAGCATCAGCGCGGGCATGAATTTTCGGAAACTTCCGGCGTCGTGAAGAAAAGACAAAACGAATTGCTGCCGATTGCGCATCGTTCACACCCCCAAA
>DATATK010000102.1:0-28845 GCA_036268825.1 Rhizomicrobium sp. | reverse complement strand
TTTTCGGGAAGGGGCTCATTCAGAGGCCGTTGAATGAGCCCCTTCCCGAAATCTGCGAAGTGCAGATTTCGACCCTCCCTCAAGGGGAGGGTAAAGGTAAGTTTGAGACAAACTGCTCGGTGCACGCCCGCCACGAGCGGGTGAGGGCGAAGGCGCGGCAGTCGGCGCGGGGGATGGTGAGGGCGCGCAGGCAGGCGGCATGGAGGTCTTCGTCCAGTGCGCCGACGGGCGCGTCGCCGATCACGTCGCGCGGGCCCTGCACCGGATAGGCGGCGACCGGCACGCCGCTGGCGAGCGCTTCCAGCACGACGAGGCCGAACGTGTCGGTGCGGCTGGGGAAGACGAAGACGTCGCTGGCGGCGTAGGCGCGGGAGAGGTCCTCGCCGGATTTGGGGCCGAGGAATTTTGCTTCGGGATGGAGGCGTTCGAGATCGGCGCGCGCCGGGCCGTCGCCGACGATCACCTTGGTGCCGGGCAGGTCGAGCTTCAGGAACGCGTCGAGATTCTTCTCCACCGCGACGCGGCCGACATAAAGCCAGATCGGTTTGGGGAACGGCAGCGCTGCATCCGGGATCGGGCGGAAGGCGTCGATGTCCACGCCGCGCGACCACAACGAGCAATTGGTGAAGCCGTGGCTTTCCATTTCGGTCTTGAGCGATTGCGTCGCCACCATCATGTTCGCGGCGGGGCCGTGGAACCAGCGCAGGAAGCTATAGGTCCACGCGATCGGCACGAAGGGGAACCGCGCCTGCACATATTCGGGGAAGCGGGTGTGGAACGAGGTGGTGAACGGGAGTTTGCGCTTCACGCAGATCGCCCGCGCGCTCATCCCCAGCGTGCCTTCGGTCGCGATGTGGATCGCGTTGGGGTCGAATTCGGCGATGAGCTTTTCCAGGCTGCGGCGCGGGAACAGCGACAGCCTTATTTCCGGATAGGTCGGCATCGGCAGGGTGAAGCGGCCTTCGGGCGTCGCGTACGCCACCTTGTGGCCCATCGCTTCGAGGTCGCGCGCCAGCATCTCCAGCGTGCGCACCACGCCGTTGACCTGCGGGTGCCACGCATCGGTGACGAGCAGCACGCGGAATTCTATGCCGTCATGCGGGGACGGGGCCAGAGACGAGGCTTGCGCCGGCAATGCTTGCGGGGACGGTGTCACGGTTTGGCGCGGCCCAGGAGAGAATCTCCAGTCTTCCGCGCGCATCTTCGACAAGGGCGGTGCAGCTTTCAACCCAGTCGCCGTCATTGTGGTAGAGCACGCCGCCGATTTCGCGAATCTGAGCGTGATGGATATGGCCGCACACGGCGCCGTCGAAGCCGCGCTCGCGGACGTGGTTCGCCACGGTGTCCTCGAAGCGGTCGATATAGTCGAGCGCATTCTTCACCTTCTGCTTCAGCCACGCCGAGAGCGACCAGTAGCCGAGCCCCAGCGCGCGCCGCGCCGCGCCCCAATATTCGTTGAGTTCGAGCGCGGCGGTGTAGGCCCAGTCGCCCAGATGGGCGAGCCATTTGGCGCAGGCGATGACGCTGTCGAACTGGTCGCCATGGATGACGAGCAGGCGCTTGCCGTCCGCGGTTTCGTGGATCGCCTCGCGCATGATCTCGACGCCGGCGATGGTGCGGCCGCAATAGTCGCGGAACAGCTCATCGTGATTGCCGGGGATGAAGATGACGCGCGTGCCGGTGTCGATCTTGTGCAGGATCTCGCAGAGCACGCGATTGTGCGCCTCCGGCCAGTACCAGCGCCGCTTCAGCCGCCAGCCATCGATGATGTCGCCGACGAGATAGAGCGTGCGGCACTGGTTGGCGGCGAGGAACTCGGCCAGCATCTCCGCCTTGCAGCCCCGCGTGCCCAGATGGGCGTCGGAGATGAAGATGGTGCGGTGCTGGCGGACGCCTTTGCGGGGCTCGGGGCGCGACTCCAGATTTGGGCCACGATGCCGCAGGCGCGGGGCGCGGGCCAGCGCCTCGCGCAACAATTTGTGGGGTTCTCCTGACCAGGCTGTCTCGGCCATCCGGCATTACTCCCTTACGAATCAGTCGGATGCGGGGCTGGCCCTTCAATGACGGAGTCCTGCGACCGCTCTATTGCGATGCGGTAATGGTTTTGTGAATCATGGGTGCGCTGCACACAAAGGCGTCAACCCGCGCAAAATTTCGGCAAGTCATTGAAGTCATTAAATTAACTGAACTGAATCGTTGTCACTTGGCCAAATTTCCTCTTGCGGCGCAGCAAAGACCTCGGCATATTGTTGCAGCGCGGTATCGCGTTCCGCGGTGCCTCGCGTGCCCTTCCTGGGCGTTTCCTCCCTGAACTTGGCCGCTCCTTCGGGAGCGGCCTTTTTTCTTTGGTTCACCAGTTTGGCGGAACACAAAGCTTTCGGTTGACGCCGCGCGGCGAGCGCTTCAACCATGCGCCTTGGCCGCGTTTTGAGGATTCCCACCGTGAAATACGAGATCGACTACGTGTTCCTGCCCAAGGGCGAGACCAAGACAGAGGAAATCGGCGGCATCAACGACATGGTGATGGGCGACGACCACGGCTTCGGCGTCATCCCCGCCGTCGGCGACTATGTGGAAATCCCCAGGAGCCGCATGGGCGAGCGTGAGGTCTACAAGGGCAAAGTCTGCCGCCGCATGTTCCGCCACGTGCTGGGCTACGTCTACGTCCGCATCGTCATCGCCGAAACCACCGACGCGGAATGGTCGAACCCGAGCTGCTAGGGCACGCTACGCCGCCTGAACCACGACCGACATGTGACCGGACTTTCGCGCCGGCGCCGGTCTGACGGTGACTTGCACGTCCTGTCCGAGGATGGTGAGAAATTCCATCAGCCTGCCGACGGAGATTGCGACCGGGCGGCAACGCATAAGGGCGGACACTTGCGCCTGTGTGGTACCAAGCAGCGCCGCCGCCCTGCTCTGCGTCAGTCCGCGGTCCTTGATGAGGCGGTATATTTGCACCGTCAGTTTCGCCTTCAGCAGTTCCTGTTCGGAGTTCGGGAGCCCGAGATCGGCGAAGACATTGCCGCTGCTTTTTTCGTGATCTTTCTTCATGGTGCGATTCCCTAAATTCTGCCGGCATACAGGCGCTCAGCTGTTTTCAGCCGTTCGCGAATAAGATCGATCTCATGCTTCGGCGTCGCGATACCGCGCTTCGATTTTTTCTGAAACGCATGCAACACATAGACTTTCGTCGCGAACCGGACCGTATAGACCGCGCGATAGGTGCCACGGTCGTGATCTTCGACGAGTTCAAGAACGCTTGCGCCGCCAAAGCCTTTGAGCGTTTTCGCCTCGGGCGGCATTTCACCAAGCTGGGCCGCGAACAACGCCACGCCGAATGCGCGCCGGACGGATGGCGGAAATTCTCGTAACTCCTTCCGACTCGATCCGACCCATACAAGCTCTTTCGGCTTGGCGGCGCTCATAATCCAATTATACATATATATGTATATTCGTCAAGAGCAGTTTGCGACTACTCCGCCGCCAGCGGCAGTTCGCGGATGCCGGACGGCCCCAGCGATGTGCGGTCGATACCGACGAGTTCGGACACCGCGTCGGCGATGCGGGCGCGGAAGGCTTCGAACCGGGGCGCCGGCTCGATGCGCTCTTCGTCCAGATAAAGCGCGCGGCTGATCTCGATCTGCAGCGCATGCACGCCGCGTTGCGGGCGGCCGTGCAGATGGGTGGTGTAGCCGCCGGCGTAAGGCGCGTTGCGCGCCACCGAAAAGCCCCGCGCCCCGAAGATGCGCTCCGCCATGCGCACCAAAGCGGGCGCGGCCGCCATGCCGTAGCGGTCGCCCAGCACCACATCGGGCACCGCGGCGGCGGACGGCATGGAGTGGCAATCGATCAGCACCGCCACGCCGAAGCGCGCATAGGTCATTTCGAGCAGCTTGGTCAGCGCCGCGTGATAGGGCCGGTAGAGCCTGGCGAGCCGCTCGTCCGCCTCATGCGCGGCGAGTTTCTCGCGATAGATCTCCGCCCCATCGCGCACGATGCGCGGGATGACGCCGAGCCCGGCATTGACCCGCGGGCTCGTCGTGTCGATGGCGCCCGTCAGCCGCCCGTCGAACATCGCCGCGTCCAATTCCGCCGGCGAGCGGTTGACGTCGCAATAGGCCCGCGGGAACCTCGCCGCGATCAGCGGCGCGCCGGAGGCCACGACCGAGGCGAACAGCCCGTCCACGAACGCGTCTTCCGAGCGGCGCAGGGTCAGCGCGCTCAGCCGGCTTTGGTCCACGAAACTTTGGGGGTAGATGCGGCCCGAATGGGGCGAGGCGAAGACGAAGGGCACCGTTTGGTCGTCCGGCCAGGCGATGCGGAACGGCGCCGCATAAAGATTGGCCAGGTCGATGTCGTCGGACGGCTTCATCGGGCGAGTGGAGCACCCGGCGGCGGGGCTCGCAAGCGCCGCCGCATTAACCCGCATTTACGCTTTGGCGATTATACGGTTAAGCTGTTCGGGGCGTACGAGAGTTGTGGGCATGGCGCATATCCTGTTGGCGGAAGACGACGAATCGCTGCGCCGGTTCCTGGCCGCGGCGCTGGTCAAGGCCGGCCACGACGTCACCGATTTCGGCGACGGCACGGAGGCGTTCGAATGCCTCAAGGGCTTCCGCTTCGACCTGCTGGTGACCGACATCGTCATGCCCGGCATGGACGGGATCGAGCTGGCCAAGCGCGCCGCCGAGCTCGATGCCGCGCTCAAGATCATGTTCATCACGGGATTCGCCGCCGTCGCCCTCCACCCCTCCTCGCAGGCGCCCAAACAGGCCAAGGTCCTGTCCAAGCCCTTCCACCTGCGCGAGATCGTGGCCGAAGTGGACCGCATGATCGCGGCCTAGACGCCGCCCAGCTTCGGCCATTCCCCACGCTTGTCCATTGCGCCCCTGGACGCTATAGAAGCCGCCCCGTCAGGCGGGGCGCGTAGCTCAGCGGGAGAGCACCTCCTTGACATGGAGGGGGTCACAGGTTCGATCCCTGTCGCGCCCACCAACCATAACATATTGTTTTGGTTGGATTTTATCTTTCCGCACACAGACGAAATACCGCCCGCTTTCGGGCCGTCCCGCGACTGGTTCGGGTCTCTGTCCGTGTGAACCCGGCTGTCGCAGAGAACAACCCCGGACTTCTATCCATTTGTCTCCGCCTCCAACGAACCGTTTCCAGAAATCGGTGACGCGGCGTCGTGGAGACGCGGTTCGCATTCGGCGGAGACCGGTTCGATCCTCGCGTCGTTGAGGGGACGGCGGGCGACAAACCGCAACAGAGACCCGTTCGACCGGGCTGACACGGGTTTTTCATGCGGGGACTGATCTCTGAGCTTACGAGTCGCAGAGCATGGCGCCGGGATGTGCCAGAGTCAGCGTGCCGAACCTTCGATCAGTGTGCGAATTCGCTTCGCGAGGATTTCCATAGCGACCGGCTTGGTGACAATTTCCATCCCTGGCTCCAAGAAGGCGCTGCCTGCCGCGATTTCGGCATAGCCGGTCATGAACAATATCTTCAAGTCCGGGCGTTTGGTGCGTGCGGCGTCGGCTAGCTGGCGGCCGTTCAGGCCGGGCAATCCAATGTCTGTGACCAGAAGGTCGATGCGCTGTGCGGACATCAGGATGCGCAACGCCGATGGCCCATCCGCGGCTTCCAGAGCCTTGTAACCCAGATCGTTGAGAACCTCGACGATCAGGAGACGGACGACGCCATCGTCCTCGACGACGAGGACGACTTCATCGTTGCCCATATGATCCGCATCCGGCGCCTGCTCGGTCACCGCGATATCGTCGAGCGCACCACGAAAACGTGGCAGACAGATTTCGATGGTGGTGCCCTTGCCGGTCTCGCTTTCGATCCGGATCGCGCCGTCGGACTGGCGCACGAAACCGTAGATCATCGACAGACCCAGCCCCGTTCCCTGACCGATTGGCTTGGTGGTGTAGAAGGGATCGAAGGCACGGACCTTTACATCCGGCGGCATGCCGACGCCGGTGTCGCTCACGCTGAGGCGGACATATTCGCCGGGTGAGAGTTCGCGCTGGAACGCCTGCGGAGCTGAGAGCACGACATTCGACATCGCGATGCTGAGCGTCCCGCCGTCCGGCATGGCGTCGCGGGCGTTGATCGCCAGATTGAGCAGCGCGTTTTCAAGCTGGTTGGTGTCGCAGCGGACGAGCCAGAGGCCGTCCTCCGCCGCGATCTTCATTTCCAGGGACTCGCCGATGGAGCGCCGCAACAGTTCCGCGATCGTCGAGACAAGCTGGCCGATATCGACGGGCCGCGGGTCCACGGGTTGCCGCCGCGAGAAGGCGAGCAGGCGATGGGTGAGCGCTGCTGCGCGATTGGCGGAGGCGACGGCGCCTTGCAGGAACTTATCGATATCGCCGATGCGTCCTTCGGCGATGCGCTTCTGTATCCTGTCTAGCGCGCCGATGATGCCCTGCAGCAGGTTGTTGAAGTCGTGCGCGATGCCGCCGGTGAGCTGGCCCACCGCTTCCATCTTCTGGCTCTGCCGAAGCGCTTCCTCGGCCTGCATGAGCTGGCCGGTGCGTTCGGTGACGCGTTGTTCGAGCGTGGCGTTCGAATTCGCCAGCATTTGCGAAGCTTTTTTCTGGTCCTCGATATCGGTGTTCGTGCCGATCCAGCGGGTGATCTCGCCGGTCTCCGCGCGGATGGGGAGCGCGCGGGCGATATGCCAGCGATAGACGCCATCGGCGCGGCGCAAGCGGAATTCGGTCTCGTAAGTGTGCCCCGTTTGCAGCGCGGCCGTCCAGCGTTCCGCTGAGTGGGCAAAATCGTCTGGATGGACGATCAGGCCCCAGTTCAACTCGCCTTGTGCCAACCCGCTATACTCATAAGCGCGGTCGTTGAACCAATCCGGCTCTCCCGTGGGCGGCGACGTCCAAACGTGGTTGGGCACGGCTTGCGCGAAGCTGCGGAATTGCGCCTCGCTGGCGCGCAGGGCTTCTTCCGCGTTATGCCGCTCGTTCACGTCGCGCAAAATCGCGGTCAGGAAGACGCGGGAATCGCTTTGCCAGCGCGAGACGGACACTTCGAGGTAACTGGGCGAACCATCCTTGCGCCGCGCCACGATCTCGGCGGGCTGGCGCACGGAACCGCCGTTCATCACCGCAATTCGAATACTGTTCCACGCGTCCTGATCCGCAAACAATATACCGGCGGATCGGCCGACGAGTTCCTGCGCGTCATAGCCGAACTGGCGCGCCGCCGCCGGATTGGCCAGTTGGATGACGCCCGTTGCATCGAGCGTGAGGATGACATCCGGCGCGCTATCGACGACCGCGTCGTAACGTGCATTCTGTCGCTTGCGCAGCACGATTTCGCGTTCTGCCGCGACCGTCACGTTGACGATCTGGATGGCGCAGCGTTGGAACGGACGCTTGCCGATGGCCCGTACCATCACGTCGTGGATCAGCTTGCGGGCCGCCGGCGTCTTGAGCGGAAGCAGATCGGGATTCAGCGTGTGGGTCACCAGGCTCGACGTGCCGGATTCCAAAGCGATGTTGACGGCCGCCAGAACCCGCCGCAGAGATGCATGCGGAAACACTTCATCCAGTTTTCGATCGGCAGCGGCCTCGCCGGATACGCCGCTCGCCGCAGCCACCCAATCGTTCCAGAAGACAATGCGGCGCTCGGCGTCCAGAACGATGACGCCGGTATCGAGAGCATCGAAGACAGCCGTCAGCAGCGCGTCATCTTGCATCGAATTAGGGTATGATTTCCCCAGCCGTTCTTTGGATGAATTCGCCAAGCAGCAGTTTTAGCGCCGTCAAGGACGGCATGTCCATCAGCATGGCGATATAGCCCTGGATGTCCCGGTGGCGGACCGCAAAGTTGATATAAACGAACATGACGACGTCGCCGGCATCGGGCGGCGGCTGCAGGTTGAAGAGCGAGGTGCTGTCGCCGCGCAGGATTTCCGGCAGCGAGATTTTCAGCGTGCGTTGAAGCTGGTTGGCGATGGTGGCAAGGCAGCCGTTCAGGATGACGTTGCCGGTCTCCGCCAGGGCTTCCTGCTCAAGCTCGATGATATCTTCCAGCGAAAGGTCCGCGTTCGTCACCGCGCGAACCAGCTCCAGGCTCTTGGTCTCCGGAAAAATGAGCAGAGCGCGGCCGGTGATATCGCCCTCGAAGACCTGGTGGACGGCGACAAGGGTGTTCGCCTCGCTCTTGCTGAGGATTTCGATGGCGCGCGGCCGGCTGATCATCTCGACGCTCGGCACGGAGAGATGCACCTGTTCGCCGACCATCTCGCGTAGGCTGTTCGCAGCCTGGCTGACGCCGAGATTCACCAATTCGGTGAGCGCGTCCAACTCAAGTTCGTTCAAGATAAGAGGCGGCTCGGCATTCACTTTGCGCCCGCTTTCAGCTTTTGGATCGCGCTGCTGAGGAATTCGCTCAGGGCCTGTTCGGTCAGCGGTTTTTGCAGGAAGGTGGCGCCGATAGCATGCGCGCGCTGGACGATTTCCTGCTGGTGGTTGGCCGAGATGATCGCGACCGGCATCGCCGGTTTTGTCGCGCGCAGTTCGGCGGCAAGGGCGAGGCCGTCGCGCCCCGGCATGTTGAAATCGAGAAGCGCGATGTCCGCTTCGCGCGCGGATGCAATTGCATCGTCCGCATTGGCGGCTTCGATGCGACCCCAATCCGGATAATGGACGTTGAGCGCTTTGGCCACGGCCATGCGCGCAAGTTTGCTGTCGTCGACAATGAGAATCTTCATGAACTTGCACCGGCCCCTGTCGTTCAACGGCCCGAACGCAATTCGGTTCCTGCCGATTGTACATTTCTGGAGTGTTATTAATAATGCGTATACGGCGCGCTGCCACCCGCCGTACAAAACAGCCTCGGCCTCAGGAAAGCAACGCGAGGATATCCAGGACCAGCAGGACCGTGCCGTCGCCGAGCAGGGTGGTGCCTGAGACACCGGGAATGCCCGAAAGCAGTCCCGCCATCGGCTTCAGCATCACATCTACCCGCGCCCCCAGCCGCTCCACTTCGAATGCGCCCAACTGCCCGCCCGAAAAAACCGTAACGAGTGTCGCCTCGGCGGTGCGATCCGCGCCTTTTCCATGGCCTAAAGTCCTGGCCAGGTCGATTACAGGAACGGTCTGGTCGCGATGCACTATCGCGTAGGCCGCCCCCACCGGCTTGATCCGCTCGCGCGGAACGCGGATGGTTTCGACGACAGCATCGAGCGGGATGCCGAACATCTGGCCACCGGCTTCGACCGTCATCACCTGCGTCATCATCACGCTGAACGGCAGATCGAAGCGCACTGCGCTGCCGCGCCCGGCCCGGCTCTCCACCGACACGCGGCCGCCGAGCCGCTCCACCGCCGAGCGCACCGCGTCCATCCCGACGCCGCGCCCGGAAAGCCCCGTGACTTCGGAGGCCGTCGAAAAACCGGGCGCGAAGATCAAATCGATGACTTCCGCGTCACTCAGCGCGGCGAGGCTTTCGGCGGACCCGACGCCGCGCTCGCTCGCCACTTGCCGCACACGCGCCACATCGATGCCGCGTCCATCGTCTTCAACTTCGACGACGACATGTTCGCCCTCGCGGCCCGCGCGCAGAAGGATCGTGGCTACGTCTGTTTTCCCAGCCGCCGCGCGCTCCGTCGCACTCTCCACACCGTGGTCCACCGCGTTGCGCAGCACATGCAACAGCGGCTCGTACAATGCCTCCACAATCGCCTTGTCGGCCTCGGTGTCGTCACCCTCTGTCACCAAACGCGCGGATTTGTCCAGCTTCACCGCCATTTCCCGAACCAGACGGGGAAAGCGCTGGAAGACCTGACGTAGCGGCAGCACACGCATGCTGAGCACGGCATGTTGAAGCGCACCGACCAGACGGTCGAATTGTGCATGCTGCTCCGCCAGAGCCGCCGCGAGCGGATTGGCTCCATCCTGCGCCAGCTTGGCGAGATGGCCGGCGGTGTTCTTCGCCACGGTCAATTCGCCGGTCAGGTTCACCAGCGCATCCACGCGCTCGGCATCTACGCGAAAGCTGCGCGGGGCAGTGTCGTCCGGCGCGCTCGCCTTTTCCGGCATGGGCGCTTCGGTGAGCGCTTGCGTGATCGCGGCGATCAAATATCCCGCATCGCCGGCTTGTTCGACATCGGCAGCATCGCGCCCCGAAGCGCGCAGGACATTCGCGGCGGCACGGGCGGCCGATGCGACGCGTCCCGCTAGCCCTTCGGGACCAGCTTCGGCGAGAAGCAGGCATTGTTCTTCCAGAATCGCGCGCGCCAACGTCCAAGAGGAAGGCATGCTCCTGGCCGCAGCGGTCTGAGCAGCCGCAGCCGGCGTATTCTCTTCGGCGAAACGCGCGACGATGGCGTCGGCCTGCGCTTCTGCGGCGGCTGGAAGCTCGTCGCTGGTTTCCATGGCATCCAGCCACTGCACCACCTGGTCGAGGCAGGTGAGGCAATCGCCGATCAGCGCGGGCGTGATCGGCCGCGTACCGGCGCGCACGGCGGACAACACATCTTCCGCAGCGTGCAGCGCCCGGGCCATGGCGGTGAAGTCCACGATGCCCGCGCCGCCCTTCAGCGTGTGGAAAGCGCGGAAGGCGCTGTCGAGCCGTCCCTTGTCGCCGGCATCGTGTTCCAGCGCGAGCAGGTCGCCGCTCGCCTGTTCGACGAGGTCGCGGGACTCGATGATGAATTGTTCGACGAACTCGTTCATGTCGCCCGCCCGCACAGGAGGCCAACATGGTCGGCAAGGCTTTCGCGACTCACCGGCTTGGTGAGGTAGAAATTCGCGCCGGCCGCACGCGCCCCAACGAAGTCCTGCGGCTTGGATTCGGTGCTGGTAACGAGCGCCGGGATCGACGCCAGCGGCAAATCCAGCCGCCGCAACGCACGCAGGAAAGTGAAGCCATCCATCTGTGGCATGTTGACGTCTACGATGAGCAGATCGGCCGGTGCCGTGAGCAGCTTTTCGAGCGCTTCCAGCCCGTTCAGCGCTTCATCGACCTCGTAGCCGGCGCCCTCCAATATGTCGCGATAATAAAGCCGCACGAGATTGGCGTCGTCCACGATCAGCACGCGTGGTTTGCGATCAGCCATGGGACGCCTCCAGCGGCCGGCGATAGACGATGGCGTCGTCGAACCGGCAGACCTCGAACAGGGGCGAAATACGGCTCATGGATTCGGTGTGTCCCAGGCAAATATAACCCCCCGGTGCGAGGTTCTCATACAGGTTTTCCGCCGCCAGCCGCCGCGAGGTATCGTCGAAATAGATCAGCACGTTGCGGCAGAAGATGATATCGAACTTGCCGTGCGGCCGGGTTTCGGACACCTCCATGATGTTGGCCGGCGTAAAGCGCACGGATCCGCGCAGGTCGTCGAGTATCCGCCAGCGGTCGGCGCCGTCCTCCACGAAATATCTCGTGACCAGTTCCGGGGCCAGCCGCATCAAGGCGCGCTTGCCGAACAACCCCGCGCGCGCTGCGTCGAGCACGTTCGTGTCGATGTCGGAGCCGATAATCTCGACGTCGTGCGAATCCACCTGCGGCCAGTTTTCGAGGAGCCACATGGCGATGGAATAGGGCTCCTCGCCGGTCGAGCAGGGTACGGACCAGATGCGGATCGCTTCGTGCCGCCGCTTGGCGCGCAGGCGTTCCGCCAGAAGGTCGGAGGTCATGCATTTGAGCTGGTGGTCTTCGCGGTAGAAATAGGTCTCGTTGACCGTGAAGGCATTGATGAATTGCTCGATTTCGCCGCCGAGATCGGCGCGCAGCCGTGCGAAATAGCTGGCGAAGGTGCCCGATCCGGTCGCGTTCATGCGGTCGATGATGCGGCGTTCGACGTAATACCGTTTGGCCTCGGTGAAGACCATGCCGGTTCTGCGGTAGAGGAAGTCGCACAGGCGGCGGAATTCCTCTTCGGTCAGCGGCGCGATCTCATTCACGGGCGGTCCTGAGCCGGTCCGTGGCGACCTTGATGGAGAAGCCCAGGAACGGATCGCCCTTAAAACGCTCCGCGCAGCGCGCCAGATGCGGTAGCGCCTCCGCGGTGCCGATTTCCGCCAGCACATCCACGGCGCTGGCGCAGACATTGGTTTCGCGCTCGCCGTCGATCAACGCGCAGAGCAAGCGCGTGGCCTCGGTGCTGTCCAGATTGCGCACGATCTCGCAGGCCAGCAGACGCACGTCGGCATCCGGATCGTTGAGTAGCGTATTCAGATGCGGCTTCGCCGCGCCGGGCATCGCGCGCAACGCATCCAGCGCACCGGTACGCAAGGTGGCATCGTCGGAGCGCAAATAGGGCAGCACCGCGGCGGCGCTGTCGGGGGTCGCGATGCGCGCCAGCCCCGTGAAGATCGCTTCGCGCACGGGGGGATCGGTTTCGCCGGCGAGGGCCTTCGCCAAGGCCTGCACGCCTTGCGCTGTCGCGGCAAGCGCGCGCGCCGCCGTCCAGCGTTCATCGGCGGAACCGCTCGCCAGCGAGGCGGGCGCGGCACCCGGCGCATCAGTCGGTCTGTGGATCAGCGGCATCGCCTGGCACCAATTGTTGTAAACGGCTTGCGATTTTCGGCAACGGAACGATCCAGTCGGCGCCGCCGGCCTTTACTAGCTCTCCTGGCATACCCCAGACCACGGCCGTTTCTTCCGCTTCGGCGATGGTTTTCCCGCCTTGGGAATGCAACCGCGCCATCGCCTCCGCCCCGTCATCGCCCATGCCGGTCATCAGCACACCAATAAGCTGGCTGGCCGCGAACTGTTCCATGGCGCTGCGCACCAATCTGTCGGTGCTGGGATGCCAGGGATAGCCCGCCTGCGCCGCAACGGAGGTGACGACCGGGCCAGCGGCGCGGGACGCCACGACCAAGTCGGCATCGCCATGCCCGATATAGGCGCAACCCGGCATCATCTTCACGGGATGGACGACTTCGGCCACTTCGATGGCGCAGATACCATCGAGCCGTCGCGCGAGGGGTCCGGTGAAGGACGCCGGCATGTGCTGCGCGATCAGGATCGGCCAGGGGAAGTTCGCAGGCAGTGGTGTCAGCAAGGCTTCCAGCGCCGGCGGGCCGCCGGTGGACGTGCCGACCAGAACGAGGCCGCTGCCGCTCGCACGAGGCTGCTCTTTATCGGCAACCGGTTTGCGGCGGGGCGGCATTGTGCCGCCGATGCGGCGCTGGATGCGTTCGCGCAGCCGCGCACTCGCTTTCAGCTTGACGCCGGCGGCGGCACGCACCTTCTCGATCAGCTCCGGCGCGAACGCGTCCATCTTCAGCGACACCGCGCCGCCCGGTTTGGCGACGAAATCCACCGCGCCCAGCCGCATGGCTTCCAGAACCGCGTCGGCGCCTTCGGCGGAGAGCGACGACACCATCACAACGGGACAAGGCCGCTCGACCATGATGCGGTCGAGACATTCCAGCCCGTCCATTTGCGGCATGTTGATGTCGAGCGTAATGACGTTGGGCCGGAAAGCGGACAGCTGCGCCAGCGCCTCAAGCCCGTCGCGCGCGAACTGGACTTCGAATTCGGATTCGAGGACGCGGCCGAACAACTTGCGCACCAGCGCGGAGTCGTCGACCACCAGAACCTTGATCACGAACGCGCCTTGGCCGCGAATGCATCCAGCAGACCGCGTTCGGCGCGCGTCAAGAGTTCCGCAGGATCGAGCAGCAACACGATGCGCCCGTCCTTTTCGAGATTGATCACGCCGTGAACGAGGCGGGTGGTGTCGTCGGTCAAGCTGGGCGTGGCTTCGATGGCGCTCGTTTCGCTGCGCAGGACCTCCGAAACGCTGTCCACGATCAGACCGGCGCGATGGCGTTCCGTCCGCACCACGATCAGGCGGCGATTCTCGCCATGCTCCAGCTTTGGCATGTCGAAACGCTTGCGCTGGTCCACAACCGGCAGTACCTCGCCGCGCAGGTTGACGACGCCTTCCAGGAATTTCGGCGTCTTCGGCACGCGCGTGATTTGCTCTGGCACCCGGGCGACCTCATCGACCGCTTCGACCGGCAATCCGAACTCATCCTTGCCGAGTCGGAACACGAGAAATTTTCGCTCGACGCGCGCCGCATCGCCCGTACCCGTTTGCGCGACAGTCTGTTGCTGTGCACCCAACCGGCGCATGACGTCCTCCCGAAACAACTGGTCTGGCGCGAGAATGGAGATGAGCCTGTGTCCCGCCTCGCCGCGATAGACGGCGTTGATTTTCGCTTCGCCGCCGGCGCGCGCCGAAAGCATCGGCGGAACAGGATCGATCCGGTCGCGTTCGGCGGCGACGATGGCACGGGCGCGATCCGCGACCAGCCCCACCAATGTTCCGCCGATATGGGCGACGACCACTTTCTCCCGCCCGTCCGATTGCTCGGCAGGGGCAAATCCCAAAAGGCCACGCAACGAGAGCAGCGGCAGCAGCGTATCGCGAAACGCCATCATGCCAAGCACCAGTGCCTCGGCCCGGGGCATCTTCGCGACACTTTCGGGCGCGGGCACGATTTCCTGAACGGCGCCCAAAGCCAGCGCATATTCCTGCCCGGCAACTTCGAAGGTGACGATCATGTCGATGTCGGCATGCTGCGTTTCGGCGGCCTGTGCCGCGGCGGTGCCGCGGCGGGCCTGCCGCTGCGGCTTCGCGCGCTCGGCAAACGCGGTTTCGAGCAGGCTCTGAATGTCGAGAATCTTCGCGGCGCCGCTGCCGGTCGGAAACGCGCCCTTGAGCCGTTCGCCGTCTTCGGTGCTCAGTTCAGCCTGTTGGGTCTCGATCCGGTCGCTCTCGACCGTCACCAGTGCTTCGACGGAATCCACGGCGAGTGCCACCGGTGCGCCGTTGGCCAGCACAATTGCGCGCGCGTTCTGTAAACTCTCGACCTCACCCGCCCCGAGCAACCCACGCAGGCTGACCAGCGGCAGAACCGTGCCGCGCAAATTGGCGATGCCGAGCAACGCGTCCGGCGCTTGGGGCACACGCGCTGCGGCCGGAATGCGGATCACTTCGGAGACTTCCTCCGCCGCGAGCGCATAAAGTCGCTTGGCCATGCGGAAGGTGAGAAACCTTCGCTGGCCGGTGCTGCCGAATATTTCCACCTGCTCAGGCATTCTGCCGCTTCAATTCGTCTGCCAGCGAAGCGATTTCCTCAATTGCGGCCGCGAGGTCTTCCGCGCCGCGCGCCTGCTCGGTCGATGCGGTCGCTGCCTGCCGCGCGG
The DNA here is from genome assembly GCA_036268825.1 of Rhizomicrobium sp. Classification (GTDB taxonomy): domain Bacteria; phylum Pseudomonadota; class Alphaproteobacteria; order Micropepsales; family Micropepsaceae; genus Rhizomicrobium. The sequence continues at coordinate 13,656 of DATATK010000102.1, read as the reverse complement.
CGTTGCCGGCTTCTTCCGCCGCCGTCGCGATCTGGCGCGCACCCGCGGCCGTTTGACCGGCAGCCGAGAGAATCTCGTCTGCGCCCAGGCCAATGGCCTTGTTGGCGGCGTTCAGGGACGTGAGTTCACGGTCCACTTTGTCGAACGACGTGAAGACTGCGCGGTTGTTCTGCACCTCCGCCTCGGATTCCGCGATGATCTGTTCCATATCGCGTTTCAACGTCGCGATCTGGCCGAGGACCCCGCGCACCGTATCCTTCGCGCGCTCCACATTCTCTGCCGCCTCGCGGGCCAGCCCGCGTATGTCGCTCGACACCACGGCGAACCCGCGCCCGGCATCCCCGGCGCGCGCCGCTTCCACAGAGCCACTGACCGCCAGCATGTTCGTCTGCACCGCGACCAGCGCGATGGCATCGACGATCTTCTCGATCCGCCGTCCGACGGTTTCGAGCCGCCCGATGGTCGCCACGCTCGCTTGCGTTTCCTTGAGCGCGCTGCCCACGCCCTGAATGAGCTTCTGAACCGCACCACGCGATTCGCCAATAGCCGTTTCCAGCGCCTTCAGCCGTGCGCTGGCTTCGCCCGAACGGGTCTGTGCGAGCTTGGCGCTGTTTTCGATTTGGCCGAGCGCCGCAGAGGTTTCATGCGTCGCGCTCGCTTGCTGCTGCGAGCCGCGATTGATCTGCTCGACAGCCGACATGATCTGGCTCGCCGCGCTCGATAGTTCCTGAATGGTGGCCGACAACTCTTCTGCCGCCGAGCCGATCTGCTCCGCTGCCGAAGCGCTCGCGCGGCCCGCACGCAAATCCTCGGCAAGGACGGCAAGCGCCTGGGCCGCGACTTGTCCCTGCTCCAGGGACGTAGACTGTTGCTGCACGGCGGTCTGCGCTTGGCTTGCGCCGGCGGATTGTTCTTCGGCGGCGCTTGCCACCTGCTCGGCGCCTTTTTGCGCTTCGGCAACCGCACGTTCGGCTTCCAGCGCGGCTGTCAGGATATCCTGGCTGCCTTCGGCGATGCGCACCATGTCCTCGCGCCGCGCATCGAGCATCTCAACTACCGACGCGGCGGCCTTGGACTCGCTTGCCGCGATATCAGCGGCCGCGCGCACGGCGGTTACCACACCGCGCACATCGTTTTGGATGGCATCGACGTGATTTTGAACTTCTTGCGCACTCTTGTCGGAGGTTTCCGCCAAAGCGCGAACTTCATCCGCGACCACAGCGAATCCGCGACCATGATCGCCCGCGCGCGCCGCTTCGATAGCGGCGTTGAGGGCAAGAAGATTGGTTTGATCCGAAATCCGGCTCACCGTCTTGGTGATCTCACCGATGTCTTTCGCCCGCCGTTCCAGCTCGGCGATGATCGTGACTGACGCGGTTTGCCGCTCCGCGTTGCGCTCGATCGCGCGCGCCGAGATGGTGATCTGGCCCGACGTTTCCGCCAGTACGCTTTGCACCACTTCGGTCCGGCGGCGGGACGCGTCGGCTTCCCCGCGCGCGGTAGCAAGACTGGCGACGATCCGTTTGATGGCCTGAAGCTGCTCCTGAGACGCCCCGGCAGCTTCATCGGCGCCGCTGGCGATCTGCTCCATGGAACTGCGCAGCTCCATCGCGGCGGCCGAGGCCTCGGTCAACCCGCTCGCCAGCTCTTCGGTCGCGGCGGCCACGCGTTCGGAAAGCGTGTCCCGACGCGAACCCGGGGCGGTCTTTTGCGCGCTCCCGTTGGTTTTGGATTTTGTGGGAGTGGCGACACTTGCCGGCGGTGGCGGAGACTTCACGTCGCCCGCGCCAATTTTCGAGGTCTTGACCAAAGCCATTTGCGATCCAAGCTGTGAGAAGATAGCGCGGCGGCGTCCCCGCCTCGGACGCCTGACCCTAGGCCAAATCTGGACCTACTCCAAGAAGACCAGGGCGGAACTCTCACGCCCCAACGCGGCTTTGGGTATTTACCTTACACCCGATGTGTCCGTGACGGACCGCGCAGCGCCCGCGTGTCCCAGGCGAAAGCCATCGCCGACCCCACTGAAAGTGCAGGAAGAGCGGATAAACCGTCATCAAACGTCGGCGAGGAGAAGTGCAAACGTGCTACCAATCTCGGCGTTAGCTTCAGAGATCAGCTGCGGTCGATCCAAAGTAGTCAAATGCCGTCTGCGTCTATCGAGGATCGCTGATATAGCCGCCTTGCCGATGAAAATCCAGGTGACGGGCGCGTTCGGGTATCTGTTCAATGATATCGACCACCCTAGTCCGAACTGATTTTCCAATCCACTGTGGGCTATGGCAACCCTGACCAAGCCGCAAATGCCTCAATTGCGCTGGCCAAAACTTTGCCGAATCTCGATAGCCTGGAATATGGCGGATTAATTTTTAAGGATGCGAATGGATGGGAGTTCTCTTTATACGGAGGAACGGAAGGAAACATTCCGATTTATGTAGATGGCAAAACAATAGTTGCGGCTTGGTGGCACACACACCCTTCGTACGGGGGATTAGATGCCTTTGTATTTGGAGCAGGTAACGCACTTAATAGTGAGGAACTGAGCCGATGCCAAGGCTGCGATGTGGACGTGACGAAAGCGATCGATAGGCAACTGCAAAGATATCAAGGGTCGAGCGTATCCATCGGCGCTTATTTATATAGCATACAGAGCAAGACCCTTTATGATTACGCTGACCCTGTAGCGGATTTCTCCGCCAAGAGAGAGGTTCCGCAATGACGCTGAAGAACGACATTCTGACGCGTATGTTAGCCGTTCTAGTTTTCGCGGCGCCATCGATTGGTTTAGCCGGGGACAAGGAACCCGATTCTCAAACCATATCTGTCACAAATTACGATCCGTCGAGCATGGCTTGGACACGTGGCCCATTGAAATTGTTTACAAAGGCGATCAGAAACTCGCCGTCGGCTTGGATTTTTTTATGCCGAATGGCCACATCGTTTTGATGACGATTAGCGGTGGCGACTGGAAGACGGAGATCACCTCGATTGTCTCGCAGTTGAAATCGCCGTCCGCTGCGTTCTCAACTCTGGATAAAGAAAATAGACAGCCATGGGAAAGTTGCAGAAGGCGTTTTAGCCATACCGTTTGGTCCTAACGGCGGTCCGTGCGAGCAGATGCGCATACACTTTGCTTATGGTCGAATCCTTGATTCCACCACATCTCCCGCTGCCCTAGTGCAATGTGAGAATTGAATTTAGGCTTAGCGAATAGACTTGTCCTATACCGGCTTCAACCTGACCAAAGCGGTGAGCGAGGGCGCCACGAGCGAGACCTTGTCCTACGACACCGAGCACGCGCGAGTGCGCCAGGTGACGGTGGTGGGAGCGTGTTTTTCGCGGCGATGACATCGACAAGTTGGGCAATGGCGCCTGTCATGTTGCTGGCCGTCATCTGTGGATTTCAATTGGACGAGATCCTGCTAAAGTAAATGTCTGACAAAAGGTTGGCAACGGAAAATGACCGGTTTCTCTCGCCGTTCGATGCTGGAACTGGGAAGCGCGCTTGCCGTCGGCGCCTTAGCCGGCAAGGCCGCGGCCGGGGTGACAGCGCCTTACGCCGCCGCGATGCTGAGGCCCGCCACTTATCGCGATGTGACCCTTCTGGCCGGACCGATGCTCGCGCAATTCCGCGCGCAGCACGCGACGCTGCTGGCGCTGGATGAAGACGCGTTGCTCAAGCCGTTTCGCATGGCCGGCGGATTGTCCGCGCCGGGCGGCGATTTTGGCGGCTGGTACAATGCGTCGTCCGGATTCAATCCGCCTTCCGATATGCATGGGTTCATTCCGGGGCACAGTTTCGGCCAATATGTTTCGGGCCTTGCGCGCGCAGCCGCGATCACGGGCGACGACGCGACACGGCAGAAGGTCCGGCGGCTGATCGCGGGTTTTGCGCCGACGATCACGTCGCGGTTCTACGACTTCTATCCGCTGCCCTGCTACACATTCGACAAGATCAATATCGGCCTCATCGATGCCTATGCTTTCGCCGGCGACGAGAGCGCGTTGCGCGTCCTCGACCTGGCGACGGACGCGGCACTGCCGCATCTTCCGGAAAAGGCGCTGACGCGGCCCGAAATGGCGGCGCGGCCGCATCCCAACGTCGCGTTCACCTGGGACGAGTCTTACACGCTCCCCGAAAATCTCTATCTCGCCTGGCGGCGTGGCGCGGGTGAGCGCTATCGCACGCTTGCCGCGCGCTTCCTGCTCGATCGCGAATATTTCGAGCCGCTGGCGCGGGGCGAAAACGTTCTGCCCGGCAAGCATGCCTACAGCCACATGAACGCGCTCAGTTCCGCGATGCAGGCCTATCAGGTCGATGGCGATGCCAAGCATCTGGCGGCGGCGCGCAACGGTTTCGATTTCGTCCTGGCGCAAAGCTTCGCCACCGGCGGCTGGGGTCCGAACGAAGGGTTCGTCATGCCGGGCACGGGCGCGCTGGGCGATAGCTTGAACACGACACATGCGGGGTTCGAGACTCCGTGCGGCTCCTACGGGCATTTCAAGGCCGCGCGCTATCTGATGAGCGTCACCGGCGAAAGCCGCTACGGCGACAGCATGGAGCGCGTGCTTTACAATACGGTGCTGGGCGCGCTGCCGATGAAGCCGGACGGCACGGCGTTCTACTATGCGGACTACAACACCGCCGGCTCCAAGACCTATTTCGAATACAAATGCCCGTGCTGTTCGGGCACGCTCGGCCAGATCGTGGCGGATTACGGGATCAGTTCGTATCTGACGAATGGCGAGAGCGTGTTCGTCAATCTCTACACGCCGTCCGTTATGCGCTGGCAGCAGGGCGGCAAGCCGATGAGCCTGCGGGTGACGACGGACTATCCGCTCGATCCTGAGATCGAGATCGAGGTGCACACGGCGACGGCGCAGACCTTCTCGGTGTCGTTGCGCATTCCCGCCTGGGCGGGGCCCGGCACGGCTGTGGCCGTCAACGGCCGCCGCCGCATGGACGCAGCAATCGTCGCCGGCCGCTTCCACGAGATTCGCCGCGAGTGGCGCGACGGCGACCGCATCACGCTGGTGCTGGACATGCCGGTGCGGCTGGAGGCCGTGGACGAAAAACATCCCGATCAGCTCGCCGTAATGCAGGGGCCGCTGGCTCTGTTCGCCGTTGGCGATCGTTTCCTGCCGTTCAAGCGCAGCGAGCTTTCCTCGATCCGGCAGGTCGCCGCGGGGTCGTCCGAATGGCGCGTCGTCACGAGCGACGGCGCGCAAAGCTTCAAACCCTATTTCGCCATCGGCCACGAAACCACGCGGCTCTATCAGCCCGTTTCCGCGTAAGGCTCACCAGAACTCGAAATAGAACAGCACGACCGCGGCGAGCACGATCAGGCTCAGCACCACGTCCGATGCGGTCCAGCTCGCGCGCGTGGCGGCCTTTTCCGCTGGCGTCGCGCCATACCAGGTGTAGCGGACCGTTTCGCGGTCCGGCGCGCGGGTCAAGAGGCTGATGGAGATCAGCAGCACGGCGGTCACGGCGAACAAGATCTGGGTGTAATAGAGCCAGTTGACGTTCCAGAAATCGAAGATCCAGCCATGCCGCGCGCGTACCGGCGCGATGGCCGCGTTGTATTGGTCAAGCGTGATCGCGTGACGGTAGAGTTGCTCCTTGGCCGTGTTCACCGCCGTACTGTCGTTGCGCATGACGAGGTCGGCGGCGAGGCGCGCGAAGCCGCCGATCACGCCGATCACGAAGGACCACAGCGCTCCGGTCGCCGTCGCGCGCTTCCAGAATACGCCCAGCAGGAACAGCACGGCGATGGCGGGCGACAGATAGCCCTGCACGCTCTGCAGATAGACATAGAGGTCCGAATGCAGGCTCTTGATCACCAGCACCCAGCAGATGCCCATGATGACGATCACGAGCGTCGCGATGCGACCGACCACCACCTCGGTGCGGCCCGAGGCGTTCGGATACCATTCGCGGAAGAAATCCATCGTGAAGAGCGTGGCCGACGCGTTGAACTTGGAGGCGAGCGAAGCCATCAGCGCCACGATCATCGAACAGGCCACCATGCCGCGCAATCCATGCGGCAGGATCTGCGCCACCAGCGAGGTATAGGCGGCGTCGCCGCTGGTCTTGAATCCGTTGGCGGGATCCTTGGTCAGCGCGAAGGCGATCATCCCCGGCACCAGGAAGATGAAGACCGGCGTGAGCTTGAGAAAGCCGGCCAGGATCGTGCCGCGCCGCGACTGCTGCTGGTTCTTTCCCGCGAGCACGCGCTGCACGATGTACTGGTCGGTGCACCAGTACCAGAAGCCTATGATCGCCGAGCCCGGCAGCACCGCCGCCCACGACCAGTCCGGATCGCCGAACGGACGGATCAGATGGATGTTCGCGCCCGCCGCGGCGACCGTCGCGCGCCAGCCCGCCATCAGGTCGCCATGGCCGAGAACATGCAGGCCGGTATAGAGGATGCAGACGGACCCCAGGATCAGCACCGGCGCCTGCAGTACGGCGGTGTACATGATCACGCGCAAACCGCCGAGGATCGTGTACACGCCCGTAGTGAGCGCGAGCCCGAGCGCGATGGCCCAGAACACATCCATGTGGAAGCCGAAGATGTCCACCGTATTGATGCCGAGCAGCGTGCGCACCACGACGTCGCCGGCATAGATGGTAACCGCGATCTTGGTGAGCACGAGGCTGGCGATGGTGAGCAAGCTGAGCACATTGCGCGAGCCGCGGCTGAAGCGCAGCTCCAGGAATTCCGGCATCGTGAAGATCTTCATCCGGTCGTAGAGCGGCACGAACACCCAGCCGAGCACGAGAATGAGCCACGACTGGATCTCCCAATGCGCCATCGCCATGCCGGTGGCGAAGCCGGCCCCGGCGAGGCCGACCAGATGCTCCGAGCCGATATTGGAGGAGAAGATCGAGGAGCCGATCTGCAGCCAGTTGCTGTCGCGGCCTGAGAGGAAATAGTCCTTGCCGGATTCGGGCTTCTTGCGCATCGCGAGCAGCACGACCGCCAGCATCGCCGCGACGAACAGCGCGACGACGAACCAGTCCAGCCCGTTGAAAATCGAGCCATGGGCGGGAACGGCGGTGGCGACGTGGGCCGCGATCTTGCTGGCGGCGGCCGTGCTGCTTTTCATGGTTTCCCCCTCGCGATTATTTTGTGACGGCGTTCAATCCTCGAATGGCTCGACCGCGGATTGTTTGGCCACCAGTAAGATGTCCGAGACAAGCTGGAACGGCCGCGCATCGACATCCGATTGGTGGTGCGCGATCAACTCGGCGAAGCGGGCATAGATCGATTCATATTCGCTTCCGAGCGCGCCGGGATCGGGCGGGGCCGGTCTGTCGCCGATGGTGAGCGCGCCGCCGCCGGCAGAGAGTTTGATCGGCCCCGCGTCGGTATCGATATCGATGTCCCAGGTCTGCACGCCGGTGTGGCGGAAATCGAGCGCGGCGGAAATCTCCGCGCCGCTGCCGGTGCGGAACACGATGTCCGCCGCGATTGGCGCCGCGTGGTTGGATGCCACGAACAGCCGCGCGCTTTCGGCGAAGAACGGTTCGGGGATGATTTTCGCCAGGATGGAGATCGCGTTGATCCCGGGATCGAGCACGCCGAAGCCGCCCGCCTGCCAGATCCAGGTCTGCCCCGGATGCCACTGGCGCACGTTTTCCTTCCACGCCACGCGCGCGCCGAGGATCTTGCGATCCTTGAGCCAGCGCGCGGCGGGCGCCACTCCGTGAGCGTGCTGTGAATGCCAGGTCTGGTAGAGCGTGCGGTCCGCGTTTTTCGCAAGCCGTGCGAGGTTGTCCAGCTGCAAGGTCGTCGCGCAAGGCGGCTTTTCGAGCAGCACGTGCTTGCCCTTTTCTAGCGCGAGCTTGGCGGCATCGTAATGCACCTGCGGCGGCGTGCAGATCGCCACTGCGTCGAGACCGGCGCAGCCTTCGAGCATTGCTTCGATGGAAGCGAAATTCTGCACGCCATCGACATCCGCATGGCGGCTGGCGCAGGCCACGAGCGCGAAGGCGGGATTGCCGCGCAGGGCCGGGATGTGCTGATCCCGCGCGATCTTTCCGACGCCGACGAGACCGACGCGAATGGGCTTCACGAGCATTCCTCCTGGCGGCCCTCTGGCGGGGCCTTGGTCTAAAGACTCCGTACGCCGGTGGGCGGGGACGGCACGGTTTGTAGCGGGTTGCGCAACGGCAGCGTGAAGGGCGGCGCTTCGATCTCGAAGACGTCGCCGTCGCGCGCCTTGACGCCATCGGCGAAGGACAGCGTCGCGGTGCCGAAGAAATGCACATGGACGTCGCCGGGCCGGCGGAACAGCGCGTATTTGAAGTGATGGTGTTCCAGGTTGCGCAGATTGTGGCACATGTTCGCCTCCCCGGTCAGGAAGGGCTTTTCCCAGATCGCTTCGCCGCCGCGGCGCACGCGCGCCATGCCGCGAATGTCCTCGGGCAATTCGCCGGTGAGAAGCTCCGGCCCCAGCGCCGCGGGACGCAATTTCGAATGGGCGAGATAGAGGTAGTTGGTGCGTTCGGTGACGTGATCGGAAAATTCATTGGCGAGCGCGAAACCGAGGCGGAACGGCGTGCCGTCGTCGCCCACCAGATAGATGCCGGCGATCTCCGGCTCCTCGCCGGCGTCGCGCGCGAAATCTGGCGAGGGCAAAGGCGCTTGCGGCGCCACGATGCTGCGCCCGTCGCCCTTGTAGAACCATTCCGGCTGCACGCCGTTGCGCCCCGGCGGCGGCTTTCCGTCTTCCAGGCCGAGCCGGAACATCTTCATCGAGTCCGTCGCGTCGTCGGCGGTGGCCTTGGCGTGCATCTTGTCGCGCGCATCGGCGGAGCCCAGATGGGTAAGGCCGGTGCCGGTCAAGAACACGCGGGCGCTGTCGGGATGGTCGATGGGCGCGAGGATGCGGCCGTCATTGAGCGCCCCGGCGACATCGATCTCCTCGCCAAGCCCGGCCGCGGCAATTGTTTGCGCGAGCGTCGTTTTCGTGTCGATCGCGGCGCGCGCAAGCGCGTAGCTGCTTTCGATGCCTTTCACCCGCCGCGCGCTCTCGCCGTCCATGAGGGCGGCGACCATGCGCTCTCCGTTCGCGTCGCGCAGTTGAACCAGCCGCAATGCCATGTGCCGATAACCTCGTTCAGGATGATGTGTAGCCGCCGTCCACCATCCGGCGCAGACCAAGCGGATTGCCGCTTTGCAGGTCGGGTGGAAGCAGGCTGTCGGGCAGGTCCTGGTAGCAGACCGGGCGCAGGAAACGCTCGATGGCGAGCGTGCCGACCGATGTCCCGCGCGAATCCGAGGTCGCCGGGAACGGGCCGCCATGCACCATGGCGGGGGAGACCTCCACGCCGGTCGGCCAGCCATTCGCCAGGATGCGTCCGGCCTTGCGCTCCAGGATCGGGATGAGGCGCGCGGCGATCGTGGCATCGTCATCCGCCAGATGCAGCGTCGCGGTGAGTTGCCCCTCCAGATGTTCGAGTACCGCGGCGAGCTGCGCCATGTCGCGGCAGCGCACCGCCAGCGAAGCAGGCCCGAACACTTCCTCGCCCAGCTTCCGGTCCGCGAGGAATTCGCGCGCATCGGTCACGAACAAGGCGCCGCTGCCGACGCTTCCACCACCGGCCTCGAGCCCACGCGCGACGAGCGACACGGATCGCGACGCCAGATGGTCGACGCGGCGGCGATAATTGGCGCAGATATTCGCCGACAGCATCTGCGCCGGCGCGGTCTTCGCCAAAGCCTCGCCGGCGAGGCTGAGGAAACGGTCGAGTTCCGGGCCGCCCAGCGCAAGCACGAGGCCGGGATTGGTGCAGAACTGTCCGGCGCCCAGCGTCAGCGAGTTGACGAAGCCCGTCGCGATCGCCTCGGTCCGCGCCTTGAGCGCGCCGGGCAAAAGGACGATGGGGTTGATGCTGCTCATCTCCGCATAAACCGGAATCGGCTCCGGCCGCGCCGCCGCGATTTTCACCAGCGCCAACCCGCCGGCGCGCGAGCCGGTGAAGCCCACCGCCTTGATGCGCGGATCGGCGACAAGCGCGGCGCCGAGTTCGTTCGCGGGGCCTGCCAGATGCGAATAGGTGCCTTCGGGCAGATCGCAGGCGCGCGCCGCGCTGCTGATCGCGCCGGCGACAAGCTCGGAGGTTCCGGGATGCGATGGGTGGGCCTTGACGATGACCGGACAGCCGGCCGCGAGAGCCGACGCCATGTCGCCGCCTGCCGCCGAGAAAGCGAGCGGAAAATTGCTGGCGCCGAACACCGTGACCGGGCCGAGCGCGATCTTGCGCTGCCGCAAATCCGAACGCGCCAGCGGCTTGCGCTCCGGCTGCGCGGGATCGACGCGCACGCCAAGGAAATCGCCGCGCCGCACGACGTCCGCGAACAGGCGCAACTGTCCGACCGTCCGGCCGCGTTCGCCTTCCAGCCGCGCGCGAGGCAATCCGCTTTCGAGACCGGCGCGTGCGATCAACTCGTCCCCCAGCGCCAGGATCGATTCGGCGCAGGTGTCCAGAAAGCGCGCGCGCAGATCGAGTGCTGCAGTGCGGTAGGGATCGAAAGCGGCTTGGGCGAGTGCACAGGCACGCTCGATTTCCGCGGGACCTGCCACGCTGAATGGCGGCCCCAGTTTCGCGCCGCTCGCGGCGTCCACCGCATCAAAGGTCTCCGCCGTGGAAACACGGGCGAATCCGACAATGAGTTGACCGGTCAGGGGCATAGGGGTCCGGGTTGGATCGGGCGACGGGCCGGACGCTATATTAACTCAGACAATATGTCAGCCCCCTTGCACGGTCCTACCGCGCCCGCGCCACGTCCTTGATGCGCGTGCTCCGCGGGCGTTTGGCGCGGGGCGAAACCGGTGTGTCCATGCGCGCGAGTTGAATCAGCTCGCTCATGGCCCGCTGCGCTTTCTCGGGGTTTTTCTCCGCGATCGCTTCCAGTACCCGCAAATGGTCGGGCACCGGATCGCGGGTCAGGGGATGTTCGCGCTGCTTGAACATCGTCGTGGTGCGGATCGCGGCGCTGACCCCGTTGGTCAGGGAGGTGATGAACGGATTGTTCGTCGCGTCCAGGAGTGTCGCATGAAACGCCAGGTCCGCCTCGCGGCCGGCCTCCGTCGCCAGCGTGTGCCTGGCCATCCCGTCGAGCGCTGCGCGCAAGGCTTTCATATGAGCGGACGACCGGCGCGTCGCCGCAAGGGCCGCGGCGGCGGATTCGACCACGTTTCGCAGCTCGAACAGGCTGTTCAGCAGATCGGGATCCGGCTCGGATTCGAATGTCCAATCCAGCACGTCCGGATCGAGCAGGTGCCATTGGGATTGCGGGTTGATCCGGGTCCCGACCTTGGGCCTGGCGTCGACGAGGCCCTTGGCCGCCAGGATGCGGACCGCCTCGCGGTATGCGGTGCGGGAGACCGCGAAGCGTTCGCTGGATGCGATCTCTCCGACCAGCAGGTCACCCGGCTTGTACTGGCCGGACACGATCAGAATCCCCAGTTTCCGCGCAATCGTTCCGTGCAGCCGCAAAGCTTTTTTGTTCCGCGGCCGGGAGGCGGATGCTTTTGCATTCATGTGTGTCAATTGAGTCCAAGACCTGGCCAAAACATGTATAGCCCGTTGAAACGCTTGTCCAATCGGACCTGCGCCATGAGCTGGGACGTGCCAGCAATCGCGCGGCCCCGCCCGGCGGATTCAGAAAACTCAGACAATAGCACGGCACGTTCTTGCGCCCCGGCGCGGACTCGCCTATTGTCTGAGTTATAAAGCGCCAAGTCGTGATGCGAATCACGGAAATTGCGCGCGAAGGGGAGGCACATCATGAAACTACGAAGCGCATTGGCGTGTTTGGCGGCCAGCATCGCCATTTCCGCGGCCGGTTCCGCAACCGCACAGGTTGCGTCGGGCCCGCAAAGCACACAGACAGCCCAGACCACACCGGCACAGACCCCTGACGGGCAGAGCGGGGTGGAGATCGTCGTCGTCACGGGCGTCCGGCACAGTGTGAGATCGGCGCTGGAGCACAAGAAAAATGCCGATCAGATGGTCGACTCGATCGTCGCCGAAGATATCGGCAAGCTGCCGGACAACAACGTCATCGAAGCGCTGCAGCACGTCACCGGCGTCCAGGTCAGCCGCAATGCGGCCGAAGCCGATCAGCTGCTGATCCGCGGCCTTCCCGATATCGCGACCTTGCTCAATGGGCGCGAGATATTCACCTCGACCGGCCGTTTCGTGACGTTGCAGGATATTCCCGCCGAGCTTCTGGCCAGCGTGGACGTCGAGAAGACCTCGCGCGCGGATGACATCGAAGGCGGCATCGCCGGCCTGATCGACGTGCGGCTGCACCGTCCGTTCGACTTCGACGGGCTGGAAGTCGCCGGCACGCTGAGAGGAACCTACAGCTCGCTATCGGGCAAGACCGATCCGAGCGGCAGCGCCCTGTTCAGCGACCGCTGGAAGACATCGTCGGGCGAATGGGGCCTGCTGATCGATGTTTCGGCGTCCGAGGATCGCTACAAGGAACAGATCCTCGACAACTACATCTCCTCCCAGTGCATCGGGCCGGTCAGCGCGTCGTGCCCCGCTCCGGGAACCGTGGGGCCTGCGGTGCCGGGAACAACCAATCCCGATGGCGACGCCTTCCTTCCGCTCACCGAAGGCGGGCAGTCGATCAACGGCGACCGCAAGCGCGCGGCGGCCGACGTGTCCATGCAGTGGAGCCCCAACGACAACACGGAAATCTTCCTCGAAGGGTTCTATACGCGCTATCGCAACAACAACAATGACGACTTCTTCGTCGGCCTGCCGTGGATTTGCGCCAATACAGGGGGCGCCACGGTGTTTCCGGGTACCGATGAGGTGAAGACCGTCACCGGCGGCTGCTACGATCTCACGAGCGACCAGTCTTTCGTGCCGAAGACCGATACCTACCAGCTCGCGACCGGCGCGACGTGGACGGGCGATCACATGACGCTCTCGACGGAGGTCGACTACACCGACAGCAACTTCTCGCAGACCGGCTACATCCTCGACACCGAATATTATCCGCCGGGTAACGGCTACACCGCCGACTTCGACTATCATGGCACCGGCACGCCCTACATGAACGTGACGGGCGTCAGCCTCACCGATCCGGCAAATTTCCACATTCGCCAGTTCTACGACCAGAACGTCGTCTCGAAGGGCAATGAGATCGATGGTCGCGCCGACCTTGCCTACGATCTGGGCGAGGGGAATCTGTTCAAGTCGCTCGATGCCGGCGTGCGCTATGTCGATCGCTACGCGGGCAACCGCCAGGCCAATGGCGGCGGCCTCGACTGCGACGGCAACGATGCGGGCGCCCCCGGGTGTTTCACCAGCCTCGCCGCCTTGCCGGGATCGTTCCACGTCACGAGCGGAAGCATGTTCGGCGGCATGTTCGGCCTCACGAAATGGGGCGATGCCGATCCCGGCTGGCTGAATTCGCACGTCGCCGAGATCAGGACGTTGTTCGGGCAACCCACGACCACGCCGCCCAACGATCCGACCCAGACGTTCCTGGACCGCGAGCAAAGCTATGCCGGTTACGTCAAGGGAAACTTCGGATTTGGCGTCGCCGGATTGCCGGTCGATGGCAATGTCGGCCTGCGCCTGATCGAAACCAACTCCGACACCCGCGGCAACACGCTCGTCAC
>DATATK010000101.1:0-15148 GCA_036268825.1 Rhizomicrobium sp. | reverse complement strand
AAGAACATCTTGATGGTGCGCGGGCTCGGCTTGACGGTGAATTTCGGCCAGAACAGGTCGGGCAGGTAGCGCTCGCTGGTCTCCAGGTTCTGTTCCTGCTGCTGGCCGCCGAACTGGTCGAGGTCGAAGACATAGCGCTTGAACTTCAGCACCGAAAGCTGCGCACCGGCGAGGCCCGATTGCTCGATCGTGCCGTCCTGCATGATCAGCCGTGCGCCGGCCGGCGTCGAGGCCAGCTCGCCGGTCTCGGCGATATAGGTGGTGGGCTGCTTGGCGTCGCGGCTGTCGTGGACGAGGATGCCCTTGATGTGCCCGTCCGACGCCAGCTCGCGGATGAAGACGGTGAGGCCCACGGTGGGGGTATTGAAATCGCCCTCGTTGAGCAGTGCCGCGCCGATATCGGCGCGGATATCGAGCACCGCGTCCTTCATCGTCCGCTGGCTGAGCGGCATGAGGTAGAGGTTGCACAGCCAGGTCGCCCCCATCACCGCGACTGCCAGCATCAGCACGGGGACAGCGAGCTGCGCCCGGCTATACCCCGCCGATTGCATGACCACGAGTTCGCTCTCGCTGTTGAGCCGGTGCAGGCCGTAGAGCGTGCCGGCGAAAAAGGATAGCGGCAGGATGATGACCATCAGCCCGGGCAGAATCAGCACGGTCAGGTAGATGAAGGTCGGGGCCGACTGGCCGCGGTTGATCACCAGATCGAGCAGCTTGAGCGACTGGGACAGCCAGATCACGCAGGTCAACAGGAATGCGAACAGCAGGAACGGGCCGGCCAGCTGGCGCAGGACATAGATCGACAGTCGTGGCATAGCGGTCCCGAGGGCGAGCGGCGCGCCCCTTCGCCCTTGTTGAAATTGGTTCTAAGCTACCACGACCGTACCAGCCCGCGGCAACCGGAACTTGCCCGTATCCCCCTGTTTCGGCAAATGGTTTCCCGACAGATCAGAAAGGTTTTCGTCATGCAGATCGCTTTTGCCGCGTCCGCCATCACATCCGAGGGCGCCCTCGTTCTCGGCGTTCAGGAGGGGGGCGTGCTGACCCCGTCGGCCGCCGCCGCCGACAAGGCCACGGCCGGGGCGATCAAACGGGCGCTTGCCTCCAGCCGATTCACCGGCAAGGCGGGACAGCTTCTGGAGATTCTCGCCCCCGCGGGCGTCCGCGCCTCGCGCATCTTCCTGGCCGGGCTGGGCGCGCGATTCGACGACCGTGCGGCCGAAACGCTCGCCGCCAGCGTCGTGGCGCGACTGTTCGGCAGCGGTGAAAAGTCCGTCACCTTCGCGATCGATCCGCCCAAGGGCGCCAAGCTGAAGCCGGTGGACCTCGCGGTGCACCTGGCGATGGGCGCGCGGCTGCGCAGCTACACATTCAACACTTACCGCACCAAAGGCCGCGAAGAATATGAGCCCTCGGTCACGAACGTGACGATCGGCACGGCGGATGCCGGCAGCGCCAGACGCGCCTGGGCCTCCCAGGATGCGGTGGCCGGCGGCGTCCTGTTCGCGCGCGACCTCATCAACGAGCCGCCGAACGTTTTGTCGCCGGTGGAGTTCGCGCGCCGCGTGAAGGCCAATCTGGGCAAGCTCGGCGTCAAGGTCGAGGTGCTCGGCGAAGCGCAGATGCGCAAGCTCGGCATGGGTGCGCTGCTCGGCGTGGGGCAGGGCAGCGAGAACGAAAGCCAGCTCGTCGTCATGCAGTGGAACGGCGCGCGCGCCAAGAGCGATGCGCCCGTCGCCTTCGTCGGCAAGGGCGTGTGCTTCGATTCCGGCGGCCTGTCGCTCAAGACGGGCGCCGGCATGATCGGCATGAAGGGCGACATGGGCGGCGCCGCCGCCGTCACCGGCGCGATGCAGGCGCTCGCCGCGCGCAAGGCCAGGGTCAACGCGGTGGGCGTGATCGCACTCGTCGAGAACATGCCCGACGGCAAGGCCCAGCGCCCCGACGATGTCGTGACGTCGATGTCGGGCCAGACCATCGAGGTGCTGAACACCGACGCCGAGGGCCGCCTCGTGCTCGCCGACGCGCTCACCTACACGCAGCGGACGTTCAAGCCCAAATTCGTCATCGATCTCGCCACGCTGACCGGCGCGATCATGGTCGCGCTGGGGCTGGAGAACGCGGGCCTGTTCTCCAACGACGACACGCTCGCCAACCGCATCTCCGAATCCGGCCGCAAGGTCGGCGAACCTTTGTGGCGCCTGCCTTTGGGCGAGGCCTACGACAAGATGATCCGCTCAAAGATCGCCGACATGAAGAACATCTCCGGCGGCACCTATGGCGGCTCCATCGTGGCGGCGCAGTTCCTCCAGCGCTTCATCGACAAGACGCCGTGGGCGCATCTCGATATCGCCGGCGTCGCCTGGCAGGACGGCGAACAGAAAGTCCACGCGCCCAGCTGGGGCGTCGGCTGGGGTGTGCGCACGCTGGATCGATTGGTTGCCGACCATTATGAGAAATAGCGCTCTGCACCTCCCCCTTGTGGGGAGGTCGAAAAATGCGAAGCGTTTTTCGGGTGGGGGGCGGTGCTTGTTGCAAGCTGCGGCCCCCCACCCGAAAACCTTCGCGCTGGCGCACGAAGGTTTGTCGACCTCCCCACAGGGGGGAGGTGCGAAGTGACCGAGACTCTCTTCTACCATCTCGAACGCCGCACGCTGGACGACGCGCTTCCCGGTCTTGTCGAGAAGTCGCTGGAGCGCGGCTGGCGGGCGCTGATCAAAGCGGAGTCGGCCGACCGCGCGGCCTCTCTCGACAACCGGTTGTGGACCTATAGCGAGCAGACCTTCCTGCCGCATGCGCAACTGGGCGACGGCGACGCGGCGCGCCAGCCCGCGCTGATCACGGTGGAAGACGTCAACGCCAACGATGCGAATGTGCTGTTCCTGGTGGGTGGCGCGGCGCCGCCGCCGTGGGACGGGGCGCTCGCGAGCGGCTTCGCGCGCATCGTGCTGATCTTCGACGGGCGCGACACCGAAGCGCTCGCCGCCGCGCGCGCTGCATGGAAGGACGCGAAGGCCGCAGGCCACGACGTCACCTATTGGAAAGAACAGCCCAGCGGCAAGTTCGAGAAACAGGTGTGATCATGCGCTACGCCCCAATCCTTGCCGCGATGACCTGTTTCGTGTTCCTCGGCGCCGCAAAGCCCGCGCAGACCAACCGCGAGATACTCGGCGCATGGCTTGCCAGCTTCAATGCCGGCGACGCCGCGTCGCTGACGGATTTCGAGAAGCATTATCTCGGCGATTCCGACATCGCCTTCGCGCAGGATAGCCGCGAGGAGACCGGCGGCTTCGAACTGGTGAAGGTCGAGACCGACAATGCACTGCACCTCACCGCCCTCGTGAAAGAACATGACAGCAAAGAGCAGTGGGAGGTCACGCTTGAGCGCAAGGCCGCGGATCAGTCCGCGTTGAGCAAGCTCGGCTACAAGCCGCTGCCCATGTCGCAGGCGGATGCCATCGCCGCCCTCGATGCGCTGGCCGCCCGGCTCCAGGCCGCGGACAAAGTCTCCGGCATGCTGCTGGTGCGCAAAGGTGGTTCCGATCTTTACCGGAAAGCCTGGGGCCTCGCGGATCGTGAAGCCAAAGTGCCGGTCACCCAGGACACGCGGTTCTATTTCGCCTCGCAGGGCAAGATGTTCACAGCCGTCGCGGCGCTGCAGCTCATCGAAGCGCACAAGATGTCGTTCGACGACACGGTGGGGAAATTCCTGCCGGACTATCCCAATGCCGACATCGCCCGCAAGGTCACGGTGCGCGAACTTCTCACCCATCGCGGCGGCACGGGCGATATGGATCTATTAGGGCCGTCGGATACGAAGAATCGCGACAGGGTGCGTAGCATCGCGGACATCATCGCGATCAACGGCGCGCGCGCTCCAGACTTCGAACCCGGCACGAAGATGGATTATTCGAACTACGGCTACGTGCTGCTGGGCGCGATGATCGAGAAGGCGAGTGGCGAGGACTACTACGAATATCTCGACCGCCACGTCTTCCGCCCCGCGGGCATGCTATCGACCGGCTATCCGCTGCGCGAGGACACACGCGGCATCGCCACCGCCTACACCATGCGAAGCGACAAGGGCTATGTGGTCTTCGACGCGCCGCCGGACGGCGCGAAACTGGTGAACGGCATGGACCTGTTGCCTTGGCGCGGCACGCCCGCTGGCGGCGGCGTATCGACCGCCGATGACGAAGCGCGCTTTGCCGTGGCGCTGAACGAAGGCAGGCTGATCTCGCCGGCGATGCTCGCCCAGGCCACGTCAAATCAGTCGGAAGGCTGGTATGGCTACGGCTTCATCGTTACCGGAACGAAGGACTATCCCTTTTGGGGCCATGGCGGCGGCGCTTACGGCAACAGCCTTGTGTTCGACTATTACCCGACGACGGGCGTCACCCTTGTCTGCATGAGCAACCTCGACCCGCCGGTCTGCGACCGGTTGGCCCTCAGCTATTACCGCCGTTCGCCGCGCGCGCCCTGACGGGAACACGCCCGCCTTGCCGCGGGGCCCGTTACCTTGCTAAATCGCCGCCCTTTCGGAGACGGTCGGTGTTTTCCCTTCTGCTCAACCCTTCATTGCTGCTCGACCCCGTGGTGCTGGCGGGGGTGGTGCTGATGGTCGTGTGCGTCGTGCACGCGGTGCGCAACGGCAACATGTTTCCGTGGATCTATCTCATCGTATTCCTGCCGCTGATCGGCAGCCTGATCTATTTCGTCATGGAGATCGTGCCCGGCCTGATGCGCAGCCGGGGCGTGCGCGGCGCGCGGGCAGGCTTCGCGCATACGATCGATCCCAACAAGAATTACCGCCAGGCGTTGCGCGCCGCCGATCTCGTCGGCTCGGTCGATTCCAAGCGCGCGCTCGCCGAGCATTATGCCAAGCGCGGCCAATCGGGCGAGGCGGTCGCGCTCTATAAGGACATCATCCAGGGCCAGTTCGCGGACGATCCCGCGCTGCTCTCGGGCCTGGCGCGTGCGCAATTTGCGGGCGGCGATGGCGCGGGCGCGCAGGCGACCTTGGAGCATCTTTTCACCGCCAACCCCGCGTTCATCTCCGAGGCCGTGCATCTGATCTATGCGCGCGCGCTGGAGCTGCAGGGCAAGGACCAGGACGCGGCGGAGGAATATGCCCGCCTCGTTCCCTATTTCGCCGGCGAGGAAGCCCGCGCGCGCTACGCCGCCGTGCTGGATCGTCTGGGCCGCAAGGACGAGGCGCGCGCGCTCTATGAGCAGATCGTCAAGAACCTTACCGGCGCGCCCCGCCGCTATCGCGTGACGGAGCGCGAATGGGGCGATCTCGCCAAGCAGGCGCTGCGCTAGGATTTTCGCCGCGATTCAAAATGTATCGCCGCATCCGCGTTGACTCGCATTCCTTGCGATGTTGCAGTCTCCTGCGCGGGGGGCATAGGCATGACGCTTTCGGAGACGCGCGAGAACCGCGGGCAACTGCTCCACATCCTGGGCGTCTCGTTCGGCATCGCCATTGCCATCGGCGGCATGATCGGCGCCGGCATCCTGCGCACGCCGTCGCTGATTGCGGGCTTCGTTCCCGATACGCGATGGATTCTCGCGCTATGGGCCTTTGGCGCGCTGCACGCCGCACTCGAAGCGAACGTCGTGTCCGAACTCTCCACCGCCTTGCCGCGCGCGGGCGGGTTTTATGTCTACGCACACCGCGCCTTCGGCGATGTCGGCGGCCTGGTCGTGGGCTGGACGACGTGGATCGCGCGGCTCTGCTCGAGCGCTGCGCTGTCCGTGGCGTTCGCCGATTTCCTCTCCATCCTGTGGCCGGGCGTCGCGCATTTCACCGCGCTGGTCGCCGCGGCGATGCTGGGCGCGCTGTTCGCCCTCAACGCCATCGGCTTGCGCGAGGGCCGCAGCTTCCAGCAGGTGACGAGCCTGGCCAAGGCCCTCGCGTTGGCAGGATTCTGCGTCGTCGCCTTCGTGACGGCGGCGCCGGGCGCGGGGACCGCCGCCGCGCCGCAGGTTCTCGCCTTCACCGGGTCGATCGCGGCCTATCAGCTCATCGTCGGCGCCTATGCCGGCTGGTTCGAGCCCGCTTTCTTCGCCGAGGAGAACACCGAGCCGGCGCGCAGCGTGCCGCGCGCGATGTTCATCGGCATCGCCATCGCGGGCTTTCTCTATGTCGCGATCAATGCCGCGCTGATCCATGCCCTTGGCGTGGCGACGGTGGCGCATGGCGCGCTGCCTTACACCACGGTGCTGTCGCGCTTGGCGGGCCGGTCGGCCGGCGCCCTGTTCGCCGTCGGCGCGCTGGTCGTGGTGGCGAGCTGCGCCAATGCCGGCTTCATGGCGGCGCCGCGCGTGCTGCTGGCGTTGTCGCGCGACGGTTTGCTGCCGGGCGCGCTCGGCAATGTGAACAAAGGCGGCAGTCCCTATGTCGCCTTCCTGCTGACGGGCGTCTGCGCTGTCGCCCTCACGCTGACCGGATCGTTCGGCCTGCTGTTCGGCCTGATCGGCACGCTCGGCATGATGTCATTCGTGCTCACCATCGCGACGATCTTCGTGCTCAGGCGGCGCGAACCCGAACTCGCGCGGCCTTATCGCGCGTTCGGCTATCCCTGGCTGCCGGCCATCGTTCTGGTCTTCGACGCCGCACTGCTGCTGCTGTTCCTCAATTCCAACTGGTGGGGCGCGCTGACCGCCGCGATCCTGTGGCTCATCTGCATCCCCTTCGCGATCGTCGCGCGGCGGGCGCGCTAGCGATTCTCAGCTCAACACCGGATCGCCGACCGCGAAGAAGAACGCCACGCTGGCAAGCGCCACCACGACCATCGCGCGCTGAACCCAGACATTCGGAAAAACATAAGCGAGCACGAGGGCCGCAAGCCCCGCGCCGAAATCGATCGCCTGCAAGACCTGCCCGGGAACGTCGTAAAGTCCGCTGTAGAGCAGCGAGACGCAGACCGAGAACAGCGAATTCGCGATGCCAAAGCCGAGATAGCGCCGCCGGTTCGCGTCATGGAACGCTCCCAGATCGACCGGTCCGGTCTCGGAGATTTTGGGGCAGACGAAGGCGACAAAAAGATAGCACGTCGTCGTGCCCAACAGGTTGAGAAGCACCGACCAGGTCGACCAGCGCGCGACGACGTGCAGGTCCCAAAGCCCGACCCACCATCCCACCGGCATCAGGAAGCCATAGGCCATCCAGCCGGCATGCACCCAGGAATGGCGCACGCGGCTTCCGGCGCGGACGATCTCGACCACTCCGATCAGCAAATGTGCGATGGCCAACGCCAGCACGAACGAGACCAGCGTCATCATGTGTTCGAACGCGCCCATGCCGTCTCCTATGTCAGCGCGCTTTGCAGCGTCGCGAAATACCAAGTCCACAAAGCGAGTTCGGCAACGGCCGCGCCCACTTGCACCCACGGCCGGAACGAGACCGCCGCGATCACGGCGATGACAAACATCGGCGCGACGGCGAGGTTCTGCACGATCATCTCGCGCACGCTGCCCATCTCGCGGAACAGCAGATTGGCGCCGACCGTCAGGGCCGCCGTGACGGCAAACGCCGCGATATAGTCGCGCCCGTTCTTCCGGTGAAACGCGGGCAGATCGATCTCACCCTCAGCCGCGACGTCGGGGCAGGTGAACCGGACCTGCAGATAGAGCGCGAAGGCGACGAGGAACAGGAAGCCGATCATCGGCGTCGACCACGCGGAAAGCCCCCGCATGTCCCACATGCCGATCCACCACGCGACGAGTGTCAAGAGGCCGATGAGCATCCACGCCGCGTTCAGCCACGAGAACCGCACGCGTTTGCGCGCCCGCACCAGCTCCGCGACCGTCGCCAGCAGATGCGCGATCGCCAAGGCGTAGACGAAGGACAGCAGCGTGATGATGTAGTCGAAGGCGTGCACGTCGAATCCCGGCGCGGCGCGGTCAGTCTAGTCGTCGGTCGAGGCGTCCGCCATCGTGCGCGTCACCGCCAGCCATATGCCTCCGCCATCTCGCGCTGGGCGTCCTCGGCCACGAAGCGGTAGGTGGCCATCATGCGCGGACGGTCGGAGGCGTTGGGGGCGCCCGCATGCAGCACGCGCAGATCCATGAGGTAGGCGTCGCCTGGCGCGCCCGTCAGTTCGACGAGTTCAAGCGCCACATCGCCTATCGCGCCGCGCTGGCTCAACAGGCGCATGCGATCTTCCGCGCCAACCGGCGGAGTGGAATAGAGTTCGCGAAAGAAGGCTTCGCGAGAGAGCAGACGCTGAAGCTCCCCGGCTCTGATAAACCTCCCCGCGTTCAACAGGCGGTGCGAGCCGGCGATCACAAGCGTGCCGCCGCCGCGATGTTCGACGGTGTCGAGAAAGGTGAAAAGCTGCACGCCGGGCCGCCGGCCGCTCGCCAATCGGGGACAATCCACATGCCAGCCTGTCGGGACCGTCCATGCGTCCGCGTTCGGCAGCGTGAAGAGCACTTGCGGGTGCGGGTACACCGTCCGGTCGAACGCGCGCCCGCCCAGCAGCACATCGACAGCCGCCAGAAGCGCGGGCTCATCCAACAATGCCTCCACGTCCGGGTGCCTGTTGCCGATCGCCTTGGAGGGTTTCAGGCCGGTATCTGGCCATTGCGGTCTGGGGACAGCGCCAAGACGCCATGCGCCGTCTCTCCACAGGCCCAACAGCGCCAGCCGGCGCTGCACATGCTCGCGGGCGCGGCGCACGCTGTCGGCGGACAAAAGGCCTGCGAGACGCAGGACGCCTCGGCGGTCGAATTCGTCAAGCTGTTCGCGGGTCAGGATCGCAGTGCGGGGCATGAGCGTCTCTCTGATGAGACGCCCCGCGGCAGATATCGCGCCCTAACCAAGTCAGGGCGTTCCATCTACCACGGCGGTACCGCGGCCCACCGCGAGGCGCGGTGAACGATGCGGATAGAGTGACGCGGCATGTGGAAATGGTCAAGCATGTGGCGCGAAGCCGCCGTCTCAGGCGTCCGCCATCGCGCGTTCGTATTCCTCGTTCATGGCGAGCCAGCGCTCCTCCACGGCGGTGAGCTTGCGCACCGCTTCGGCGCGCTTCTTGGAGACGGCGCTGCCCTTGACGGGGTCCTTGGTGAAGAGCAGCGGGTCGGCGAGGGCGGAATCGTATTTCTTGATCTCGGCGTTGAGCGTCGCGATCTGGCTTTCGGCGATATCGACCTTTTCTTTCAGCGGCTTCAGGCGCTGGCGCTTCTCCGCACTTTCGCGGCGGGCGTCTTCCTTGGAGATCTTCGGCGCGGCCGGCGCGGCGATAGCATCCTCGCGCGGGCTGGGCCGGCTCTCGCCGGAGAGCAGGAAGCGGCGGTAGTCGTCGAGGTCGCCGTCGAATGCGTGCACGCCGCCATCGGCGACCAGCAAGAGCCGGTCCATGGTGGATTCGATCAGGCGCCGGTCATGGCTGATCAGGACCACCGCGCCTTCGTAGTCGTTGAGCGCGATCAGCAATTCTTCGCGCGCGTCGATGTCCAGATGGTTGGTCGGCTCGTCCAGGATGAGCAGGTTCGGCCGGTCAAGCGTCGCCAGCGCCAGCATCAGCCGCGCACGCTCCCCGCCCGACAGGCTGCCCACTTTGGTCAGCGCCTTGTCGCCGACGAGCCCCATGCCGCCCAGCCGCGTGCGCAATTCGGTCAAGTTCATCTTCGGCCGGAAATGCGAAAGCGTTTCGACCGGCGTCAGATCGCCGCTCAACTCGTCGAGCTGGTGCTGCGCGAAATAGCCCGGGATCAGGCGCCGCGCGCGGTTCACTTCGCCGCCCATCGCATCCAGCTTGCCGGCGAGCAGCTTGGCAAGCGTGGATTTGCCATTGCCGTTCTTGCCGAGCAGCGCGATGCGGTCGTCCGGGTCGAAGCGCAGCGAGATTTCGGAGAGGATCGGCTTGCCCGGCTCGTAGCCGACGCTGACATGCTCCAGCGCGATCAGCGGCGGGCTGGAGGATTCGGGCTTGGGCAGCTTGATGGAGGCGATGTGCTCGTCGATGGGAATGTCGACGGTCTTCAGCTTCTCCAGCATCTTGATGCGGCTCTGCGCCTGGCGCGCTTTCGACGCGGTATAGCGGAAGCGGTCGACGAAGGACTGCATGTGCTTGCGCGCAAGGTCCTGCTTACGGGCGAACGCCACGTCGAGGGCGCGCCGCGCCGCGCGGGTCTGCACGAAGGTCTCGTAGTTGCCGGTATAGAGTTCGAGCTTGCCGTGCTCAAGGTGCACGATGAACTCCGCCACGCTGTCCAGCAGGTCGCGGTCGTGGGAGATCACCACCACCGTGCCGCGATAGCGCTTGAGATAATCCTCGAGCCACAACACGCCTTCGAGGTCGAGATAGTTGGTCGGCTCGTCGAGCATCAGAAGATCCGGCGCCGAGAACAGGATCGCCGCCAGCGCCACGCGCATCCGCCAGCCGCCGGAGAATTCGGAGCACGGGCGTAGCTGGTCCTCGTGGCTGAAACCGAGGCCGGCCAGGATGCCCGCCGCGCGCGACGGCGCCGCATAGGCGTCGATCGCGTCGAGCCGGGAATGGATGTCGCCGATATCGTGCGGATCGGTTGCGGTGTCGGCGCGGGCGAGCAACGAGAGCCGCTCGGTATCCGCCGCCAGGACCGTGTCGAGCAGGGAGATGTTGGTGGACGGAGCTTCCTGCGCCACCTGTCCGACGCGCCAGCGCGCCGGCTTGGAGATTTCGCCCGTATCCGGCGCCAGTTCCCCGAGGATCGCCTTGAACAGCGTCGATTTGCCCGCGCCGTTGCGCCCCACCAGGCCGACACGCCGCCCGGCAGGCAGCGACGCGGACGCCCCCTTGAGGATTTCGCGGCCCGCGATGCGGACGGTGAGGTTGTCGATAACGAGCATGGCGGCGCGGCGTATAGCACAAGTTTGCTGCGGCGCTACGTCTTCTCCCGCGCCGCGGCTTCCTTGGCCTTGCTGCGTTCGATCAGCCGCACCAGCCAGATCGAGACTTCGTAGAGGAAGATCAGGGGCACCATCAGGCTCATCATGCTGAACATGTCCGGCGGCGTGACGACCGCCGCCAGTGCGACGATGCCCAGGATGGCGTAGCGCCGCACCGAGCGCAGCTGCGCGCTGGTGATGATGCCGACGCGGCCCAAGAGCGACAGCAGCACCGGAAGCTGGAAGGTGAGCCCGAATGCGAAGATCAGCGTGGTGACGAAATCCAGATACTCGCTCACCTTCGCCTGGAGCTGGATGCCCAGCGTCCCGTTGCCGCCGGCGGTCTGGTAGCTGACGAAGAATTTGATCGCGAAGGGCAGCATCACATAGAAGACGAACGATCCGCCGATGATGAACAGCACGGGCGTCGCCAGCAGGAACGGCAGGAACGCGCGCCGCTCGTTGCGGTAAAGCCCCGGCGCGACGAACAGCCAGAGCTGGCCCGCGATGATCGGGAAGGCGAGGCAGAGGCCGGCGAACATGCCGACCTTCACGTAGGTGAAGAAGGTCTCGTAGAGCGCGGTGTAGATCAGATGCGCGTTGGGCTGGCCGGCCAGCGCTTTCGCCAGCGGCTCGGTGAGGAACGCATAGATCGGCTTGGCGAAGAAGAAGCAGACGAAGAAGCACAGCGCGAAGGTGATCAGCGACCAGACCAGCCGCTTGCGCAGCTCGATCAGGTGCTCCATCAGCGGCGCTTTGGTCGCTTCGATCTCCGCTTCGTCGTCGGCGCTGCGCTCGCTCATGGCGCGGGCGGCACGTCGCCGGGCCGGAAATTGGGCTCTGGCGGCGTTTCCTCAACATGCGCCGCCGCGGCGCCCGCTTCGGTGACGCTTCGCGCGGCGGCGGACGGTGGCAGGTCGTCCGGCGGCAGGATGGATTGATGCAATTCGCTTTCGAGATCGGCGAGCGGGCGCGCGTTGCGCAGCGATTCGATCTCCTGGCGCAATTCGTCGAGCTCGGACTGGCGCGCCATCTCGTCGAAGCTCTTGCGGAATTCGTTGGCCATGCCGCGCGCCTTCCCCACCCAGCCGCCCACGATGCGCATCAGGCGCGGCAGATCCTTCGGACCCACCACGATGAGCGCAACGACGAGGACGATGAGGATATGGCTCCAGGAAAGATCGAACATGGGGTCCTGAATTGGTCGCGACCCAAGCCGCTAGCGGCCGACCTGGTCCTTGTCGTCGCGATGATCGGGAATGATGCGCGGCGGATCGGTCTCTTCGCCTTCCTTGAGCCCCTTGCGGAAGCTGTGGATGCCCTTGGCCACGTCGCCCATCAGATCGGAAATCTTGCCGCGCCCGCCGAACAGCAGCAGGGCGACGACCGCCAGGATCAGGATGTGCCAGATGCTCAACGTGCCCATGGAAGTCTCCTTGAGGCTGGATATATAGCCCATCCTGCCTCGCGCTTGGTTAAAGCCCCGTGCTGCCCCCAAAGCAAGGGTCAGCCGATCAGGATCTCGCCCTTGCGCTCGAAGCAGGAGGCCAGCGCCCCAAGCCGCTTCTGGACGGGTTCCCCGGCGATGGCCCCGCGGCGTCGGCTGACCTCCACCAGGACCCGGGTGGGGGTCATCCGGAGCTTGTAATGCGGCAATTCGCCCTTCGTGGAGGCGGACAGCGCGAAAGCCAGCCGGGCGGCGAGGCCGATGCGGCGGGCGCGCAAATCGTCTTCCGCGCTCAAAAGATCGTGTGCGCCGATCTCGCGGGGGAAATCCTCGTCGCCGGAATAGCGGTGGAAGATGGCCGTGGCGATCAGCGCGCGGGCGCGGTGGCTGGCCCCCGCGAACGGCGCGGTGAGGACCTGGTTGAAGGCGCCGAGCGCGCGGTCGTCGGGATGGCGGCGCCAGCCCATGTCGGAGAACAGGCAGACGGCGCGGCGGGCGCGCTCCTCTTCCTTCGTCTCGCCCGCGAACAGGCCTTCCATCCAGGGGAACATCTCGTCCGCGTGTGCCGGCTCGCGGCTGATGCGCTTGTTGGTCGCGTCGGCGAATTCGATCAGTGGATCCTTGGCGCGCTCCTCGTCCGGCAATTGGGCGTGGAGCAGCCCTTCGCGCAAACCGTAGGCGGAGATCACCACGTCCTTCATGCCCGTGTTCAGGAGCAATCGCTCCAGCACCACCGCGCCGTAAGGCAGCGCTTCGGCTCTGCGCCGCGACACGACGCGCATCATGTCGAGCGATTTCTTCGATTGGCGCGCGAGCAGGTCGCACAGGTCGAGCGCGCGGGTGCGCGGGATCGTGTAGTCGTGCAGCACATGCAGCGGATAGTGGATGCGTTCCATGTCGATGCGCGCGAAGCTGCGCCACACCCCACCCACCGCATAAAGTGAGCGGCCCTTGAGATCGCCGAGCCGCGAGAAATCTTCCAGCCCCTTGTCGACCAGCTTGCGTGCTTTATCGGGATCGTCACGCGACTGGTCCATCAGGCGCAGCGGGCCGAACGGAAACGTCGCGGCCGCGCCGGTGCGGCCGTTCTTCATCGTCACCACGTCCAGGCTGCCGCCGCCGAGATCGGCGGCGAGCCCGTCCGCATCCGGCGTGCCGGCGAGAACGCCTTCCGCGGCGAGCTGCGCTTCCTCTTCGCCGGAGAGCACGCGGATCGTGCCGCCCCAGGCGCTTTCGGCCCGGCGGATGAATTCGCGCCCGTTGCCCGCGTCGCGCGCCGCCGCGGTCGCGACGGCTTCGCGCGCGACCACCTTGTGCGCATCGGCCAGCATGCGGAACCGCGCCAGCGCTTCGAGGGCGAGATCGATCCCGCCCTGATCGAGCTCTCCCGTCGTGACCATGCCGCGGCCGATGGCGCAGATCGCTTTCTCATTGTGCACGACGGCGGGGCTGCGGCTGAAGGATTCGTAGATGACGAGGCGCACGGAGTTCGAACCGATATCGACGATCGCCACGGGGCCGTGCGCGCCCCGCAAGGCGCCGGCCCAACGGATCTCGGCGGTGGCGAGCGCTTGCGGCATGCCTTAATCCCGCCGCGCCACGATCGCGACGGTCTTGTCCCGCTCGATCTTCAGCGCCTTGCCGCGGCCCGAGAGCGACGGGTTGGTCATGAAATAGGTGTGCGCGCTGAACGCGTCCTCGCGGCCGGCGTGAGGATCGCGCGTGTAGCTCGCATCGGCATTCATGCTCCAGCTTTGCGCCTGGTCCTTCATCAGCGCGACCATGATCTGGTTCAGGATCTGCTCATGCACGGTGGGATTGTCGATCGGCACCAGCGATTCCACGCGGCGGTCCAGGTTGCGCGGCATCCAGTCCGCCGAAGAGATGAACACCTTGGCCTTGGGCGAGGGCAGTTCGTGCCCGTTGCCGAAACAGATGATGCGGCCATGTTCGAGGAAGCGGCCGACGATGCTCTTCACATGGATGTTGTCCGACAGGCCCGGCACGCCCGGCTTGAGGCAGCAAATGCCGCGGATCACAAGCTCGATATGCACGCCCGCCTGGCTGGCGCGATAGAGCCCGTCGATCAGATGCGGATCGACGAGCGCGTTCAGCTTGGCCCAGATCGCGGCGGGTTTGCCGGCGCGAGCGTGGGCGATCTCTTCCTGGATGCAGTCGATCAATTTGCCGCGCAGCGTCAGCGGCGAAATCGCGATGCGCTCCATGCCGACGGGTTCGGAATAGCCGGTGACATAGTTGAACAATTGCGCCGCGTCGCGTCCGAGCGCGGGATCCGCGCTGAATAGCGACAGGTCGGTGTAAACCTTCGCCGTCACCGGATGATAATTGCCGGTGCCGAAATGTACGTAGGTGCGCAAGTTGCCGCCTTCGCGCCGCACCACCAGGCTGACCTTCGCGTGGGTCTTCAGTTCGATGAATCCGTAGACCACCTGGACGCCCGCGCGTTCCAGATCGCGCGCCCATTTGATGTTGGCCTCCTCGTCGAAGCGCGCCTTCAATTCCACCAGCGCGGTGACGGATTTGCCCGCCTCGGCCGCCTCGATCAGCGCCTTCACGATCGGGCTGTCGCGGCTGGTGCGATACAGCGTCTGCTTCACCGCAATGACGTTGGGATCCTGTGCGGCCTGGCGCAAGAACTGCACCACCACGTCGAAGCTCTCGAACGGATGATGGACGATGATGTCCTTGGCGCGGATCGCGGCGAAGCAGTCACCGCCGAAATCGCGGATGCGCTCGGGGAAGCGTGCGTTATAGGGCGTGAAGACCAAGTCCGGCCGGTCGTCGACGATAAGCTGGCG
>DATATK010000100.1:0-2336 GCA_036268825.1 Rhizomicrobium sp. | reverse complement strand
TGCGCCAGTCCCGCGAAGGAAGCCTCGGCGGCTTCGTTCAACGACGGCCGCGTGTAGTCGAGCCGCTCGGTGCGGAACATCAGGCCGTACATGCCGGGATGAGCCTGGGCATAGGCGACGTAGGCGCGGGCGCGTGCCAGCCCGCGCGCCGGATAGGGCGTGTCCGGCATCCAGGATTCCGCCATCGCCGCGTTGAATTGCCGGAAGCCGATCGCGGCGAGTTCGCTGACGAGGCCGCTGAGGTCGCCGAAATGATGCGTCGGCGCGGCATGCGAGACCCCCGCCTCGCGCGCCACCGCGCGCAAGGTGAGACCTGCCAGCCCATCGCGCTCGAGCACCCGCTCGGCGGCCTGCAGCAAGGCGTCGCGTAGCGCCCCGTGGTGATAGGGCGTATCCTCGGCCGAAACCGCGCGGGCCTTGCTCCCTGCGCGGGACGGCGCGGCATTGCGCGGCCGGCTTCGGGTCGTGCTGCGAGCAGCGATTCGAGTCGCGTTTTTCTCGGGCTTGCGCATGAAATTGTTATATGACGCGATTTTGACACTGTAAAGATTTTGCTTGACCGGACGCCACGCCGCGCTTAATGGTATCTTTACGGTGTAAAGATCGAAAGAAATGCCGCCATGCAGCAGGAAGCCGCCAAGAGGTCCGTCCCGCCCAACCGCGCGCCGATCCCGTTCGAGTCCGATGCTCCCTTCCTGAAAATCTCGGGCGAGTTGCCGCGCGAGCTCAACGGCACGCTCTATCGCAACGGGCCCAATCCGCAGTTCGACTCGCCGGGCGCGCACTGGTTCGTCGGTGACGGCATGCTGCACGCCTTCCATCTCGAGCAGGGGCGCGCCTCTTATCGCAACCGGTGGGTCCGCACCCCCAAATGGCAGGCCGAGCACGACGCCGGCCGCGCGCTGTTCGGCGGCTTCGGCCAGAAGCTGCCGGGCGCGCCGGCGAACGCGACCGATGGCGGCGTCGCCAACACCAACGTCGTTGCGCATGGCGGCCGCCTGCTCGCGCTGGAGGAGGGCCATCTGCCGACCGAGATCGAGCTGGGCACGCTCGCCACGCGCGGATACTGCAATTATGGCGGGGCCATCGCGGGACCGTTCACCGCGCATCCGAAGATCGATCCCGTCACCGGCGAGCTGGTGTTCTTCGGCTACAACGCCTCCGGCCCGTTCTCCCCAACCCTCTCCTTCGGCAGTATCGCCGCTTCCGGCCAGGTGACGCGCTTCGATCGTTTCGAGGCGCCCTACGCCAGCATGGTGCACGACTTCATCGTCACCGAGAACCATCTGCTGTTTCCGGTGCTGCCGATCACAGGCAGCATGGCGCGCGCCATGGGCGGACAGCCGGCCTATGCCTGGGAGCCGGAGAAAGGCGCCTTCGTCGGCGTCATGAAGCGCAGCGGCTCCGCCGGGGACATCGTCTGGTTTCGCGGCGAGAGCTGTTACGTCTTCCACGTCATGAACGCCTGGGAGGACGGCAGCCGCATCATAGCCGACGTCATGCAGTTCGAGGAAGCACCGCTGTTTCCGCATCCCGACGGCACGATGACCGATCCGCAGAAGTCGCGCGCCCGATACTGCCGCTGGACCTTCGATCTCGCAGGGAATACCGACCGCTTCACCCAGGTCTATCTCGACGATCTCACCGGCGAGTTTCCGCGCGTCGACGATCGCCGCGCGGGGCTCAAGAGCACGCACGGCTGGTACGCCTGCGCAAATCCGGATCAGCCGTTCATCGGCGGCGGCCTCTGCGGCATCGCGCATGTCGACGGCAACGGGACACGGCTCGGAAGATATCACCTGCCGGCTGGCGACACGATTTCGGAGCCGGTGTTCGTCGAGCGCGACAAGGTCGCCGCCGAAGGCGACGGCTGGCTGCTCGCGGTGGTCTGGCGGGCGCGGACCAACACCAGCGATCTCGCGGTGTTCAATGCGGCCGACATCGAGAGCGGTCCGGCGGCGCTGGTGCATCTGGGCCACCGCGTGCCGGATGGATTTCACGGCAACTGGGTGGGAGCGAGTTGATGCCTTCGCCTTCGTCATTCCGGGATGCGCCGTCAGGCGCAGGCCCGGAATCCATTGTGCCGCCGGAATATCGGGAGAAATGGATTCCGGGTTCGCGCCTGACGGCGCGCCCCGGAACGACGAGCTGATAGCCTGTAACCACCAACAATATTTTCACGCACTCACATTATTTTGACACTGTAAAGATTTGCCTTGACCCCTCCGTCTCCAGACGCTATCAATCTTGACGATGTAAAGATTGGCCGAAGAGGCCCGTAATGACGATTTTTCTGATCCTCGCTCCCTATGGCGTCTACGCCTTGCTGATGTTGG
>DATATK010000099.1:0-4180 GCA_036268825.1 Rhizomicrobium sp. | reverse complement strand
GCCGTCACCGACAGCACGCCGGGAAGTGCGTGAACCGCCTTCTCGGCGGCTTCGCGCAGCGGCTCCGAGGCGCGTCCGCGTTCGGGCGCCACTTCGATGGAGAAACCCACATGGCCATCGCGCACGACCAGTCCCTGCACCATGTCGGCATCGACGATGGAGCGGCCGTTCGCCGGATCGGTGACGCGCGAAAGCGCCTGCAGTACATCGTCGCGTGTGACGGCCATTTCGTCCTCAAACAACACCCGCGCGATGAAACGCGCATGGGGCTTCGTTGCGCCGTGGGAGAGTTGCTCATATAACCGCCCCACACGCGGAAACCAACCGCGGCACTCGCAACCTTGTTCGTCGAACGCGGCAAAAACATGCCTTGGGGCAACCAGTCAGGCGGAAACTCGCAGGGCCCTCGCGGCCCTTGGGGCGGCGCACCGTCCGGCGGCGGCAATCGCCCACCCGAACTCGAGGATATGTGGCGCCGCGCGCAGTCGTGGCTGCGCGACATGTGGCCGAGCGAAGGCTGGACCATCGGAACCATCGTTCTGATCGCGGTGGCCGTGATCGGATTGTGGCTTCTGACCGGGCTTTATTTCGTCAGCACGCATGAGCAGGGCGTTGTGCTGCGCTTCGGCAAATTCCAGACCCTCACCGGCCCCGGCCCCAATTATCATTTGCCGTGGCCGATCGAGACGGTGCAGCTCCCGGAAGTCACGACCACGCATCAGATCAATATCGGCTACCAGCAGGTCGGCGAGGGCGACGAACCCCACAACGAGGATGTGGAAGGAGAAAGCCTGATGCTCACGGGCGACGAGAACATCGTCGACGTGAACTTCACGGTCTATTGGGTGATCAACAACGCCGCGCAATATCTCTTCAACGTGGAAAAGCCGGATGACGCCATCAAGGCCGTCGCCGAAAGCGCCATGCGCGAAGTGGTCGGCCAGAACCAGATCGGCCCCATCCTCACCGAAGACCGCGGTCCGGTGGAAAACCAGGTGCGCGAGCTGATGCAGAAGACGCTGGCCTCCTATCGTATCGGCGTCACCGTCACGGGCGTAAAGATGCAGAACGTGGATACACCGGTGCAGGTGCGCGACGCCTATCGCGACGTGCAGGCGGCGCGCGCTGACCAGGAGCGCATGCGCAACGAGGCGGAAGGCTACGCCAACAAGATCATCCCCGAAGCGCGCGGCAACGCGGCGCAGATCGTCCAGCAGGCGGAAGCCTATCGCCAGAAGACCATCGCGGAAGCCAGCGGCGAGGCGAAGAAGTTCGACAGCGTCCTGGCCGAATACCGCAAGGCGCCGGAGATCACCCGCAAGCGCATGTATATTGAGACGATGAGCCAGGTTTACGCCGGTGTGAACAAGGTGATCGTGGACGAGAACGCGGCCAAGAACATCATCCCCTATCTGCCGCCGCAGGCGATGGGCAGGCCGCCGACCGAAAGCGTGACGGTCACCGCGCCGCCGGCGGCTTCGGTCACGGCGACAGAGAACAACGCCGGCAACAACAGCAATAACGGAGGCGGCCCATGAACCGCACGCCTCTGTTCATCGGCGGTATCGCGCTGGCGCTGATCATCCTGTTCGCGATGTCGTGCTTCTACACCATCGACCAGACCGAGCAGGCGGTGCTGCTGCAATTCGATGCGCCGCGCGAGATCATCACCCAGCCGGGACTGCACGCGAAGATTCCGTGGGTGCAGCGCGTGGAATATATCGACAAGCGCCTGCTCAATCTCGATGCGCCGCCGGAAGAAGTGATCGCGCAGGACAAGAAGCGCATGGTGGTGGACGCCTTCGCGCGCTGGCGCATCGTCGATCCACTGCGTTTCTACCAGACGCTCATCAACACGGACGTGGCGCAGACGCGGCTGGCGCCGATCCTGTCGTCGGACGTGCGCCAGGTTCTGGGCTCGCAGAACTTCGCGGTGGTGCTCTCGTCGGCACGCGCGCAACTCATGCGCGATATCCGCGACCGCATGAACCGGGAATCGGAGAGTTTCGGCATCGCCATCGTGGACGTTCGCATCCGCCATGCCGATCTGCCGCCGCAGAATAGCGCGGCGATCTATTCGCGCATGATCCAGGAACGCAAACGTGAAGCGAATGAATTTCGCGCCGAAGGTTCGGAAATCTATCAGCGCATCAAGGCGCGCGCCGAGCGCGAGGTGACGGTCATCACCGCCGACGCGACGCGCCAGTCCGAAATCCTGCGCGGGCAGGGCGATGCCCAGAAGACCAAGATCCTGGGCGACGCGTATGGCCAGGATCCGGATTTCTTTACCTTTTACCGCTCCTTGCAGGCCTATCAGGACTCGCTGGGCGGCAGTTCCACCACCATGGTCCTTTCGCCCAATAGCGAGTTCTTCCGCTATTTCGGCCAGCCGCAATCGGCCGCGAGCACGAAACGCAAGTAGCGGTTAGCCGTAGTCCTGGAAGGGTTTACGGCGGGCCACGCCCCGGAATGTGATGGCTGGGGGTTGTGCCCCGGCCCCCATGATATATTTCCAGATCATGCAGCCGCATCCGGTTTGCTGCGTTCGGGGAGTATCATGGATTTTCGCGCGTTCCGTTTTCTTCGTGCCCTTTTCAGCGCCGCGCTCGCGCTTTCCGCGCCGGTCGCGCTCGCGCCATCCGCTTTCGCGCGGCCCGCGCCGGACAGTTTCGCGGATCTGGCCAACCAACTCTTGCCGGTGGTGGTGAACATCTCCACGACACAGACGGTGCAGGCGTCCGTCGCCGCGCAGACGCAGTTGCCCGATCTGCCGCCGGATTCACCGCTGCGGCAGTTGTTCAAAGACTACATGGACAAGAACAAGAACGCGCCGCACCACATCACGTCGCTGGGCAGCGGGTTCGTCATCGATCCGTCGGGCATCGTCGTCACCAACAATCATGTGGTGGAAGACGCCGACGAGATCACCGTGACCTTGAACGACGGCACCGCGCTCGTCGCAAAACTTCTCGGCCGCGACGAAAAGACGGATCTTGCATTGCTGAAAGTTTCCCCGAAGAAGCCGTTGCCTGCCGCGCATTTCGGAAATTCCGACAAGGCGCGCGTCGGCGACTGGGTGATGGCGATCGGAAATCCGTTCGGCCTCGGCTCCACTGTCACGGCGGGCATCGTGTCGGCGCGCAACCGCGACATCGCCGCCGGCCCTTATGACGATTTCATCCAGACCGACGCGCCGATCAATCGCGGCAATTCGGGCGGTCCGCTGTTCGACATGAGCGGCAGCGTCATCGGCGTGAACTCCGCGATCTTCTCGCCATCCGGCGGATCGGTGGGCATCGGCTTTGCGATTCCGTCGAACATGGCGCGCGAGGTGATCGGCCAGCTCGAGAAATTCGGCGTGACCAAGCGCGGCTGGCTGGGCGTGCGCGTGCAGAACCTGACGCCCGATCTGGCGGAGGGCATGGGCATCGGAGGCTCCAGCGGCGCGCTCGTGGCGGACGTCACCAGCGGCGGTCCCGCCGACAAGGCCGGCATCAAGAACGGCGACGTGATCGTGACCTTCGACGGCAAGCCGGTCCCCGATAGCCGCGCGCTGCCGCGCGAAGTGGCGGAAACGCCGGCCGGCAAGGCCGTCACCGTGGACATCATGCGCGGCGGCAAGAAGCAGACGCTGCATGCGCTCGTCGCCAAGATGCAGGACGACGACAACGGCAAACCAACGCCGCCACCGCCGTCGGCCAAGCCTTCGCCCAAATCTTCGCGGCTCGGGCTTTCGCTCTCCGGGCTCGATGACGCCGCGCGCGCCAAATACAAGCTGCCGAAAGACGCGAACGGCGTGATCGTCACCGATATCGACCCGGACGGCCCTTCGGCGGACAAGAATTTCCGTCCCGGCGACATCATCATCCAGGTGCAGTCGCAGACGGTGCATTCGCCCGAAGAGGTGAACAAGCTGGTGGACGAGAACACCAAAGCCGGCAAGAAAGTCGTGCTGCTGCTGGTGAGCCGCGGCGGCGATCTGACTTACGTCGCGGTCCGCACGGGCGCGGGTTAAGCCGCGACGATCTCGTCGTCGCAATAACCTTGCAGATAAAGCAGCGCCCGCAGATCGCCATACGTGATCGCGGCATCCGCGGCATCGGCCACGATGGGCTTGGCGCGATAGGCCGCGCCCAATCCCGCATGTTCGATCATCGACAAATCGTTGGCGCCGTCGCCC
>DATATK010000098.1:0-12028 GCA_036268825.1 Rhizomicrobium sp. | reverse complement strand
TCTCGCCTTCGCCCGCCTCGTCCGCGCAAACCTCATGCATCGAAGGCGGCTCGACCGACTGATCGAGCCCCCGCCACACCACCAAGCCGCTTCCCAGCAGTTGGCGATACAATGGCGCTAAATTTAAACCGGACAGCCGTGATCTCTGGATGGTCACCCACGCCCTGGAAATTCTGGGCAGCGCCTGATTCACCGCGAAGCGCAGCCCTTGCCCCCCTCGCCGCCTTCGCCTATAAGCCCGGCCCTCAAGGCGGCTGCGGTCGCGGGAGGCCCTTTAGGGGTCCATGCCGGATGTCCGGCGTCCCGGCGGACCAAGGCGGCGAGCGGCTTCCCGCCCTCTGCCGTCCCGTAGTCAAAACAGGGACTTAAAGGCATGGCTCTTTACGAGCATCTCCTGATCGCGCGCCAGGATATCAGCGCGCAGGGCGTCGACGCCCTCGCCACCCACCTGAAAACCATCGTCGAAGGCCAGGGCGGCAAGGTCGAAAAGCAGGAATATTGGGGCCTGCGCTCGCTCGCCTATCGCATCAAGAAGAACCGCAAGGGTCACTACGTGCTCCTGAACCTCAATGCGCCGCCGGTCGCGGTGCACGAGCTCGAGCGCCAGCTCAAGATCAACGAAGACGTATTGCGCTTCATGACCGTGAAGGTCGATCAGTTCGACACCTCTTCGAACAAGAACAAGCGCGAACGCGAAGACCGCAAACCCGAGGGCGCGGTTGAAGCCGCCGAAGGAGCCGCACAATGAGCCACGCCGGAGCCGCAGGCGGCCAGCGCCGCCCTTTTTTCCGCCGCAAGAAGACCTGCCCGTTCTCGGGCGCCAACGCGCCGAAGATCGACTACAAGGACGTGAAGCTCTTGCAGCGCTTCATCTCCGAGCGCGGCAAGATCGTTCCTTCCCGCATCACCGCGGTGTCGACCAAGAAGCAGCGCCTGCTCGCCAACGCGATCAAGCGCGCGCGCTTCATGGCGCTGCTGCCCTACGTCGTGAAGTGAGGACACAGCCATGCAAGTGATCCTGCTCGAACGCGTCGAAAAGCTCGGCCAGATGGGCGAGGAAGTCCGCGTCAAGGACGGCTTCGCGCGCAACTTCCTGTTGCCCAAGAAGAAGGCCCTGCGCGCCACCAAGGCGAACCGCGAATATTTCGTCACCCAGAAGGCGCAACTCGAAGCGCGCAACCTCGAACGCAAGAGCGAAGCCGAAAAGGTCTCCAAGACCCTCGACGGCAAGATCTTCATGCTGCTGCGCCAGGCCGGCGACCGCGGCCAGCTCTACGGCTCGGTCAGCCCGCGCGACATCGCCGAAGCCATCTCGGCCGGCGGCGTCTCGGTCGATCGCGCGCAGGTGCCGCTCAGCCAGGCGATCAAGACCATCGGCCTGTTCCCGATCTCGGTTGTGCTGCATCCCGAAGTGAAGGTCGGCGTGACGATCAACGTCGCCCGCACCGAGGACGAAGCCGAGCGCCAGGCGCGCGGCGAAGACGTCCTCTCCGAGCAGACGCCGGAAGAGGAAGCGGCCGTCAACGCCGAAGCCCTCTTCGAAGAAGGCGCAGGCCCGAAGGAAGAAGACGCCGGCGAAGAAGCCGAAGCCTGACACCAAACCGATACAATCAAACGGGCGCGCCATGCGAGTGGCGCGCCTGTTTTCGTTGTGGCCGCACGATTCCGTGGAGGCCAAAACAAGGCGCGCGCATCGTTTGATACGTTCCGGGGTGGAATCCATTAAGCAAAGCTGAACAAAGGCTTGTTTCGCTGCGGACGCGGAACGTTCACGGGGCCAGTCTGTTAGCAGGTAGAGGCTTTTCACCAACAGACCGATGTCCGCGAGCAAAAGCCATCCCGCCGTCCTGATCGTCGAAGACGAGTGGCTCGTGCGCATGTCCGCCGCGGACGCGCTGGTCGACGAAGGCTACGACGTCGTCGAAGCCGGCGACGCCGAACAGGCGCTGGCGCAGATCGCGGCGCGGCCCGACATCGCGCTGATGTTCACCGACATCAACATGCCCGGCGACATGGATGGCATCGCACTGGCGCGCGCCGTGCACACGATGCGCCCTGACATCCACATCATCCTGACATCCGGCAAAAAGCTGCCCTGCACGGACCATAACGCCAAGGCGTTCGTACCCAAGCCGTACACCCCCGAACATCTGCTGCGTCTGTTCGACGGCGCGCTAAATTAGGAGCCGGCTGGTGGGGTTGAGCAGGGAACAGCTTGCCCGTATACAATCCCAAGCTGTGCCGGGCCGGAGATTCCCGCGAAACTGCCCTCGTTCGCACCAGCAGCACCGGCTATAGTCCGCCACCCTTCGAGGAAGACCCTCATGTCCGTCGTCGTCCAGACCAAGCGCGTCACGGTCCCGGAAATCCGGGCGCACAAGAATGCGAAGCCGGTTGTCTGCCTCACCTGTTATCACGCGCACACCGCCAAGCTGCTCGACCAACATGTCGACCTGATGCTGGTCGGCGACAGTCTGGGCAATGTCATGCACGGACTTGAGACGACCATCCCCGTCACGCTCGAGATGATGATCCTCGCCGGCCAGGCGGTGATGCGCGGTTCGAAGCACGCGCTCATCGTGGTCGATATGCCATTCGGCTCCTATGAGGAAAGCCCGCAGATCGCGTTCCGCAACGCCGCGCGCGTGATGAAGGAAACCGGCTGCACCGCCGTGAAGATGGAGGGCGGATCGCGCCTTGCCGAGACCGTGCAATATCTCACCCAGCGCGGCATCCCGGTAATGGGCCATATCGGGCTGACGCCGCAGGCGTTCAACACGCTGGGCGGCTTCAAGACGCAAGGGCGCACCCCGGCCGAATGGCCCGCCATCGAGGCCGACGCCCGGGCCGTGGCCGAGGCCGGCGCGTTCGCGATCGTGCTCGAAGGCATGGCCGAGCCGCTGGCCGCCAAGATCACCCGCGACATCGCGATCCCCACCATCGGCATCGGCGCTTCGGCCGACTGCGACGGGCAGATCCTGGTCATGGAGGACATGCTGGGCCTGAACCCCAACCCGCCCAAATTCGTCCGCCAATACGCCCAGTTGGGCCCGCAGATCGAGGCGGCGGTGACGGCCTATGCCACCGACGTCCGCGCCCGCACGTTCCCGGGCCGCGAAAACGTCTACGAAATGAAGAAAACGGCCTGATTCCCACCCTTAAGCATTGCCCGGGTTTCACGGGCGCCTCGGTTGCGCGCGCCCGCCCGAGCGGGTAAATCATCGCGCGGCCAAGGCTTTACGTGGGCGTAGGCCTTGGCCCTCTCGAAAGGAACAACCGTGAGCGACATCTTCCGGGAAGTCGAGGAAGAAGTCCGCCGAGAGCGGCTCGACAAACTGTGGAAGCAATACGGCGATTACGTCGTCGCGGCGGCGTGCCTGCTAGTGATCGGGGCTGCCGGCATCCAGCTGTGGCGCACCTACGACCAGCGCCAACGCCTCAAGGCCTCCGACCAATATGCCGCCGCCGAGCAGATGATGGAGGCCGGACAGACCGCGCAGGCCGCGGACGCGTTCGGCCATCTCGCCGACACCGCGCCCAGCGGCTACAGGGAACTCGCCCGGCTGCAACATGCCGACGCGCTGCTCGCGTCCAGCGAACGCGGCGATGCATTGGGCCTCTACAAGCAGATCGCCTCAGGCAGCGACCCGATCCTGGGCGCGGTGGCGCGTGTGCGCTCCGCCTGGGCGACCGTCGACTATGCGTCGCGCGCGGACGTAACGCAGACGCTGGGGCCGCTGATGGACCCGTCCAGCCCGTGGAACCCGATGGCGCAGGAAATCCTCGCCTATTGGGATTATCGCAGCGGCAACGGCGCGGCCGCGCAAAGCGGATACGGCGCGCTCTCCCACGACACGAAGGCGCCGGCATCGTTGCGCGAGCGCGCGGCGTTCATGGCGACGTTCCTCAAGGCCGGCGGCGACAAGGATTACGGCACCGTTCCGCCGCCGCCCAAGCCACCCGCCGGCGCGCCGCAGTCTCCCGCCGATCCAGCCGCACTCAACCTGCCGAACACACCGGGCACACCATGAAAATCACGTTCCTTCGCGCGGCATTCTTCGCCTGCGCCGCATTCGCGCTGGCCGGCTGCGAAGAGATCGACATGGTCAAGGACGCGACCTCGAACTGGTTCAACTCGCCCAAGAAATCCAACATCAAGGGCGAGCGCATCTCCGTCATCTCGGAGGACACCTCGCTCAAGCCCGATCCCGATCTGGCCAAGACCGACGTGGTGCTGCCCCCGCCTTACGCGAACAGCGAATGGCCGCAGGCCGGCGGCTACGCCACGAACGCGATGTATCACCTCGAAGCGAGCGGTCCGCTGCATGTGATCTGGCAGCAGGACGCGGGCAAGGGCTCGGACGACGATTCCCGCCTCACCGCGCCGCCCATCGTGGCCGGCGGGCGCGTCTATGTGCTCGACGCCGAAGCGCATGTCTTCGCTTTCAATGCCGGCGACGGCAAGCCGCTGTGGGACAAGGAGCTCGCGCCCAAAGGCGGCAGCGGACCGTTCCTGGGCATGTTCGGCTCCGACCATTCCATCGACCCGACCAAGGGCTTCGGCGGCGGCGTCGCCTACGAAGACGGCAAGATCTTCGTCTCCACCGGCTTCGGCGACGTCTTCGCCTTCGACGCGGCGAGCGGCAAGAAGATCTGGAAGGTCAATCTCGGCGTGCCGATCGTGAACGCACCGGTCGCCAATGGCGGGCGGGTGTTCGTGTCGACGCAGGACAATCACTTCTTCGCGCTGGCCGAAATGGACGGCCGCACGCTGTGGGACAACCAGGGCATCAGCGAATCCGCGGGCATCCTGGAGAGCACCAGCGCCGCGGTTTCCGGCGGCGTCGTGATCGTGCCGTACACATCGGGCGAACTCTACGCGATGAACGTGGACAGCGGGCGCCTTGCCTGGAACGACATGCTGTCGCGCAACGGCACCGTCACCGCGCTCTCCGAGCTCGACGATATCGCCGGCCGCCCGGTGATCGACCGCGACATGGTGTTCGCGATCAGCCATTCGGGCATCATGGTCGCGATCAACCTGAACACCGGCGACCGCGCCTGGGCGCGCGATATCGGCGGCATCCAGACGCCGTGGGCCGCGGGCGATTTCCTCTACGTGCTGGCGACGGACGGACAGGTCCTCTGCCTCACGCGCAAGGAAGGCCGCATCAAGTGGGCCCACCAATTGCCGCGCTGGACCGATCCGGACGACCGCAACCATCCCATCGTGTGGGCTGGCCCGGTCCTGGTGTCCAACCGGCTGATCCTGGTGTCGTCCGACGGCTTTGCCGCGTCGCTGTCGC
Organism: Rhizomicrobium sp.; assembly: GCA_036268825.1. GTDB lineage: Bacteria > Pseudomonadota > Alphaproteobacteria > Micropepsales > Micropepsaceae > Rhizomicrobium. The sequence goes on along the minus strand of DATATK010000098.1, from coordinate 6,722 downwards.
CCTATACCGGCCAGCTGCTCGGCCGCATGGCGCTTCCGGGCGGCGCGCTGATCGCGCCGGTGGTGGCGAACGGCACGATGTTCGTGCTGACGAGCGACGCGCAGCTCGTCGCGCTGCGCTGAAGGCGAGAGCCAGAGAGACCAGGATGAGCCATGGCTCTCAAAGTCGCCATCGTCGGCCGGCCCAATGTGGGCAAATCGACACTGTTTAACCGGCTGGCGGGCAAGAAGCTCGCCATCGTCCACGACACGCCCGGCGTGACGCGCGACCGGCAAGAGGCGGACGTGCGGCTGGGCAATCTGGCGCTGCACCTGATCGACACCGCGGGTTTCGAAAGCGGCGCCACCGACAGCCTGCCCACCCGCATGACCAAACAGACGCAGAAGGCGATCGCGGACGCGGAGGTTTGCGTCTTCGTGATCGACGCGCGCGACGGCGTGACCACCGGCGACGAGATCATCGCCGACGCGCTGCGCCGCTCCGGCAAGCCGGTGATCCTCGCCGCGAACAAATGCGAAGGCCGCGTGCGGCCCAACGCCTCCGAAGCATTCGCGCTGGGTCTCGGCGAGCCCATCGCGCTGTCGGCCGAACATCTGATGGGCATGGAAGCGCTGGTCGACGCCATCGCGCCTTACGCGGAAGCGGGCTCGGACGAACCGGAGGAAGACGGCGAAGAGAGCGAAGATGGCGAGGACATCGTCAAGCCGCTCAAGCTCGCCATCGTCGGCCGCCCCAATGTCGGCAAATCGAGCCTGTTCAACCGCCTGCTCGGCGAGGAGCGTTCGCTCACCGGGCCGGAAGCGGGCATCACGCGCGACGCCATCGCCGCCAAATGGCAGGCGGAGGGCCGCGAGATCCTGCTGCACGACACAGCAGGCCTGCGCAAAAGCGCGCGCTCGGCCGGCGAGGTGCTGGAGCAGATGTCCATCGCCAGCGCGCAGGAGGCGATCCGCTTCGCCGAATGCGTCGTGGTGGTGATCGACGCGCTGCAGCCATTCGAGAAACAGGACCTCACCATCGCCGACATGATCGAGCGCGAAGGCCGCGCCGTGGTGTTCGCCGTCAACAAATGGGACCTCGTGGAGAACCGCGCCGGCGCGATCAATGCGCTGCGCAAACAGCTCGACCAGTCCCTGCCGCAGCTCGAAGGCGCGCCGCTCGTCACCGTGTCGGCCAAAACCGGCCAGGGCATCAACCGCCTGATGCCGGCGATCAGCGCCTCGGTGAAAGCGTGGAACACGCGCGTCTCGACGGGGCAGCTCAACCGCTTCCTCGAAGGCGTCCTCAAGCGCAATCCGCCGCCGGCCGTGCGCGGGCGGCGCGTGCGCATCCGCTATATGACGCAGGCCAAGGCGCGCCCGCCGACCTTCGCGCTGTTCGGCACGCAGCTCGACGCCCTGCCCGATTCCTATCTGCGCTACGTCCGCAACATGCTGCGCGACAGCTTCAAGCTCGGCGGCGCGCCGCTGCGCTTCTCGCTGCGCACCTCGAAGAATCCGTACGCGGACAAATAGGCGCCCACATAGAAAAGGCCCTGACCGCGCGGCCGGCACGGCAGAACCTTCCCTGGTTTCCTCGCTCTTCAGCCGGCCACGTGCGCCCTTCTCGGACGCCGCAAGCGCGCTCGGTTCAACCTCCACGGTCCTCGCCCGGACAGCGCCTTCCCCGGTTTTTACCCGGTTTCGGCTCCCCACCCGCAGCACGGGCGCACGCAAGCTTGCGCCCTTACCTGTCTGGTCTTGCGGCCTCGCTACGTCACCTGTTTATCCTTCGTTCCAATACGCACCTAGAAGTAGAATCTTCGAAGGCGGATTACAAGTAGAAAAGTAGGATTTTTTATGACAATTCGTCAGGTGAATTGGGCCGCGTTGGTGGCCTTAAAAAACGTCTTCATGGCCGGGCTTTGACCCGGCCACCCAGTGAGCGCGCGTCTGCGCGCGATAAAGATGCCTTTGCGGCCGCGGACGCGGTCTTGCTGGTTGGCCGCCTCAAGGGCGGCCATGACGACGTGGTTGATTATGTGGAGGGTCGCTTAAACTCCACGATCTCGCCCTGTCGTGTGCAGGCGGGCGAGAGCAGCTCCACGATCAGCGGGGCGACGGCTTGCGGCGGCTGGAGCGTGGCGGGGTCTTCGCCGGGCATCGCTTTTTCGCGCATCCTGGTGCGCAACGGGCCGGGGCTGAGCAGGTTCACGCGCACGTTGGTGCCGGAGCATTCCGCCGCATAGGTCAGCGCGAGGGATTCCAGCGCGGCCTTGGTGACGGCGTAGGAACCCCAGAACGGGGTGTGCTTGCGCGCCGCGCCGGTGGTGACGAACAGCGCGCGGCCGGCGTCGGAGGCGCGCAGCAACGGATCGAGCGAACGGATCAGCCGCCAGTTCGCGACAACGTTCACGTCGAGCGCTTCCTGGAACACCTTGGGATCGAGATGGGAGAGCGGCGTCAATTGGCCGAGCTGCCCCGCATTGCCGAAGAACCCGTCGAGCCTGCCCCAACGCTCGAAGATGGAAGCGCCGAGCCGGTCGAGCGCGGGATAATCGCGCAGGTCGAGCGGCACCAATGTGGCGCTGCCGCCGGATTTCTGGATCTCGTCGTCGAGTTCTTCGAGGCCGCCCACGGTGCGCGCCAGCGCGATGACATGCGCGCCTTCCTGCGCCAGCGCGAGCGCCGCCGCCCGCCCGATGCCGCGCGACGCGCCGGTGACGAGGACGATGCGATCTTTGAGAGACTGACTCATTTCCATCAACCCTTCGCTGTCATGGCCCGCGAATGCGGGCCACCCCGCTGAAACGTGCACAGGAGCTTGAAGCGCATCCTCGTTTCCATTTCAAGATCGCGAACGCGTCACCTGGGTGGCCCGCATTCGCGGGCCATGACAGTGAGGTGGTGCAAGCAGCGCCCTTACGCCACGTCCGCCAGCAGCGAGAGCTGGCGCGTGCTCGGGCCGCCGCTCATGTCGGTGAGGGCGATGGGGTAGTCGCCGGAGAAGCAGGCGTCGCAGAAGCGCGGCGTCTTCGGGTCGCGGCCGGTTTCGCCCATGGCGCGGTAGAGGCCGTTCATCGAGACGAAGGCCAGGCTGTCGGCGCCGATATAGTCGCGCATCTCCTCGACATCCATGCGGTGGGCGATCAGGTCGTTGGTGTTGGGCGTGTCGACGCCGTAGAAACACGAATGCGTCGTCGGCGGGCTGGCGACGCGGAAATGGACTTCCTTGGCGCCCGCGTCGCGCACCATCTGCACGATCTTCTTGGAGGTCGTGCCGCGCACGATGGAATCGTCGATCAGCACCACGCGCTTGCCGGCCAGCATCGCGCGGTTGGGATTGTGTTTGCGGCGCACGCCGAAATGGCGGATGCCGTCCGTCGGCTCGATGAAGGTGCGGCCGACATAGTGGTTGCGGATGATGCCGAACTCGAACGGCAGGCCCGAGGCCTCGGCATAGCCGAGCGCGGCGGGCACGCCGGAGTCCGGAACCGGAATCACCATGTCGGCGTCCGCGTCCGCTTCCTGCGCCAATTCCCAACCGATGCGCTTGCGCATCTCGTAGACGTTGCGGCCCTCGACGTTGGAATCCGGCCGCGCGAAATAGATGTATTCGAAAACGCAGAAGCGCTGCGGCCGCGCAGTGAAGGGGAAATACGACTCGATCCCGTCCTTGGTGATGACGACGATCTCGCCGGGGGCGACGTCGCGCACATATTCGGCGCCGATGATGTCGAGCCCGCAGGTTTCGGAGGCGAGGATGTGCGCGCCGTCCAGCTTGCCCAGCACCAGCGGGCGCACGCCATAAGGATCGCGCACGCCGATCAGCTTCTTCGACGTCAGCGCCACCAGCGAATAGGCGCCCTCGATCTGCTTGAGCGCGCCGATCAGCCGCTCGACGATCGGGCCTTTGCCGCGCGCCGCCAGATGGATGATGACTTCGGTGTCCGACGTCGACTGGAAGATCGCCCCTTCGCTGACCAGCTCGTCGCGCAGGCCCATCGCGTTGGTGAGATTGCCGTTATGCGCGATGGCGAGGCCGCCGCCCGCCAGATCGGCGAACATCGGCTGGATGTTGCGCTCGCCCGAGCCGCCGGCCGTGGAATAACGGTTGTGACCGACGGCGTTGGCGCCCTTGAGGTTCGCCACGCGCGCGGCGTTGCGCCCGCCGAAGATGTCGCCGACGAGGCCCTTGTGGCGCTCGGCGATGAACTGGCCTTCGTGGAAGCTGACGATGCCCGACGCCTCTTGCCCGCGATGCTGGAGCGCGTGCAGGCCGAGCACGGCAAGGGCCGCGGCGTCGGCGTGGTTGTAGATTCCGAAGATCGCGCATTCCTCATGGAACGCATCGTCAGCCTGCTCGCCGCCAGCGTCTTCGCTGCGACTCTCGAACGGCAATTCGTGTTGCGAAGCGCTCATTGCTTTCCGCCACCGTCGTTCGTCTGCTGAATGAGGTTGTCTAGCGCGCGGCGGTCGCGGGCGCCATAGGCTTTATGGCCGTGTTTGGCGGTCTTTTGCGAGGCGGCGCGCGGGTTGGGGCGGGGCTGCGGCACCATGCCCGGCGCGGCCGTGCCGCCGGCGGACGCGGGCGGCGTGTGGAACGGCGAATCCTTGCCGTCCCGATCCGGCACGAGCGCGAGCAGGACCTGGGCGCTGCTCTGGATCAAGGGCAGCGTGTGGGCCCTGGTCAGCCATTCCGGCTGCTTGCTGGTTTCCACCGCGCTGGTGAAGATGATGTAGCCAAGCCCGATCACCGCGAGCCCGCGCACCACGCCGAAGGCGAAGCCCAGCGCGCGATCGACCGCGCCGACCGGCGAGCGGTGCACGCCTTCGGCGAAGCGGAAGCTGACGAAGGAAAGCGGGATCAGCACCAGGAGGAACACGCCGGCATAGCCGAGCGCGATGCCGAGGAGTTCGGGCGAGACGCGCTCCTTGAGAAGGCCGGCGGCGGCGGGGCCGAAATAGAGCGTGGCGAACGCGGCCGCGACCCAGGCGAAGATCGACAGCGTCTCGCGCACGAAACCGCGCCACGTGGCGTAGCCGGCCGACACCAGCACCACCAGCACGACCAGGACGTCGACGAAGTCGAAGTGCAGATCCATTGATTCTAGTCTACCACGCCGAGGCGCCTTCCGGGTTGCGCCGCGCCGCCCGCAAAAGCCGCCAGTTCCGCCACGTTGCCGATTTGGCGCAATTCGAGGCCGTCCGCTTCCATCTTGGTGCCCGAAGGAACGACGGCGCGCCGGAAGCCCAGCTTCGCCGCCTCCTTGAGCCTAAGTTCCGCCTGCGGCGCCGGGCGGACATCGCCCGACAGGCTGATCTCGCCGAAGAACACGCAATCCCGAGGCAAAGCCCGGCCGGAAAAGGAGGACACCAGCGCCGCCGCTGCCGCCAGATCGCAGGCCGGCTCGCCGATCTTCATTCCGCCCGCCACGTTCAGATAGACATCGTGGCCGCTCATTCCAAGACCGGCGCGGGCGTCGAGCACGGCGAGAATCATCGCCAGCCGGCCCGAATCCCAGCCCACCACCGCGCGCCGCGGCGTGCCGTAACCGGCGGCCGCGACCAAGGCCTGCACCTCCACCAGCAGCGGACGGGTTCCCTCGATGCCGGCGAACACCGCCGCGCCGGGCGAGTTGGCGCTGCGGTCGCCGAGGAACAACGCCGACGGATTGGCGACTTCGGCGAGGCCGCGGCCCGTCATCTCGAACACGCCGATCTCGTCGGTCGGGCCGAAGCGGTTCTTCGCGGCGCGCAGGATGCGGAAATGATGGCCGCGCTCGCCCTCGAAATAGAGCACCGCATCGACCAGATGCTCGACCGCTTTCGGCCCCGCGATCTGGCCGTCTTTCGTCACATGGCCGACGAGCAGCACCGCGGCGCCGGACGCCTTGGCGTAACGCACCAGATCGAACGAGGCGGTGCGCACCTGCGCGATGGTGCCGGGCGCGGCTTCCATCGCGGAGGTCCAGATCGTCTGGATGGAATCGATGGCGACGACGTCGGGGCGCGGGCCGCTCTCCAGCGTGGAGAGGATGTCTTCGACGCAGGTGGCCGAGCCGAGCTGCACCGGCGCATCGGCCAATCCCATGCGCGCGGCGCGCAAACGCACCTGCGCCATCGCCTCCTCGCCAGAGATATAGACCGCGCGCCCGCCCGCGTTCGCGCAGGCCGCGAGCGCTTGCAGGATCAGCGTCGATTTGCCGACGCCGGGGTCGCCACCGATCAGCAGCGCCGATCCCGGCACGAGGCCACCGCCGCAGACCCGGTCGAACTCGCCGATGCCGGTGACCCGGCGCGGCGGCGCGTCCGCCACCGTCTTCAAATCTTCGAGCGCGAATTTGCGGCCCTTGATGCGCGGCCGCGCGCTCGCGCCCATCGGGATCGCGGCGCCTTCCTCGACGATGGTGTTCCACCCATTGCACGCCTCGCACCGCCCCGACCATTTGCCGGAGACCGCGCCGCAGGACTGGCAAGCGAAGGATGCGGAGGATTTGGCCACGACTTATACCCTCCCCTTGAGGGAGGGTCGAAAAATGCCCTTCGCATTTTTCGGGAAGGGGCTCACTCCACTTGCTCGACGGATTTGCTTGGAGACGCTCATTTCACGGCATGAGGGGTGAGCCCCTTCCCGAAAACGCAAGAGCGTTTTCGACCCTCCCTCAAGGGGAGGGTTTAAAAGAGCGCTCATCCCCTCACCTCCATCTTGATCGGGCCGTCGGCGCGGCCGTGGATGAACTG
>DATATK010000097.1:0-7638 GCA_036268825.1 Rhizomicrobium sp. | reverse complement strand
TCCAGCAGATCGCCAAGGGCCGCGTCTGGACGGCGGCGGACGCCAAGCCGCGCGGTCTGGTCGACGAGCTCGGCACGTTCTGGAACGCCGTGGACGCGGCCAAGAAACTGGGCGGCATCGGAGCCAGCGACTCCGTGTCGTTCAAGCTCTATCCGCATCCGCAGGGCTTCTTCGGCGCGGTGGACTCGGCCTTCAGCGGCACGATGGCGGGCATCCGCGTCATGCAGGGCATGGACGCGGTGCTGCAGATGCCGATGGCCCGCACGCTTCTGCGCGCGATGGGCGAGATACCCCGCAGCGGCGTCGAGATGCGCGCCAGCGGCCTTCCGAGCGACGAGTGACCGTGCAGCCGTCACCCGATCCCCGCGTCGCAGGCTTGGCGCAGTCCGCCCGCATGGCGCTGGAAAGCGGCCGCGTGGACGAGGCGGCTCGGCTGTGGGGGCAGGTGCTGGCGTCCGCGCCGGATCACCCTGAGGCGCTGTTCAATCTCGGCCAGCACGCGCTCTATCGCAAGGATGCGGCGGCGGCGCGCGAGCTGCTGGAGAAGGCGCTGACGCTGGCGCCGCGCGAGCCGATGGTGGCGCTCAATCTTGCGTTCGCCCATCGCGCGCTGGGCGATGTGCATGGCGAGGCCGGCGCGCTGGAGCGCGCTCTGGCCATCGATCCCTATTTCTATCCCGGCCTGCTCGCCAAGGCGGCGCTGGTCGAGCGCAGCGGCGGCAAGCGGCAGGCGGCGGAGATCTACAAGAACGTCCTCACCATCGTGCCGCCCGACGACCGGCTGCCGCGCGAGATCAAGCCGCAGATCGAGCATGCGCGCCAGCGCGTGCGCGAGAACGCGCAGGAGATGGCGGCGTTCCTGGAGCAGCGCCTCGGTCCCACGCGCGCGCGCCATGCCGGCGCCGATTTCAGCCGCTTCGATGAGTGCAGTGAGGTGGCGGTTGGCACCAAGAAAGTGTTCACCCAGGCTCCGACCATGCTGCATGTGCCGGGCCTGCCGGCGATCCAGTATTACGATCGCGCGCAGTTTCCCTGGATGCCGGCGCTCGAAGCGCAGACCGATGCGATCCGCGCCGAACTGATCGGATTGCTGGAAGAAGACGCGAAGGAGTTCAAGCCCTACGTCACCCATCCCTCTGGCGTGCCGCTGAACCAGTGGGCGGAGCTGAATTTCTCGCCGCGCTGGAGCGCGCTCTATCTGTGGAAGGACGGCAAGCGGCAGGACGAGAATTGCGCCCGCTGCCCGAAGACGGCCGAGGCGCTGTCCGCCATCCCGCGCGCCGGCATCCCGAATTTCGCGCCGACTGCGTTCTTCTCCACGCTCGACGCGCACACCCGCATCCCGCCGCATTCGGGCGACACCAATGCGCGGCTGATCGTGCATCTGCCGCTGATCGTGCCGGGGCAATGTTATTTCCGCGTCGGCAACGACACGCGCGAATTCAAGCCGGGCGAGGCCTGGGTGTTCGACGACACGATCGAGCATGAAGCCTGGAACGACAGCGACAGGCTGCGCGTCATCCTGATCTTCGACGTGTGGAATCCGCATCTCAGCGAGGCCGAGCGCGAATTGACGGGCGAATTGCTCAACGGCGTCAACGCGTTCTACCGCGGCGAATAGCCGAATTTTTCGACCCACGGCGCCAGGGTCGAAAGAACCGGCGCCATCTGTTCGCGGTAGTTCTCCCAATAGGCCACGCCGTCGCTGGAGATTCCCCGCCGGACTTGGGGCGCGCTGAGCGTCGCGATCAATTTGTGCCGCGTGACTCTTTGGTAGTCGCGGATCGATTCATCCCAGCCAAGGCCCAGATGCGCGCAGAGGCGTTGTGTGACGGTGTCGAAATCCGCGACCAGGTCCTCGTTGCGGACTTCGAGGGGGTGGAAATCGAGCTTGTCGCGGTACGATTGTGCGAACCGCATGACAGCGGTGTAGAACCGCGCGGTGCTATCCAGCGAATGCAGTTCCAGCGTGAACAGATTGGGCGCGAACAGGCGGCGGAAGCAGCTGAACACCACGTCGCGCGGATCGCGAAGCGCGAAGACGACCGGTGCGTCCGGGAACAGCCGCCGGATCACGGGCAGATAGACCGTATTGAACGCGGTCTGCTCGACGACGAGCTTGCCGCGCGTTTCGATTCCCTGCCGCTGGACACGCTGCCAGAAATCCTCGCGATAGGATGCGAGTGCGCTGTCCGGAGTCTCGGCGAGTTTTTCCAGACCGCCGCGCGCGTCAACGAAATCGTCGATCGCATTCTTCAGGAGCGGCCTCTCCTCGAACAGGGCCACGTCCGGCCGGCTGGCCAGGATCTGACCCAGCAATGTCGTGCCGGTGCGAGGGAAGCCGAAGATGAAGGCGAGGCCGGCCGAATCGTCCGCTTCCGCGCGGCGCGGCGCCTCCCGTTGCGGCACGGCCGGCAAGGCTTCCAGCGTGGCGGACGACCGGTCGAGCATCTGGGTAATGGATTCGTGGCCGGGGCGCTGATAGCGCGGCCCGTAAACGGTCTTCCAGCGATCGCCGGATTCGCCATAAGCCTCGAAAGCCTCCTGCCGGCGCCCCTGCCGGTCGCGCAGGTCGCCCAGACGGGACAACGCGATGGCGCGCGTCAGCGCAGCCGTACCGGAAAAATCGAGCATGGAACGGATGCGGGCTTCGGCTGGCTCCAGCTGGTTCTGCGCCAGATCCAGCGAGACCAGCGTCAGCTGGGCCACATCGTCCGCAGGGCGGATCGCCAAGGCCCGGCCGGCATAGTCGCGGGCCGCATCATGCTCGCCCTGCTGAGCCGCCAGTGCGGCGAGCCGCGCGAGCGCGCCGGCCATCCTGGGATTGATACCGATCGCATGCTCGTAGGCGTCGCGCGATTGTTCGAGCTCGTTGAGCATCTGATGCGCGAGGCCTTTTTCATACCAAGCCTTGGGGTACGCGGGATCGCAATCAATCGCGTCGCTCGCGGCCATTAGCGCTTTCCGGTGATGGCCGAGGCTGTTCAGGCAATCGGCGATCTCGGTGAAGAGCTTGGTGGAACGCGGCTCCATCTCGAGCGCGCTTTCGAGGTCGGCGATGGCGTCCATCGCCTGGCCGTTGTGCTTGCGCCAATGGGCGCGGAGGCTGAACAACACGGGGTTGGCATGGCCGGCATCGAGCGCCTGCTGCGCGAGTTCGATCGCGCGCATCACGTCGTTCGCGCGCATGGCCCGATCGATCTGCACGAAAATGGACGGAGGCCCGCTGCTATGCGGGGCGTCGACAGGCCGCGAACTCAAACCACGTCTCCCTCCGTCGCGGTTCCCCGGCGCGACGCGAACGCTCACGGGTGAAAATTGCCGCCGCTGAAATGCGGCGACAAATCAAATCCGACTTATTGCGACAATTTGAGAGACATTTTTTTGAGAGTATGTCGTATTGCGTACGAAAGGATCGCATCAAGACATAGTTGTGAAAATGGGTTAAAGCGTCAGGGTTGCAACGCGAATAATTTTCGTTCGTAAAAATTGAAAGTCCAGAAAATTTATTTCGCGGGATAGCCGAAGCGGTCCACCCAATGTGCGAGAATTGGTACGGTAGCTGACAATTCGGAACTGTAACGGCGCCACTGGCCGACGCCGTCGGCGTTGATGCCGCGGGCCACCTGGGCGGAGCTCGGCGTGGCGATGGGGCGCGTCCTGGATTGTTCGGCGAAGCGCAGCATCGAAGCCTCCCAGCCGACGCCCAGGAACGCGCAGATCGCCCGGACGCGGGGCTCGAAATCGGAAGCCAGCGCTTCGTTGCGGACTTCCAGCAAACTCAGCGGAAGCGTTGCACGGTACGAAGCCGCCAGCGCCATCACGGCGGCGTAGAACGTCGCGCCGGTCTCCAGATCTAACATTTCATAGGTGTCGCGGTTGACGTTCAAAAGCCGGCGGAAGCAGCTGAACACCACGTCGCGCGGATCGCGCAGCGCGAAGACTATCTTTGCACGGGGAAAGAGTTTGGAGATCACGGGCAGCGCGATGGAATTGAGCGGCAGCTTGTCGACCACGATCTTGCCGTCGATACCGGGTTCGGCTTTGCGCACGCGCTTCCAGTAGAGCGCGCGATAGCGATCGGCGTGAGCCTGGCCGATCGTGGCCAGTGCGCCGAGGCCTAGCCGCCCGTCCAGGAAGTCGCCTGCGGCATCGATCAGCACCGGTTTTTCCTCCAGCGTCACCATCGCGGGATGGGCGGCGAGGATCTGGCCCAGCAGCGTCGTGCCGGTACGGTAGAAACCCAGCACGAAGACATGGCCGGTCGCAGGCGCCTCCATGTTGGAAGGAACGGCCGTTTGCCACGACGCGGGGTCGATGCGCGCGAACGCGTCCTTCAGGCGCAGAACGCGCGCAAGCCCGGTCTCGCCCGCCGCGAAACGCGGTGCGTAAACATCGCGCAGCGTGGCGTTGGCGGATGCGTAGGCGTCGAATGCCTGGGCGATGCGATCCTCGCGATCGAAGACGTCGCCCAGAAGGTTCAGCGCCGTCGCGCGATTTTGCGGCGGCAGTGCTGCGTTCGACAGCACGCGTCGGAGGCGCTCCGCCAATCCGTCCGTGGCGCCGCCAGCGATGCTCGCAGTCACGTAGGCGAAAGTCGCGATGTCGTTGCCGGGTTCGCGCGCCAGCGATGTTTCCGCGAGCGCTTTCGCCTCCGCCCAGTCGCCGCGGCGGGTGGCCAGCGCGGCGAGACGCGCGGGGGCGCCGGCGATGGCCGGATCCAGCGTTTCGGCCTGTAGGTAACAGCGCTCGGCTAGAACCAGATCGCCCAGGCCTTCGGCCGCGGAGCCTTTGTCGAAGTGGGCCGGCGCGAAGCGGGGCTCGATGGCGAGCGCGCGGTCGCAGGCGGCGATCGCTTCCGGCAAGCGGTCCAGCGCGATCAGGCAGCGTGCGATGGAATCGTGGAGCGCAGGATTGCCGGGCGCCCGCGCCACGGCGTGCTCGAAATCGGCGAGGGCAGTCTCGTATTGCCCCGTCCGCATCCGCCAATTGCCTCTCGCGTCGAACAGAAGCGGATGGCTGTCGCCGGCCGCAATGGCGTCGCCGGCGAGCTTTGCGGCGGTGGCGAGATCGTCGGCTTGCAGCAGGGCCAGGATGCGCGCAACCGGCGGCTCGGCCATCTCAAGCCTCGTAATCGAAGCGGCGAACCCATGGCGCGAGCAGCGGCAGGACGGGTGCCATCTGATCGGCATAGCGTTGCCAGATCGTGGACGCGCCGGCGATACCCGCCGCCAGCTTGGTGGCATCGGGCGATGCGATCGCACGCCGCCCGGTGCGGGCGGCGAAATCCGTCATGGCGGGATTGCGTTCGATGCCGAGGAATTCGCACAGTGCCTCGACCTGGCGCGCCGGGTCGCTGCGCAGGTCTTCGTTGCGCAGCTCGAGCACCGAAAGGGGCAGACGAGCGCGGTAGAGTTCCGCGAGGCGCATGGTGGCGTCGTAGAATCCCGCGGCGCCGCCCAGGGTGAGGAATTCGTAGAGAAGCGAATTGAGGGCGAAGAGGCGGCGGAAGCAGCCGAACACCACATCGCGTGGATCGCGCAGCGCGAATACGACGCGGGCATCCGGGAACAGCCGCGCGATGACCGGCAGCTGCAGCGTATCGAGCGGCGCCTTGTCGATCACGATCTTGCCTGCCGGGCGCACGCCGGCTTCTTCCACCCGCTGCCAGTAGCGGGCGCGGGCTCGCGTGAGGAGTTCGGGGCTCGCCGCGGCGAGACGGGCGAGGCCGCCGGGCCGGGCGGTGAATTCCAGGATCGCGTCGCGCAGCACGGGTTGTTCGTCCAGCAATGCCGCTTCGGGATGCCCGGCGAGGATTTCCGCCAGCAGCGTGGTGCCCGAGCGCGGGAAGCCGAGCACGAAGACATGGGCGCGCCCCGGGCCTGGCTCCGTGGCGGATGCCGCCCACGCGTAAGGATCGATGCGATCGAATTCGGCGGACAGGCGCTCCGCGAAGCGGCGGCCGGTTTCGACGCCGGGGCGCTCGAAGCGGGCCTGCGTCATCGCCTTTCGCATCGTGTTGGCGTGCACATAGGCTTTGAAGGCTTCGTCCGTGCGGTCCTGGGCATCCAGTGCGTCGCCCAGGAAGCTGAAGGCGCTGGCGCGCACGACAGGCCGGATCTGCGTGTCTTCTGAGGCGCGGCGCGCGGCGGTTTCGGCGCGGGCGTAATGGTGCTCGCCCAGATCCGCCATGATCTCGGCGAAAACCGCCACGGTGTGGCCGGGCACAGTTGTATAGGTGCGGCCGGCGAGCGCGCGGGCCTCAGCCCAGTCGCCGCGGCGGGCGGCCAGCGCCGCCAGCCTCGCCGCCGCGTCGGACATGCCGGGGGCGAGCGCGAGGGCGCGCTCATAGGGCATGCGGGCCTTGTCGAGTTCGCCGAGCTGCTCCTGGGCGAAGGCCAAGTGATAGTGGGCGGGGGCCGAATTGGCGTCGCCGGCGATCGCCTCGCGCGCGGCGGAGGCCGATTTGGAGAAATTGCCCAGTTCGGCGAGGCAGCGGGCGAGCGCGGTGAGGATCGCCGGGTCGCCGGGGGCCTCCTGCAGGGCGTTGTCGAGATCGGCGACGGCTTCGGCCATGCGTCCGGCCTCCTCATGCCAGCGGGCACGCAGGGAAAGCAGTGCGGGACCGCTCAGGCCCGTATCGAGGGCGCGGCGGGCGAGATCGGTGGCGCGGGCGCGGTCGCCGGCACGCAGGGCGGTTTCGATATCGCGCAGGATGGGAGGGCGGCCGCTTTTCTTCGCCATGCACGCTCGCCTTCTTTTGCCGCCGTGGCGGAGTAGGACGGCGGACGCGGCGGGTCAACCGGTATGCCGCGGAGCAGGTGTAGCCAAGCCGGGAACAAAAAAAAGCGGCGGCCTTTTGGGCCGCCGCTCTGAAGTTTGAACCTTACAGTCCGATCAGAACTTGACCGTACCGCCCACGAAGATCACGCGACCGAGCGCATCGTACGTGTTCGGGAAGGTGTTGCCGTTGATGTCCGAAGCCGGCGCCGAGTTGTTGTCAACCAGCGGCGGGTTCTTGTTGAAGATATTGGACACGCCAGCGCGCAGCTCAACTCCATCGGTGACCGACCACGTGCCGGACAGATCGAAGTAGTTGTACGACGGGATGGTCGGGCTCGGTCCGCCGGCGCCTTGGCCGAAGTACGGTGCACCCGTGGGCAGATTGTAGCAGAAGTTGTACCCGCAATAGGTGCCGGTGTTCCTGCCGCTTTCCGTGATCAGGTCATTCTGCACCGACGACAGATGGCGCCAACGCAGCGACAGCGAGATGTCGTCAGACGGGCTGTACCAGGTGAGGCGCAAGTTCGACTTGAACTTGTTCTGCGGCTCGCCGCAGTTCAGGCCGTACAGGCCGTTGCACTTGAGCTCGGTCCCGTCCGCTTCCACGAACAGGTTCTTTTGCGCAAGCGTACCCTGGAAGTTCATTCCGATCGAACCCCAGCCGGTCATGCCGAAGTTGCCCAGGTCAGACTGGTAGTTGGCTTCGAAGTCGAAGCCTTTGACCTGGTCGCGCGACACGTTGGCCTCGGCCGAGTACACGTAACCATCGGTCGAGGTGATCGAGCCGAGAATGTCTCGGTGGATGTACGAGCAGGCCAGGGTATTCGGATTCTGCGTGGGGTTGGCTGCCGTCGA
>DATATK010000096.1:0-5242 GCA_036268825.1 Rhizomicrobium sp. | reverse complement strand
CGCGGTGGTGAAGGGCAGGCCGGTGATCGCCGCGATCCGCTCGGCCACCCGCTCGGCGAAGCCGATCGGCGCGTTCAGCCCGGTGCCGACCGCTGTGCCGCCCTGGGCGAGCTGCATCAATTTCGGCAGCGTCATCTGGATACGCTCGATGCCGTTCTCGACCTGCTTGGTGTAGCCGGAGAATTCCTGGCCCAAAGTCAGCGGCGTCGCATCCTGTGTGTGGGTGCGGCCAATCTTGATGATGTCTTTCCACGCCTCGGCTTTGTCGTTCAGCGCGTTGCGCAGCATCTGCAGTGCGGGGATCAGGCGATGGTGAATCTCTTCCGCGCAAGCGATGTGCATGGCCGTCGGATAGGTGTCGTTCGACGACTGGCTCATATTGACGTGGTCGTTGGGATGGACCGGCTTCTTCGATCCCATCTCCCCGCCCAGCATCTCGATGGCGCGGTTGGAGATCACCTCGTTGGCATTCATGTTGGACTGCGTGCCCGAGCCGGTCTGCCACACCGAGAGCGGGAAATGCGCGTCGAGCTTGCCCTCGATCACCTCCTGCGCCGCCTTCACGATGGTCTCGCCGATCTTGGGATCCAGATGGCCGAGCGCCATGTTGGTCTCGGCCGCAGCGCGCTTGATGACGCCCAGCGCCCGCACGATCGACGCCGGCTGCTTCTCCCACCCGATCTTGAAATTGTGCAGGCTCCGTTCGGCCTGCGCCCCCCAATACCGGTCGGCGGGAACATCGATGGGTCCGAACGTGTCGGTCTCGGTGCGGGTTTTGGTCATCGGCTTTCATTCGTCCAAGGATTGATGAGCGTCAGGCCGCAATTCACGAAGTCCTTGATGTTGCGCGTAGCGAGCGTCGCACCTTGCGCCAGCGCGATTGCGGCGATTTGCCGGTCAGGCTCCATGATGGGTTTGCCTTTCGAGAATCGCGCAATGGGTACGAATTCTCGCGCGGCCGCTGAGTCGAATGGCAAAATCCTGCCCGCGAAGTCTTCGGCGAAGATAGCGTTTATCTGGAACGCGAGATTGTCCCGCTTTTTTCCGGCCGCCATGCCTCTGAGCCCAGCTTGCATCTCTGCCTGCGTGATCGCTGTAGTGAACAAGTCGGCTCGACGGTAGGAGGCGAGCCACGCCCGCACAGCTGACGACGGCGCTGCTCTGATCGGTTCGGAAAGGACATTGGTGTCCAGAACTATCACTTGAAACTCGGGCCCCGCCGGCCGCGTCTGATCGGCTGGGGCAAGTCCACGAAACCGAAAGGTTCGAAACGGCGTCTGATGCTGTCGAACAGATCGGCGCCGGTCTCCTCCTTGGAAGGGTGCTTTCCATTGATGTTGGTGCCCAGGATTTCCCGCACCTCCGCCTCAAGCGAGCGGCCGTTTTCGGCGGCTTGTTTGCGCAGGCCTTTTTTGACGCTGTCGTCGAGATTGCGGACGGTGATACTTGCCATGCCATCATTGTAATCATTGATGGCATTGATAGCAAGTCAGCCTGCCAGACGTCATTTCTTCCGGAACGCGTCCAGGCTCACCACTTCGGCGTCGGCGGCCGGTCTGTCGGGATCGGGCGGCAAGACGTCGGAGGGTTTGTCGGCTGGGGGCATGAGCGCGGTGGGAGCGGGCGGCTTGAGTTTGCCGTCTTCGCCGATCTCGCGGAATTGCAGACCGAAATCCACGCCCGGATCGACGAACTGCGTCAGCGCGGCGAAGGGGATGACGAGCGTCGCGGGCACTTTGCGGAACGACAGCGTCACCTCGAACAATTCTTCGGTGACCTTCAGCCCCCAGAACTGGTGCTGCAGGATGACCGTCATCTCCTCGGGATATTGCTCGCGCAGGAAATCGGGAATGTCGACGCCGGCGAAACCCGTCTTGAACGTCACACGGAAATGGTGGTTGGCGACGAGGCCCTGCTTCTCGACCTTGCGCAACGCATCGCGCACCACGCCGCGAAGCGCCGCGTCGGTCAAAGCCTGATAGCCGATATAGTCCTTCGCCATAGGAGCGAGACTAGTCTCGCACGTTGACGAGTCAACGACCTCCCCCTTGCGGGGAGGTCGAAAAATGCAAAGCATTTTTCGGGTGGGGGACCGCGCCGGCGTATAGAATACCCCCACCCGATAAATCTCTTCGCTGCGCTACGAGATTTATCGACCTCCCCGCGAGGGGGAGGTCAACTCACGCCAGTGTGCCCAAGGCCTCGGGCGAAAAGGGCTTCAGCGCGTCGAAGGCGCCCGCGCGTACCTTATTGGGCCAATCGGGATTGACGATCAGCGCGCGGCCCACGGCGACCAGATCGAAATCGCCGCGCCCCAGCATTTCGAGCAGCGTCTCCAGATGGCCCGTGTCCGTCGCCGCGCCCTTGCCGCGATAGCCGTTGATGAAATCGTCATCGAGGCCGACGGAGCCCACCGTCATGGTCGGCTTGCCGGAGAGCTTCTTGGTCCAGCCGGCGAGGTTCATGGGCGAGCTCTCGAACTCCGGCTCCCAGAACCGCCGCGTCGAGCAGTGGAACATGTCCACGCCCGCATCGGTGAGCGGGGCGAGGAATTGTTCGAGCTCGGCGGGCGAGTGCGCCAGCCGCGCGGTGAAATCCTGCTGCTTCCACTGCGAGAAGCGCAGCAGGATGGGGAAGTCGGGCCCGGTCGCGGCGCGCACGGCCTTGACGATCTCGGCGGCGAAGCTGGTGCGCTGGGCGAGGCTGCCGCCGAAGCGGTCTTCGCGGATATTGGTGCCGTCCCAGAAGAACTGGTCGAGGATGTAGCCATGCGCGCCGTGGATCTCCGCGCCGTCGAAGCCCATCGCCTTGGCGTAGCCCGCGCTTTTGGCGAAGCCGCCGATCACGTCGGCGATGTCGCGGTCCGTCATCGGCTCGGCCACTTTCTTGTCCGGCTTGGCGAGGCCAGAGGGCGACATACTGGGCGCGTCGGGGTAAGGCCCGGTGCCCGCGCGGCGCATGATGCCCTGGTGCCAGAGCTGCGGCATGATGTGGCCGCCCACCGCCTTCACTTCCTTCAGGACGTTCGCCCAGCCCGCCAGCGAGGCCTCGCCGAAGAAGGCCGGCACGTTCGCGTCGCCCGTGGCGGCGTTGTGCTCGGGCGAGGTGCCCTCGGTGAGGATCAGGCCGACGCCGCCCTCGGCGCGGGCGCGGTAATAGGCCGCCACGTCGGCGCCGGGAATCTGTCCGGGAGATTTGGAGCGCGTCATCGGCGCCATCGCGATGCGGTTGGGCAGCGAAAGGCCCTTGAGCTTGAAAGGCTGGAAGAGTAGGCCGGTGGAAACCATGGACAATTCCTCGAATAGCGATCCGGCGGACGCAACCACGCAAGACGATGGCTTGACAAGCGCGGTCCTCGGCACCCGGCCGGACGAGCCGCCTTCCGAGCGTGAGATCGCCGATCTGGGCGGGCGGTCCTCGGCGCTGGCGCTGCTCGGCGTGTTCCGCCACCGCAATTACCGATTGTTCTTCTCCGGCCAGCTCGTCTCGCTGATGGGCACCTGGATGCAGACCATCGCGCAGGGCTGGCTGGTCTACCGCCTCACCCATTCCATCCTGCTGCTCGGCTTCACCACGTTTTGTGCGCAGGTGACGGTGTTCTTCATGGCCTCGTTCGGCGGCATGATCGCCGACCGGGTGGACCGGCGGAAGATGCTGATCGTCACCCAGAGCCTTGCCATGGTGCAGGCCGCCACCTTGGCGATCCTCACGCTCACCGGCGTGGTGCAGGTGTGGGAGATCATCGCGCTCGCCTTCGGCCTCGGGCTGATCAACTCGGTGGACGTGCCGACGCGCCAGTCGATGACGCTCGACATGGTGGGCCGCGGCGATCTGCGCTCCGCCATCGCGCTCAATTCGATGATGTTCAACCTGGCGCGCTTCATCGGCCCGGTGACGGCGGGCTGGCTGATCAAGCTGGTGGGCGAGGGCCTGTGCTTCAGCCTCAACGCCTTCAGCTTCGCCGCCGTGCTGACCAGCCTGCTGCTGATGCGCTTCCCGGAGCGCAGCGCGCGCGTGCAGGAACATCCGCTGCGCGAGATGCTGGCGGGCTATCGCTATTCGCTGTCCAATCCGCGCATCCGCACCGCGCTGATGCTGCTCGCGGTGTCCTCGGTGTTCGGCGCGGCCTATCTGTCCATGCTGCCTGCCTTCGCGCGCGACGTGCTGCACGGCAACTCCACCAGCTACGGCACTTTGATGACCAGCGTCGGCGCCGGCGCGCTGATCGGCGCCTACGTCCTGTCGCGCCTGCACGAGCGCTGGCTCAACCTCGCGCCGCCCATCGCCTCGCTCTGCTTCGGCGCCTGCCTCATCGCGTTCGCCCAATCGCATGTTCTGTGGGTGAGCGTGTCGTTGCTGGTGCCGACCGCCTGCAGCCTGATGCTGCTCGGCGGCACGACCAACACCATCATCCAGATCACCGCCGACGAACGCTTCCGCGGCCGCGTGATCTCGCACTATACCCAATGCTTCCTCGGCATGATGCCCTGGGGCTCGCTGCTGCTGGGCACGCTGGGCCAGCGCTTCGGCGTCGAGCACGCCGTCACCGTGGGCGGCGCTGTGGTGATGGTTGCGGCCACCACCGTCTTCTTCCAGCGCTGCAGAGTTGCAATCGCCTGAGACGCAACGGGGTTTTTGAGCTACCGGGTTCGTTCCAGCCGTACATAACTATACCGCAGCCCGTCCGGCGTCGCGTGGTCTTCGCGCGCGGTCTCGCGCCATTGCGCGGGATCGAACGGCGGCATATGCGCGTCGCCGTCGAAATCGGCATGGACTTCGGTGAGTTCGATGACGTCGGCGCGGGGCAGCGCGGCGCGATAGATTTCGGCGCCGCCGATCACTGCGATCTCTTCGTCATCACGCGCCAGGGCTTCGTCCAGCGAATGCGCGACCGCCGCGCCCTCCGCGCGCCAGTTCGGATCGCGCGTGACGACGATGTTCGTCCGCCCCGGCAGCGGTTTTCTCGGCAGGCTGTCCCAGGTCTTGCGGCCCATCACGATGGGCTTGCCCATGGTGAGCGCCTTGAAGCGCTTCATGTCGTCGGCGATGCGCCACGGGATGGCGCCACGCATGCCGATGACGCCGTTCTGTGCGACGGCTAGAACAAGTGTGATCCGTGCGGTCATGGCGCCATTCCTGCACCTCCCCCTTGTGGGGAGGTCGATAAACCTTCGCGTGCAACGCGAAGGTTTTCGGGTGGGGGGCGGTGCAGGCGACTAGAGCGGCCCCCCACCCGAAAAAT
>DATATK010000095.1:0-27899 GCA_036268825.1 Rhizomicrobium sp. | reverse complement strand
CCTGGGGTCGGCGGCGCGGGCGATACGCGCATTGCCGGCTTTGCCGGTGGCGAAGATCATCAAAGTATCGGAGGTCGAGGTGTCGCCGTCGATGGTGACGGCGTTGAAGGTGTCGGCGACGCCGTCCTTGAGCAGCGCCTGCAGCACAGATGCGGGAAGACTGGCATCGGTAAAGACGAAGGACAGCATCGTCGCCATGTCGGGGGCGATCATGCCCGAGCCCTTGGCGATGCCGTTGATCGTCACCTTCACGCCGTCGATCAGCGCCGTGGCGGTGGCCGCCTTCGGATAGGTGTCGGTGGTCATGATGGCGTCGGCGGCGGCGCGCCAGTTGCCGGCAGCGCCTTGCGCCACCAGGCCCGAAAGCACCCGGGTAATTTTTCCGGTGGGCAGCGGCTCGCCGATCACGCCGGTGGAGGCCAGCATCACCTCGCGGGCGGCGCAGCCCAGCGCATCGGCCGCGGCGCGGGCCACGGCCTCGGCACCTTCCATCCCGGCCTTGCCGGTGAAGGCGTTGGCATTGCCGCTGTTGACCACCAGCGCCCGGGCAGTGCCCGATTTGAGTTGGGTGCGGCACCAATCCACAGGGGCGGAGGCGGTTTTGGACCTGGTGAAGACGCCCGCGGCCTGGGTTCCGGCGGCCAGGGTGACCATCAGGACGTCCGTCCGGCCCGCATAGCGGACTCCGGCAGCGCCCGCGGCCAGCCTGACGCCTGCCAAGGGGGGCAGCTTGGCGAAGCTTTTAGGAGCCAGAGGGGATACCGCATGCGCGGCGGATTTCGCCTTCGCGGGTGGTTTCACCTTGCTTTGCGCCTTCGCCATCCACGCCCCCAATTTCGGCGCGGCGATTAGGCAGGAAAGCCTTGAATTGACAAGGGGGAAGCCCGTTCTTATCTCTCCGCCACGCCCTCCCTGGCCGATTTGGCTTGAGGAGCCGGTGGCGCTTTCGCCGGGATGACCCCTGCGAGGTCAACCCATCAGAGGAATTCATGCTCGGCCTGGAACGTTTTTTCGGCTCCGCCAACGAACGGAAGCTTCGGCCGATGTGGAAGCGGGTGGCGCAGGTCAACGCGCTCGAACCCAAATACCAGGCGATGGGCGACGCCGAACTACGCGCCCAGACGCAGGTCTTCAAGGACCGCATCGCCAAGGGCGAGACGCTGGAAGACCTCCTGCCCGACGCCTTCGCGGTCGTCCGGGAGGGCGCCAAGCGCACCCTCGGCCAGCGGCATTTCGACGTCCAGCTCGTCGGCGGCATGGTGCTGCACGGCGGCAACATCGCCGAGATGAAGACCGGCGAAGGCAAGACCCTCGTCGCCACCCTCGCCGTCTATCTCAACGCGCTTGCCAGCGAAGGCGTGCACGTCGTCACGGTCAACGACTACCTCGCCAGGCGCGACGCCGAATGGATGGGCCAGGTCTACAAGTTCCTCGGCCTCACCGTCGGCGTCATCCTGCACGGCCTGACGGACGAGCAGCGCAAGGAGGCCTCCGCCGCTGCCGTCACCGACGCGACGAACAACGAACTCGGCTTCGATTATCTGCGCGACAACATGAAATACAGCCGCGCCACGATGGTGCAGCGCGGCCATTCCTACGCGATCGTCGACGAAGTGGACTCGATCCTGATCGACGAGGCGCGCACGCCGCTGATCATCTCGGGCCCAACCGAAGACCAGAGCGAGACCTACCGGCTGATCGACGTGCTGATCCCGAAGCTCGAAGCGTCCGACTTCGAGCTCGACGAGAAGCAGAAGACCGTCACGCTGACCGAGACCGGCAACGAACGCATGGTCGGCTGGCTGCGCGAGGCGAACCTCCTGGAGACCGGCGACCTCTACGACATCGAAAACATCAACATGCTCCATCACGTCAACCAGGCGATGAAGGCGCACAAGCTGTTCCTGAAAGACCGCGACTACATCGCCAAGGACGGCAAGGTCATCATCATCGACGAGTTCACCGGCCGCATGATGGAAGGCCGCCGGTTCTCCGAAGGCCTGCACCAGGCGCTGGAGGCCAAGGAAGGCGCCGTCATCCAGCCGGAGAACGTGACGCTGGCCTCGATCACCTTCCAGAACTATTTCCGCCTCTACGACAAGCTCTCCGGCATGACCGGCACGGCGCTGACCGAAGCCGCCGAGTTCATGGACATCTACAAGCTCGACGTTCTCGAAGTGCCGACCAACCGGCCGATGCAGCGCATCGACGCCGATGACGAGGTCTACCGCTCCGTCGACGAGAAGAACGACGCGATCACCAAGCTGGTCCTCGAATGCAAGACCAAGGGTCAGCCCGTCCTCGTCGGCACGACCTCGATCGAGAAGTCCGAACAGCTCTCCGAATTGCTCAAGTCGCGCAAGATCAAGCACAACGTGCTCAACGCGCGCTATCACGAGCAGGAAGCCGCCATCGTCTCGCAGGCGGGCGTCTCCGGCGCGGTGACCATCGCCACCAACATGGCGGGCCGCGGCACCGACATCCAGCTCGGCGGCAATGCCGACATGCGCATCGCCAACGAACTGCCTGGCATTGCCGAAGGCGCCGAGCGCGACAGCCGCGTCGCGCAGATCCGCGCCGAAGTCGCCGCCGACAAGGATCGCGCGCTCGCCGCCGGCGGCCTCTACATCATCGGCACCGAGCGCCACGAAAGCCGCCGCATCGACAACCAGTTGCGCGGCCGCTCGGGCCGCCAGGGCGATCCGGGCGCGTCGAAATTCTTCCTGAGCCTGCAGGACGACCTGATGCGCATCTTCGGTTCGGGCCGGATGGATTCGATCCTGTCCAAGCTCGGCATGCAGGAAGGCGAAGCGATCGCGCATCCCTGGGTGAACAAGGCGCTGGAGAAGGCCCAGCAGAAGGTCGAAGCGCGCAACTTCGAGCAGCGCAAGAACATCCTGAAATACGACGACGTCCTCAACGACCAGCGCAAGGTGATCTTCGAGCAGCGCAAGGAGATCATGGGCGCGGACGACGTCTCCGACGAGATCGCCGACTTCCGCGAACAGGTGGTGGAAGAACTCGTCGGCCGCCACATCCCGGAGAAGGCTTACGCCGAACAGTGGGATGCCGCCGGCCTGCACGAAGAAGTGCTGAAGACCTTCGGCGTCGACCTGCCCATCGTCGAGTGGACGAAGGAAGAAGGCATCGCGGACGAGGAAGTGCGGGACCGCGTGATGAAGGTCGTGGAGGCCAAGGCCGCCGAGCGCGCCGCCAATGCCGGTTCGGACATCTGGCGCTTCGTCGAGAAGACGATCCTGCTGCAGACGGTCGATCACAATTGGCGCGAGCACATCGTCAACCTGGATCACCTGCGCCAATATGTCGGCCTGCGCGGTTACGGCCAGCGCGATCCGCTCAACGAGTACAAGAGCGAGGCGTTCGAGCTCTTCCAGGCCCTGCTGACGAAGCTGCGCGTCGATACGGTGCGCCAGCTGATGCTCATCCCGGTCAATTTCGAGGCGCCCCAGCCGCTGGAGCAGACGCCGCTGCCCCGGATGCAGGCCCATCACATCAACCCGCTGACCGGCGAGGATGAAGGCGGCGGCGCGGCGGCGCTCGCCCTGCGCGACATGCCCGTCGATCCCAACGACCCGCGCACCTGGGGCAAGGTCCAGCGCAACGCACCCTGCCCCTGCGGCTCCGGCCGCAAGTTCAAGCACTGCCATGGGGCGCTGGTTTAGCCGAACGGCTTCGGCATACGTTTAGTCCGCGATTCGCCAGAAAGGTTTTCGCGGATGCTGTTCACCTATCCCGGTTCCGGCAGCGCGCCGTCCCTCAAGGGCGCGGTGTGGATCGACCTGTACAATCCGACCCGGGAAGAGATCGACGCGGCCGCGAAGGAACTCGGCATCCCGATCCCGACGCGCGACGAGCTGGACGAGATCGAATCCTCCAGCCGCCTCCAGTCGGAGGATGACGGACGGCTGCTGCTCAGCCTGCCGCTGATCGCCCATGGCGAGGAGGAAGGCCCGACGCCGCTGGGCTTCGTGCTGGCGCCCGCTTACCTGCTCACCGTCCGGTTCACCAAGATGAGCACGTTCGACATGGCGGTGAAGCTGCTCGCCAGGCAGAAGCAGAGCTGCAGCAGCGGCGAGATCTTCGCGATGCTGGTGGAGGCGATGGTCGATTTCAGCGCCGACACGCTGGAGAAGACCAACACGGTCCTAAACGAAGTCTCCCGCAACGTCTTCAAGCGTTACGGCAGCACGCGGCAGCACAACATCTCCCGCTCCAACCGGCGCATGCGCGAGGCGCTGGTGGACGTCGGCGGCGCGGGCGACAACCTGTCGCAAATCCGCGAAAGCATATTGGGCCTGCAGCGCATCATTCCGTTCATCACCGACAAGGGCAAGGGCTGGATCGAGGAGAAGATCGGCGCGCGGCTCAATGTGGTGAGCCAGGACCTCACGTCGCTCAGCGACTTCGAGGTGCACTTGTCGAACAAGGTCCAGTTCCTGCTCGACGCGGTGCTTGGCTTCATCAACATCGAGCAGAACGACATCTTCAAGGTGCTCACCATCGCCTCGGTCGTCGGCATTCCGCCCACCTTCATCGCCAGCATGTACGGCATGAACTTCCACAACATGCCGGAATATTCCTGGGCCTACGGCTATGAATGGGGCCTCGGCCTGATCTTCCTGTCGACCGTGCTCCCGATCATCTGGTTCAAGTGGCGCGGCTGGTGGTGATCAGAAGAAATAAGCCGAAAGGACGAGCGCGCTGTTGTAGAACATATGCAGTCCCACCGGCATCCACAGCGAACGCGTCCTGAGATAGAAGATCACGTTCAGCAAGCCGATGGTCGCGATGATGCCGGACAGGATCCATCCCTCCGCGCCGGGATGGCCGAGATTCTCGCCGTGCACGAACGAGAAGAACGCTGCATCGACGACAGCAGCCAGCGGCAGCCAGAACCAGCGCCGCATCCATGCCAGCAGCAGGCCGCGAAAATAGACCTCTTCCGCCAACGGGCCGATGAACCCGATCACCGCAAGCGAAAGCGCCAGTTCCAGCGGCGCGTGCATGTTGTTGAGCACCGCATCGTTCGGGGTGTTGTGAATCGTCACGATCTTGTAGGTGTCCAGCGCCCAGAACATCACCGTCACGCCGCACGCGAGCAAGGCGCCACACAGCCCGCCCAGCAGGAACTCGCGCGGACGGAAACGTCCGAAATAGCCTGCGAAGGTGAATGGCCCGCGCCGCCGGCAAATCGCCCACAATGCGAACAGCATGGCGACGTAGAGCAGCCCCGTTACGGCGAGTATCGCGACGATTTCAGTCTGGGCCGTCACCAGAGTTGGGTCGAGCCTTGTCCACAATTCCGGATCGGCCTTGAGGGCTATCGCCGCGCCGACGCCGGCGAGAATCAGGCCGAGGGTGGCCAGAAAGACCACCAGCACCGGCACGAAGATGTCGAAGAAGCGGATGGGCAAACGTTCGCCCGGTATCGGTTGCGCCGGCTCTGTCATATGTTCTCCCGGCCGCAATTCTTCCGCATCGCCAGCCAAAGGGATAGTCATGTCCGCGCCACAGCCGTTCAAAATCGCAGTCCCGCAGGCCACGCTCGACGGCATCCGCGCCCGGGTCAAAGCCTATGAGTGGCACCAGATGCCCCGCGGCGAAGGCCTCGACGGCACCTGGGCCTATGGCGCCAATCTCGATTTCATGAAGTCGCTCTGCGCCCATTGGGTGGACAGCTACGACTGGCGCAAATGGGAAGCCGAACTCAACCGATTCCCGCAATTCCTCGCCGATGTCGAAGGTCTCTCCATCCATTACTCCCACGAGACCGGCTCCGGCCCCGCGCCCAAGCCGCTGATCTTGAGCCACGGCTGGCCGGGCTCGGTGTTCGAGTTCACGCATATCACCGAAAAGCTCGCCCATCCCGAACGATTCGGCGGCGACGAGAAAGACGGCTTCACCGTAATCGTGCCATCGTTGCCCGGCTATGGCTGGTCCGGCAAACCGCAGCGCCCAATCGGTCCGCGCACGACGGCGAAATACTTTGACTCGCTGATGACCAATGTACTCGGCCTGCCAAACTACATCGCGCAGGGCGGCGATTGGGGCAGTTCGATCTCGGGCTGGATGGGTTACGACGGCGCGAAATGCCGCGCGGTGCATCTCAACATGTTCGGCTGGCGCTCGCCCGGCGTGCATCCCGAAACGAAAGAGGAAAAGGAATATGCCGCGCGGGCGGCGGCGTTGTTCGAATTCGAAGGCGCCTATTTCCGCGAGCAGGCCACCAAGTCGCAGACATTGTCTTACGCGATGATGGATTCGCCGGTCGGCGCCTGCGCCTGGATCGTGGAGAAATTCCACGGCTGGTCCGACACGCGCAAGGGCTTCGAGAGCATCTACACCAAGGACCAACTGCTCACCAATGTGATGATTTATCTGGTGACGCGAAGCTTCAACACCGCGACCTGGATGTATCGCGGGTTGATGGAGGATTTCGCCGGCACGCCCGTTCCCGAAGGCGCGCGCATCGAGAAACCCGTCGGCATCGCGGCATTCTCCGTCGATTTGATCCCATTCCCGCCGAGAAGCCTGGTCGAGCGCCACGTGAACGTGACGCACTGGACGGATTTCGCGGAAGGCGGCCACTTCGCGGCGCTGGAGCGGCCGGACGATCTGGTGGGGGATATAAGGGCGTTTGCGCGAGAGCTGCGATGAGATTGTTTCTGCTTATCTTGCTCGCTTGCCTGGTCGCATGGCCGTCTTTGTGCGAAGCGGGCGGCCGGAATATTCCCTATACGCAGGCACAAGCCGAATTGCTCGTCGTCAAAACTCTGACGACCGGCGATTTACGGCCCCTGCTTGAGCCCTACAGAAATCCGTTCAATGCAAATTTTTATTACTTTGAGCAATTGAATCCCAACCCCAACACGAGCGTTCATGTCGCGACGATTGCGGTCAATAGATATACGGGTGAGGTATGGAATGTGGCTGGATCGGTTTGCAGGCGTTTGATCCGAATGAACCGGCATGCAAATCGTGTGAAAGCGAAAGCTCCATCTGAATGCGAAGAAATTTCAAACGACTAGGTTCCTAGATTCCGTCCCATCGCCAGGTACTTGTCGCGCCGCTGCTTGCGCAGTTCCTCGGGTGCCAGTCCGTTCATCTCGCTCAGCGCACGCGAGATCTGTTCGCCGACGGCCTCGATGGTGTCGTGCGGGGCGCGATGGGCGCCGCCGGCGGGCTCGGTCACGATGCCGTCGATGACTTTCAACTCCAGCAGATCCTGCGCGGTGATGCGCAGCGCGGCGGCTGCGTCCTGGGCCTTGTCGGAACTGCGCCACAGGATCGAGGCGCAGCCTTCCGGCGAGATCACCGAATAGATCGAGTGCTCCAGCATGTAGACGCGGTTTGCCACCGCGATGCCGAGCGCGCCGCCCGACATGCCCTCGCCAATCACCGTCGCCACGAACGGCACGGTCAATGCGAGACAGGCCTGCGTCGAGCGCGCGATGGCTTCGGCCTGGCCGCGCTCCTCCGCGCCGACGCCGGGATAGGCGCCCTGCGTGTCGGCGAACGAGAGCACCGGCAGTTTGAAGCGGTCCGCGAGTTCGAACAGGCGCTGCGCCTTGCGATAACCCTCTGGCATCGCCATGCCGAAATTGTGCTTGAGCCGGCTCTTGGTGTCGTTGCCCTTCTCATGGCCGACGATGGCCACCGGGCGCCCGCGGAAGCGGCCGAGGCCTGCCATCACGGCACGGTCTTCACCGAACAGGCGGTCGCCGGCGAGCGGGGTGTATTCGTCGATCAGGACGGAGATGTATTCCGAGCAGTGGGGCCGCGCCGGATGGCGGGCGACTAGCGCCTTCTGCCAGGGTGTCAGCTTGCCATAGGTGTCGTGGATCAGCGCCGAGGCCTTGGCCTGCAGCCGCGCCACGTCGTCCTCAATGTCCATGGACGGATCGGCCGCGGCCAGCTGGCGCAGCTCCACGATCTTGCCTTCGAGTTCGGCAATGGGGCGTTCGAATTCCAGGTAGGCGTGAATGGTCATTCAGGAGTCCAGTTGAAGAGGGGATGGGACCCGTTGTCCCAAAGGTGCGGAAAGCCGCCTGCCCTGTCAACAAATGGTGCGGGAAGGCGCAGAATGCCAGAGGCGGAACCCACCGAATCGCCGGAGATTTTCATGGTTATCCGGTCCTCCTGGAGACTTTCTCTATCTGGTAAACCGCCGAGGCGCGTCGGCGGCTCAACCTAAACGGCAGTTTTCTCCCGGATCATCTGCATCTGTTTGACGATGACGTCCGCCTGCTTGATCGAGGCGGCGTCGATCAGGACGCCGTTCAACGCCACGGCGCCGAGCCCCTTCTCCTGCGCCTCTTTCATCGCCACGAGGATAGCTTCGGCGCGCTCCACTTCCTTGGCGGGCGGGGTGTAGATCTCGTTGGCGAGGGCGACCTGGCTGGGATGGATCGCCCACTTGCCTTCGCAGCCGAGGATCGCGGTGCGGTTGGCCTGGACGCGGAAGCCGTCCGCGTCGGAATAGTCACCGAAGGGGCCATCGATCGGGACCAGCCCGTGCGCCCGCGCGGCTTGGCAGAGCTTGAACAGCGGCGCGTGCCATAGATCGTTCCAGTGGCGCGTGCGTTCGCCGGGGCCATCTGTGAGCATAACATAGTCCGCGTTGCCGCCGCCGATATTGGTGGTCCGCATGCCCTGGCTGGCGGCGTAGTCGGCGGCGCCGAAATGCAGGCTCTCCAGCCGCGTCGAGGCGCTCGCGATGGCGTCGATATTGGTGAGGCCCATGGTCGATTCGATGATGACTTCGAGGCCGATGCGCTTCTTGCGTTTCACGAAACTGGACGCCTGCGTGATCAGCATGTCGATGGCGTAGACATCAGAACCGTTGCCGACCTTGGGCACCATGATCGCATCGAGCCGCTCGCCGCCCTTTTCGACCAGTGCCAGCACGTCGCGATAGCAGAAGTCCGTGTCGAGGCCGTTGACGCGGACGGTGACGAGCTTGGTCCCCCAGTTCACCTCGTTGAGCGCCTGCACGATATTGTCGCGCGCTTTGTCCTTGTCGGACGGCGCGACGGCGTCTTCGAGGTCGAGGCAGACCACGTCGGCCGCGCTCGCTGCCGCCTTCTCGAACAGCTGCGGCCGCGCGCCCGGCACGAACAGCTTGGAGCGGTACAATCTCGGCGGCACGCGCCGCACGACGGGGGTAAAACTCACGGCATCATCCTCTCGAACGTTTCGGTCGCCGCGCCAGCGGATGGGCGGACTCCACCGTCGCTTTTAGCCTGTCCCGCGCCACATGCGTATAGATTTGCGTCGTCGCGATATCGGCGTGGCCCAGCAGGGTCTGCACGCTGCGCAGATCGGCGCCGCCCTCTACCAGATGGGTCGCGAAAGCATGGCGCAGAACATGCGGCGAAAGCTTGGCGGGATCGATTCCGGCTTTGACTGCCAGTTCCTTGAGCAATTGGTGGCAACGGCGGCGGGTCAGATGGCCCGCCTCGCCGCGCGAGGGAAACAGGAATGGGCTTTCCGCGCCGGAGAGGAATTCGCCGCGCACCAGCAGATAGTCTTTGACGGCGCGCTCCGCGGATTTGTTGAGCGGCGCAAGACGCTCCTTGTTGCCCTTGCCTCTCACATAAAGGAAGCCCGTCTTGCCACGCACCGATGCCAGCGGAAGCGTCACAAGCTCCGACACGCGCAATCCAGAGGCGTAGAGGAGTTCGACCATGCAAACGAGCCGGATGTCTTCCGCCGGCAGCTTCTTCTTCTCACCGCGAAGCATGCGCGCCGCATCCAGCAATCGCTCGACATCTCTCGGCGACAGCACTTTCGGCAGCGTCCGCCCGCGCTTCGGCGCGTCGATGGCGCTGGTCGGATCGTCTTTCCGCCAGCCCTCATTATAGGCGAAGCCGTAGAACTGCCGCAGCACCGACAGCCGCCGCGCCTGCGACGAGGGTTTGGCGTTGATCGCGGCGAAGCCGGCCAGGTGCTTGCGAACATCGTCCCGCGCGGCGGTCTTCAGGGCAACGCCACGCCGCGTCAGGTCGGTCTGGAAGGCGAGCAGATCGCGGCGATAGGCGTCGAGCGTGTTGCGGCTGGCGCCGCGTTCGGCGCTCATCATGTCGAGAAAGGCTTCGATGGCCTCCCGGCTCACGGATTGCTCGTGATGGGCACGGTCTCGTCGACGTCATGCATCTGCGGCGGGCGGGTGCTCTCGTAAAAGCCGAGCACGGCCGCGCCCACCAGCAGGATCACGATGACCGATATGACGATGCGCGCCGTCCAACCCATGTCGAAGCCCGTCCGTTAGAGGCTCCCCGCCGCCCCCTTTGTGGCGGAAAGCCGGGCCGCCGCGCAAGGTCCCCGCTGGCCGCGCGGCAAAAGGGCGTGTAAGCGAAGGCATGGACCGCTTGAACCGCACCGTGGTGCTGGTGGGGATGATGGGCGCCGGGAAGAGTTCCGTCGGCCGCCGCCTCGCCACCCGCCTCTCCGTCCCCTTCCGCGATGCGGACAGCGAGATCGAGAGCGCGGCGGGCTGCACGATCTCCGACATCTTCGCCCGCTTCGGCGAGGCGGAATTCCGCCACGGCGAGCGGCGCGTGATCGCCCGGCTGCTGGACGACGCACCGCACGTCCTGGCCACCGGCGGCGGCGCCTTCTGCGACGCCGAGACGCGGGCGCGAATCAAGGACGGCGCGCTGTCAATCTGGATCCGGGCGCCGATCGATATCCTTCTTTCCCGCGTCGGGCGGCGGGACACGCGGCCGTTACTGCGCGACGGCGATCCGCGCGCGATTCTGGAGCGGCTCCTGGCGGAGCGCGAACCGCTCTACGGACAGGCCGATATGGTGGTGGACAGCGAAGACGGGCCGCATCACGCTTCGGTCGAGAAGATCGTCGCAGCGCTCCAGGCGCGCGGCGTGCTGGAGGCGGCATGAGCGAGCGCATCACCGTCGGTCTCGGCGACCGCGCCTATGACATCCATGTCGGCGCGGGACTGCTGGCGCAGCCTGGCGATTTGCTCGGGCCGTTCGCACGCGGCGTGACGCCGGTGGTGACGGATGAGAACGTCGCCAAGCTTCACCTCGAACCCTTGGTCGCATCGCTACGCAAGGCCGGCCTCGATCCCAAGCCGGTGATCGTCGCGGCGGGCGAAGCGACGAAGAGTTTTGCGGGTTTGGAACGCCTGACCAGTGCGCTGCTCAACCTGGGCGTCGAGCGTGGCGGCTTGATCGTGGCGCTGGGCGGCGGCGTGATCGGCGATCTCACCGGGCTTGCCGCGGGCCTGCTCAAACGCGGCATCGACTTCGCGCAGATCCCGACGACGCTGCTCGCCCAGGTCGATTCCTCCGTCGGCGGCAAGACGGCGATCAATACCAAGGAAGGCAAGAACCTCGTCGGACTGTTCCACCAGCCGCGCATCGTCATCGCCGATGTCGGCCTGCTCTCGACTTTGCCCGAGCGCGAGTTCCTCGCCGGCTATGCCGAGGTGGCGAAATACGGCGCGCTGGGCGATGCGGAGTTCTTCGCCTGGCTCGAAGCCAATGCGGAAGCCGCGATCGGAGGCGATGCGGCGGCCCGCACCCACATCGTCGCCCATTCCTGCCGGATGAAGGCCGGCATCGTCGCGCGCGACGAGCGCGAGGCGGGCGAGCGGGCGCTGCTCAATCTGGGCCACACATTCGGCCACGCGCTGGAAGCGGCGACGGGCTACTCGGACCGGCTACTCCACGGCGAGGCGGTCGCCATCGGCATGGCGCTGGCGTTCCGGCTGTCCGCGCGGCTCGGTCTCGCGCCCGCCGCTGATGCCGAGCGCCTCGAAGCCCATCTGCGCAAGGTCGGCCTGCCCGCCGCGATCTCGGACCTGTCGGGCCCGCGCCTCAGCGCCGGCACGCTGATCCGGCACATGATGCACGACAAGAAGGCCAAGGACGGCAAGCTCACCTTCATCCTCGCCCGCGGCATCGGCCAAGCTTTCGTGACCAGCGATGTGCCGATGGAAGAGGTGCAGTCGCTCTTGGCGACTTAGTTACTTTCACCCTCCCCTTGAGGGAGGGTCGAAATCTGCACTTCGCAGATTTCGGGAAGGGGCTCATTCAACGGCCTCTGAATGAGCCCCTTCCCGAAAACGCAAAAGCGTTTTCGACCCTCCCTCAAGGGGAGGGTATAAAAACATTTCAGCCATGCAATACCGCGGCTAGTACACTGCGACATGGCCACGTAACGTTCGCCTAGAACCGCAACATCGGACCGCCCCATGCGCCGCAGCGCGCCGTTTCCCGTCCTGTTCTTCGCCGGCGCGGCGCATGGGATGCACCATGTGCTGCTGACGCTCTATCTCACGCTCGTCCTCGTCATCGGCACGCAATGGCACCTGCCCTACACTGTGCTGATCGCGCTGTGGGTGCCGGGCACGATGCTGGTGGGGCTGGGCGCGCCGCTCGCCGGATGGCTGGCCGACCGCTGGGGCGAGACGCGCATGCTGGTGTTGTGTTTCCTCTGCCTCGGCGCCAGCGCCATAATCGCAGGCCTCGCGCACACGCCGCTCCAGCTCGAAGGCGCGCTCGCGCTGCTCGGGCTTTCGGGTTCGATCTATCATCCGGTCGGCTTCGCTTGGGTGGTGAAGCATGCCGAAGTGCGCGGCCGCGCCATCGCCGCCACCGGCATCGCGGGCAGCATCGGCGTCGCCTCCGGCCCCATCGTCGCGGGCGGATTGGCGACGCTCGCCGGCTGGCGCACCGGCTTCATCCTGCCCGGCGCCGTCACCGCCGCGCTCGGCGTGCTGCTCTATTGGTACTACGCCACCGGCCGCATCGCCGACCGCGCGGGCGACGCGGTGGAAGCCACGGAGGCGCCCAGCCGCGCCGACATGACGCGCGCCTTCGCCGTGATGGCCGTGACGATGACGATCACGCTGGTGATCTATTCCGGTTTCGGCACCGCGCTGCCCAAACTCGTCGCCATCGGCACGCATGTCGGACGCTACGGTTTTTTTGCCATCGGCCTCGCGGTCGGCGCGATCCAGCTCGCGGGCGCGAGCGCGCAATTCGCCGGCGGCCATTTCGCCGACCGCGGCCACGCCAAGCGCGCCTATCTCGGCGGCTTCGCGATGCTCTGCGCCGTCCTGCCGCTGGTAGCCGTCAGCACTGGCTGGTCATTGGCCGCCGCCGCCGTCGGCACCGTGCTCATGTTCGAATGGCTCGCCCCCATCGAAACCGCCTTCCTCGCCCGCTACACCCCGGCCAGCCGCCGCGGCCTCGTCTTCGGAATCCGCTACGGCCTCGCCGCCATCGGCACGCCAGCCGGCGTGTGGCTGGTCGCGCGGCTGTACACACCGGTGGACGGGTTCCTCTATCTGCTGATGGCGCTCGCCGCGTGCTCGGCCGTGGCGCTGGTCTTCGCCGTGTTCCTGCCGGCGGACGGGACAAAGATCGAAATGGAGATCGCCGAGCCGGGCGCGGCGCTGACCGCGGGGGAATAACAGAACAGAATGGCGCGGCTCTTTCTTTCCTCCCCCGTTTTACGGGGGAGGTGGATCAGCGGCGCCTTGCGCCGATGAGACGGAGGGGGTGGCGGCGGCCCGGACGATAGTTCTTCTCTTCCTCGGTCACCCCCTCCGTCGTTCGCGGCGGCGCCGCGCCCGACACCTCCCCCGCAAAGCGGGGGGAGGAAAATGAGGACTCTGGCGCCATAGGTATGGGGTCCCCGGTTGCGAAGCCGAAACGGGCGGCCCGCCCGCCCCCGGGGGAGGGTTAGCGGAATCTGGAAAACGAATGCTTCGACGTTTCGGGCCACAAGCGCTGGTAGCGGGCCCAACTTTTGGTAGCGCCACCCATTCGCCACACCCGGCCCCTATATTTCCCCTGCGACGCGCTGGGTCATTGACTGGGAACGGATCGTGCCTATGTTGGGTGGACATGGAATCGGTCGCCATTCGGGCTGATCGAGCGGGCGTTCGACATGCGCCCCACACCAGGAGCGTATGATAACGAACGTGACGAATGCCGGCGCGGAAGTCGGCCTGGAAGCTATTTCCAACGAGACCGCTTCCCCGGACGAGACCATCGTCCACCAGACTGACACCTACGCCCCGGACCCCGTCCCGGCAAACGGCTTCGACTCTCTCGGCCTCTCGCCGGAGATCCTGAAGGCCGTCGCCGAGAGCGGCTACACCACGCCGACGCCCATCCAGGCGCAGGGCATCCCCCTCGTGCTGCAGCGTCGCGACATGATCGGGATCGCGCAGACCGGCACGGGCAAGACCGCCTCGTTCACCCTGCCGATGATCGAGTTGCTCGCCCGCGGCCGGGCCAAGGCGCGCATGCCGCGCTCGCTGATCCTGGAGCCGACGCGCGAACTGGCCGCGCAGGTGGCGGAGAGCTTCGAGAAATACGGCAAGTACAACAAGCTTTCGATGGCGCTGCTCATCGGCGGCGTCTCGTTCGACGAGCAAGACCGCAAGCTCGATCGCGGCGTCGACGTGCTGATCGCCACGCCGGGCCGGCTGATGGACCATTTCAGCCGCGGCAAGCTGATGCTGAGCCAGGTCAACATCCTCGTCATCGACGAGGCGGACCGCATGCTCGACATGGGCTTCATTCCGGACGTGGAGGAGATCTGCAAGAAGCTGCCCTTCACCCGCCAGACCCTGTTCTATTCGGCGACCATGCCGCCGGAGATCCAGCGCCTCACCGACCAGTTCCTGCACAATCCCGTTCGCGTCGAAGTGGCGCGCCCGGCGACGACGGCGGCGAACGTCTCGCAGCAGGTCGTGGACGTGCCGGCGAACGACTGGGCCAAACGCGAGGCTTTGCGCCGCCTGATCCGCGAGGCCGGTGAGATCACCAACGCCATCGTGTTCTGCAACCGCAAGCGCGACGTGGACGTGGTGGCGAAGTCGCTCACCAAGCACGGCTTCAACGCGGCGCCGCTGCATGGCGATCTCGACCAATCCGTCCGTACACGGACGTTGGACGGGTTCCGCTCCGGCGCGGTGCAGATTTTGGTCGCCAGCGACGTGGCGGCGCGCGGGCTCGACATTCCGGCGGTGAGCCATGTGTTCAATTTCGACGTGCCGATCCACGCCGACGATTACGTCCACCGCATCGGCCGCACCGGCCGCGCCGGACGCTCGGGCCAGACCTTCATGCTGGCCAGCGGCCGCGACGCCAAATATGTCGAGGCGATCGAGCGGCTCACTGGCAACGCGCTTGAGCGCCGCACGCTGGAGGGTTTGGCCGAAGCCGTGCAGGCAAGGCCGCCGGGCAGCGACGCGCGCCACGGTGGCGGAGATCGCGGCGGCCGTGGTGGCCGCGGCGGCGAACGCGGAGGCCGCAATCGCGGCGGACGCGACAGCAAGCATCACGACCGCCCCGTGAAGGATCACGGCCAGCGCGCTTCGATGGAGCCGAGCCCCGTTCAGGAAGCAGCCGCGGTCGCGCAAGCGCCCGCCCCTGCTCCCGTGCAGGCGGCGCAACCGCAACAGCAGCAGCCACGCGAGCACCAGCCACGCGAACCGCGCCGCGACCATCAGCAGCGCCAGCACAACAAGCCGCAGCAACAGCAGCGCGAGCAGAAGCCGCAAAGCAACGAGCCGAAAAAGCCCGATGCGCATCAGCTTCCCGCATTCCTGATGCGTCCGGTCGTGCTGCCCAAACCGGCGGAGAAGATCGTGCGCACCAAGAAACCGAGCGCCGAAGAAGTCTGACGCGATGGAATTCGACGAGCTCTCCACGCGTTACACCGGCGGCGTCGCCTCGTCCTATGAGGCGCTGCGCACCGGCAGCGCCGATTGGCCGAAGGAGCAGGCGGTGGTCGAGCGCTTCCTGCGCACCCTCCCCGCCGGCTCGTCGATCGTCGATGTGCCGGTTGGAACGGGACGCTTCCTCGAATTCTACAAAGCGTGCGGTCTGAAGCCGACCGGCCTCGATATCTCCGCCGACATGCTGGCCTCGGCGAAAGTCAAAGCCAGCGCACTCGCTCTCGACATCGATCTCGCCAAGGCCGACATCCGCCATCTGGCGTTCGCCGACCGTAGCATCGATACGGTTCTGTGCGTGCGCTTCGTCAACTGGATCGATTTCGCCGGCTTCGAAGCGGTGATGGCGGAGCTGGCGCGCGTCGCCCGCGCGAACATCATCGTCAGCGTGCGCGTCTGGCCGGCGCCGAGGAGCTTCGGCAAATGGCTCGGCCAGCGTTGGACGTCGTTCCGCCGCCGCCACGCCGAACTGCGCTTCCACAACACCGAAGCGACAGAGGAATTGTTCACGCGCGTGGGCTTCGCCATCGCCGATTCCCAAACCGTCCGCCGCGGCCGCGACCAGACAAGCTTCGTGTTCTATCTTTTGCGCAGGGCCGGATGATCGTCGAGCTTGTCGGCGCGCCGGGCGCGGGCAAGAGCACTCTGGCGCCTGCCCTCGCCGCGCGCTGCAACGTGCCGATCATCAGGATCGGCCGCCTCGGCCAGCGCCATTTCTATTTCGCGCTGTTCGCGATGCGCAACTGGCAACTCACCCGCGCCATCTTCGCCGAATTCCGCCGCCAGGAACGCGCGTGGCCCGAACTGCGAACCGAAGTCAAAGCCCGCCGCTACCGCTCCATGGGCGCCAAGTTCGCCAAGGCGCGGCTGATCGGCGGCGGCCTGATCGACGAAGGCATCTTCCAGGGCATCCTCAAAATCTTCGAAGACCTCGCAACACCGGAAGAATTGGAGCACTGGCTCAGCCTGATCGCCACGCCGCCCGACCGCGTGTTCATCGTCGAAACCCCGCAAGCCCAGCGCCTCGAACGCCAACGCGCCCGCGGAAATGTCCCGCGCCAGGACCTGGGCTGGGAAAAATGGCACGCCGCGTTCGAAGCGAATCTGGCAGCGCTGAAACCGATATTGCTGGCGCGCTATAACGGCGAGATTTGCGAGAACTAAGCCGCTAGCGGTTGTACTTCCTTATTCAGCCTGCCCGCCAAAGCGTCCTTCGCTACTTCAAGATCATAGCGGCTCTGCAGATTGAGCCAGAATTCCGATTCCATTCCGAAAAACCGGCCAAGCCGCAACGCCGTATCCGCGGAAATCGCTCGCTTGCCCAATACGATCTCGTTGATCCGCCGCGCCGGGACCGTCACCGCCTTGGCGAGGCGATACTGGCTGATTTCCATCGGCTCGAGAAAATCCCTCAACAGGATTTCGCCGGGATGAATAGGAGCGATTTTCTTGGCCATGGCGAAATCTCTCAATGATAGTCCACGATCTCAACGTCCCAGGCATTGCCGTCATGCCAACGAAAACAAAGCCGCCATTGATCGTTGATCCGGATCGAATGTTGGCCTGCGCGGGCGCCTCTTAATGCTTCCAACCTGTTGCCGGGCGGAACATTAAGCGTTTCCAACTTCGTCGCCGCATCCAGCTGCAACAGCTTGCGCAAGCCGGTTTTCTGCAAGTCCGCACCGAACCGTTTGGTCGGCATGCGAGCAAATAGCGCTTCGGTATAGCGGTCAGCAAAGCTTCTGATCACGAGTAGTAACGTACCGCGTTACTACAGCCACGTCAAGCCCTATCTCTTGATTCCGCCCGCCAGCATCTTCGAGATCTTCTCGCCGTAAGGAGGGCGCATCATCGCGGTGACGTCCATCTTGGCCTGCTGGAACACGGCTTTGGCGTGGCTAAAGGTGCGGAAGCCGTCGATGCCGTGATAGGAGCCCATGCCCGACGGGCCGACGCCGCCGAACGGCAGGTCTTCCATCGAGACATGCATAATCACGTCGTTGACCGACACGCCGCCCGATGTGGTGCGCGTCAGCACATGTTCCTGCTGCGCCTTGTCCGCGCCGAAATAATAGAGGCCGAGCGGGCGGTCGTGCGCGTTCACGTAGCCGATGGCCTCATCCACCGTGTCGTAGGTCTTCACCGGCAGAAGCGGGCCGAAGATCTCGTCCTGCATGATCTTCATGTCGTCGGTGGGATTGAGCACCAGCGTCGGCGGGATCTTGTGGAACGGCTGCTGGGTGAAGTTTTCCTTCGCAGGGTTGAGCTCCACGATCTCTGCGCCCTTGGCGCGGGCGTCGTCGATATAGGAATTCAGCCGGTCGAAATGGCGCTGGTTGATCACCGAGGTGTAATCGGGATTGTCCTTCAAGGTCGGGAACATCGTGTTGATCGACGCGGTCGCGGCGGCGACGAAATCCTGCGCCTTGTTCTTCGGCACCAGCACATAGTCCGGCGCGAGGCAGATCTGGCCGGCGTTCAGCGTCTTGCCCATCATCACGCGATTGGCGGTGAGCTTCATGTCGGCGCTCTCGCCGATGATGACGGGCGACTTGCCGCCCAGTTCCAAAGTCGTCGGCACGAGGTTCTCGGCGGCGGCGCGCATCACGTGATAGGCGATGGAGGTCGCGCCCGTGAACAAGAGATGATCGAACGGCAGCCGCGCGAACGCGCCGCCCACGTCCGGCCCGCCGATGCACACCGCGACTTCGGTTTCGTCATAGGCGGACTTGAACATCCGCTCCATGAGTTCGGAGCAGCGCGGCGTGAACTCGCTGGGCTTGATCATCACGCGGTCGCCTGCGGCGAAGATGCCGGCCAGCGGCGTGAAGGTGAGATTGAACGGGAAATTCCACGGGCTGATGACGCCCACCACGCCCTTGGGCTGGTATTCGACATAGGCCCTGGCGCCGAACAGGCCGAGCAGCGCGGGCTCAACCTTGCGCTTCTCGCGCTTCATCCAGGTCTTCAGATGCGCCTTGGCATGCTTGAGCGGGGCGATGGAGCCGGACACGTCGGTGAGCAGGCTGGCATGCACCGAACGGCTGCCGAAATCCTCGCGCAGCGCGTCGGCGATGGCGTCCTTGTGGCCGACCAGCAGGCCGATGGCGCGGTCGAGCCATTCGATTCGCTTCTCCGCGCTGGGCGGGCCGTCCTTCAGATGGGCCTTCTTCTGAGCGTCCAGCACCTGGCGCATGCGGGTCTCGGCATCGGAGACGGGAACGGCAACGTTCATGGCAGGCTCCTCAATTCCGTGTGGCCGGAGCATAGCAGGAAGGGTTCGCGGTTTAACCGTTTATTACGAGCCCGCGGCCCACACTGCCCACCGTTGGGGAAAGGGACTGGGATGAACCGGCACGAGCGCGCGCAAGCTCTCGCGAAGACCGCTTTGGCCGTGATGGCCGAGCGGCAGGTCGCCCCCACGCCCGAGAACTATCAGCTCTTCTACGCCTATGCCGCCGGCGAAAATCCGGCGGTCGCGCGGGTCATCGGCGACATGGTCGCCGGCAAGCGTCCCTTCCCGCCCGACGTGCTGGACGATCTGCGCCAGCGCTTCTTCCCCGCCGCGCGCGAGGAGAAGGCGACGGAGAATCTCGGCGCCGGCATCCAGGGCGCGATGAAGACCGCGATGGACACGTTGCAGGCCGCCGGCCGCGACACCGTCGCCTATGGCCGCACCCTGTCCGAAGCCAGCGGTGAACTGGACACCGATCATTCGCCCGAGGACATCCGCAAGCTGGTCGAAGGCCTGCGCGGCGCCACGGTCGCGATGGAGCAGCGGACCAAGGAACTCGAAGGCAAGCTGCAGGAATCCTCGCACGAGATCGGCGAACTCAAATCCAAGCTGGACAATATCCGCAAGGAGAGCCTGACCGATCCGCTCACCGGCATCGCCAACCGCAAGGCATTCGACACCGAACTCGCGCAAGCCATGGCGCAGGCGCGCGAAAGCGGCGAGCCGCTCAGCCTGGTCATGTGCGACATCGACAAGTTCAAGAACTTCAACGACAGCTGGGGCCACCAGACCGGCGACCAGGTACTGCGCCTCGTCGCGCATTGCTTGTCGGAGAACGTCAAGGGCCGCGACACCGCCGCGCGCTATGGCGGCGAGGAATTCGCCGTCATCCTGCGCCAGACGCCGCGCGACTCCGCGGTCATGCTCGCCAACCAGATCCGCAACGCAGTCGAAAGCAAGAAGCTGGTCAAGAAGTCAACCGGCGACATATTGGGGACGATCACCATTTCCGGCGGCGTCGCCGAACTCACCCCCGCCGACAGCGCCGCCAGCTTCATCCAGCGCGCCGACGAGTGCCTCTACGCCGCGAAGAACGCCGGCCGCAATTGCATCATCGCCGAGAACGCCGCCGCCAAAGCGGACGCTGCGTAAGGTTCTCGACTTACCCCCTCCGTCTGCCTCGCGCTGCGCACTCGTCATCCACCTCCCCCGCTAGCGCGGGGGAGGATAAATGCGACTCGACTTCTGACGATGGCGCTTTGTTATCCTCCCCCGCCCGCGGGGGAGGTGGACGCCGAGCGAAGCGATGGCGGACGGAGGGGGTAAGTGGCTACACTCCCGCCAAACACCATCGGGAGACTCGCCATGCGGAAAGAATTCGAACGGGCTTATGTCACGGCGCATGGCAGCGTCGCGGTGATCACGCTGAACCATCCGGAGGCGATGAACGCGGCCTCCGTTAAAATGCTGAAGGGCATGACCGCCGCGCTCGACCACATCCAGAAAGACGGAAGCTTCCGCGCCATCGTGATGACGGGCGAAGGGCGCGGTTTCTGCTCCGGCGCGAACCTCACCGAGATTCCCGAAGAGCAAGCCTCCTCCGCCGGTGTCGGTTCGGCGCTGGAGACGGCGTATCATCCATTCCTGCGCAGGCTGCGCGATCTGAACATGCCGTTCATCACGGCGGTGAACGGGGCGGCGGCCGGTGTCGGCATGAGCAT
Source organism: Rhizomicrobium sp. (assembly GCA_036268825.1). Classification (GTDB taxonomy): domain Bacteria; phylum Pseudomonadota; class Alphaproteobacteria; order Micropepsales; family Micropepsaceae; genus Rhizomicrobium. The sequence goes on along the minus strand of DATATK010000095.1, from coordinate 7,204 downwards.
CGCGCTGATGGGCGATCTCGTGCTCGCGGCGCGCTCGGCATATTTCCTCCAGGCCTTCGCGCGCATCGGCCTGGTGCCGGACGGCGGATCGACCTGGTTGCTGCCGCGCCTCGTCGGCCTCGCCCGCGCGCGCGAGTTGTCGATGCTCGCGGAGAAGCTGCCCGCCGAGAAGGCGCTCGAATGGGGCCTGATCAACCAGGTGCACGAAGACGCGGCGCTGATGGATGCGGCGCTGAAGCTCGCCGCGCGGCTCGCGGACGGGCCGACACAATCGCTCGCCATGATCCGGAGGCTCTATTGGGAAAGCCCGCACAATTCCTACGAAGTGCAGATCGATCAGGAGCGTCAGGCCCAGGCGCTGGCGGGGCGCACGAAGGATTTCATCGAGGGGGTCACGGCGTTCGGGCAAAAGCGCCCGGCCAAGTTCACCGGCGAATAGGCCCACGGCGCAGCGACTGGAGACGGGGCGGTAACCATATTCGCCCGATTTCCGCAACAATCGAACCGCTCCTTCGCAGCCATTGAAATTTCGCATCCCCGGGTCGCGGCGCCGTGACTTGCGCTTGTCCGCAAAAACCGGCCCAATCGCGACAAATTACAGCGGTTGGGCCGCCTCTTCCGCGCGGCCGCCGATCACAGGAGTTCTCATATGCGACGGAGTCTTTTCGCGCTGGCCGGCGTTGCGGCCTGCGTGGCGGTAACGGCCATGGCCGCCGGCCACACGCAATACGGCACCTGGGGTGTCGAACTCAGCGGCATGGACAAGACCGTGAGGCCCGGCGACGACTTCTTCATGTACGTCAACGGCACCTGGTACAAGAACGCCGTCATCCCGCCCGACCGCTCCTCCACCGGCTCGTTCCAGGACCTGCGCATCCTCAGCGAAACGCGCATGCAGGAAATCGCCAAGGGCCTCGACGACAAGCCCTACGACCAGTTGACCGGCGAAGAGAAGAAGCTGCGCGATCTCTACGACGCGTATACCGACCAGAAGCAGATCGACGCGAACGGCCTTGCGCCCGCGCAAGCCGATCTCGATTTCATCGCGCATCTGAAAACGCCGGATGACGTCGCCGCCGCGATGGGCATGCCGCGCCTCAATCTCGATGGGCCGTTCGGCATCGGGCTCGGCATCAACAACAAGAACTCCAGCCAGTATGCCGTCGATCTGGGCCAGGCGGGCCTGGGCATGCCGGACCGCGACTACTACCTGAAGACCGATGACAAGGCTCTCGCCGCCACGCGCGATGCCTACAAGAAATATCTTGCGGCGATGTTCACGCTGGCCGGTATGAGCGATCCGGACAAGCGCGCCGCCGCCGTCTACGATCTCGAATACAAGATCGCGGATGCGAGCTGGGCCAATGCCGACCGCCGCGACACGGACAAGACCTACAATCCGATGTCCTTTTCGGAACTGAAGGCCTTCGCGCCGCAATTCCCGTGGGATTCCTTCTTCAAGGCCACCGGCATCCCGTTGACCGCGCCGGGCGGCGAACGCCAGGTGATCGTGGGCGAGAAGTCCGCCTTCCCGAAGCTGGCGCAGATCTTCGCCGATACTCCGGTCTCGGTGTGGCGCGACTACCTGACGGTACATTATCTGCACGAATACGCCTCGTTCCTGCCCAAGGCGTTCGACGACGAGAACTTCGTGTTCTACGGCACCGCGGTGCAGGGCACGTCCCAACAGCTGCCGCGCGCCGTCCGCGCGGCGCACCTGCTCGACGATGCAATGGGCGAAGCGCTCGGCAAGCTCTACGTCGCCAAATACTTCCCGCCGGAATCCAAGGCCAAGGCGGTCGAACTCGTGAACAACCTGCTCAAGGCCTATGACGCGGACATCCGCACCTTGACCTGGATGTCGCCGGCGACGCGCGAGAAGGCGCTGAACAAGCTGCACCATTTCGGCGTGAAGATCGGCTATCCCGACCATTGGCGCGATTATTCCAGCCTCGTCATCAAGCGCGACGACCTTCTGGGCGACGCCCAGCGCGCGCAGGAGTTCGAGTGGAACCGCAATCTGGTGCGGCTCGACAATCCCGTCGACAAGACCGAATGGGGCATGACGCCGCCGACGGTCAACGCCTACAACAACTTCCAGGGCAATGAGATCGTGTTCCCGGCCGCCATCCTGCAGCCGCCGTTCTTCGATCCCAACGCCGACGACGCGGTGAACTATGGCGGCATCGGCGCGGTGATCGGTCACGAGATCAGCCACGGCTTCGACGACCAGGGCTCCAAATATGGCGCCGACGGTTCGCTCGACAACTGGTGGACGCCCGAGGATCGCGCGGCGTTCGAGGCCAAGACGAAGATGCTGGGCGCGCAATACGACTCTTACGAGCCCCTGCCCGGCCTGCATATCAACGGCGCCTTCACGATGGGTGAGAACATCGCCGACAACGCGGGCATCGCCATCGCACTGAAGGCCTACCACATCTCGCTGGACGGAAAGAAAGCGCCGGTGCTTGACGGCTACAGCGGCGACCAGCGCTTCTATCTGGCCTTCGGCCAGATATGGCGCGCCAAGATGCGCGACGGCGCGTTGCGCGCGCAGGTGCTCTCCAACGAGCACAGCCCGCCGATGTTCCGCGCCATCGGCGCCACGCGCAACCAGAACGCATGGTACGCCGCGTTCGGCGTGAAGCCTGGCGACAAGTACTACCTGCCGCCGGATCAGCGCGTGCATCTGTGGTGATCTTGTTACCCTCCCCTTGAGGGAGGGTCGACAATTTGCGTAGCGCAGCGAAGCAAATTTCGGGAGGGGGCTCATTCAACGGCCTTTGAATGAGCCCCTCCCCGGAAAATGCTTCGCATTTTCCGACCCTCCCTCAAGGGGAGGGTAATAAGGGGCACCCATGAACAAGATCGCGATCCTGGCTGGCACATGCGTTCTGGCGCTGACCGGCGTTGTCGTCGCCCAGACCTCGGGCAAACCCGCCGTGCCGCCCTGGGGCGTCGATCTTTCCATGATGGACACGACCGTCCGTCCCGGGAACGACTTCTTCCTCTATGCCAACGGCACCTGGATGAAGCACGACGTGATCCCGGCGGATCGCTCCTATTCCGGCGTCAATCTCGAACTCGACAAGCAGAACGAGGCGCGGTTGAAAGGCATCGTCGAAGGCCTGCGAAACAAGCCCGACCTCACCGGCGAGGATAAGAAGCTCCGCGACTTCTACGCCGCCTTCGAGGACCAGAAGCAGATCGACGCCAACGGGAAGAAGCCCGTGCAGGCCGATCTTGCAATGCTCGCGGGCCTCAAGACGCTCGACGGCGTCGCCCGCGCGATGGGCACACCCGAGCTGCAGCTCGACGGGCCGTTTGGCGGCGGCATCAGCGTCGACCAGAAGGACCCAACCATATACCGTATGTATCTGGGCCAATCGGGCCTCGGCATGCCGGATCGCGATTACTATCTGAAGACCGACAAGGCCATCGCCGCCACGCAGGCTGCCTACAAGAAGTATATCGTCCAGATGCTGGGTTTCGCCGGCATCCAGAACGCGGACGCGCGCGAAGCGGCCGTCTACCAGCTCGAACACGACATCGCCGTCGCGTCTTGGCCCGCGGAGGACCGCCGCGACGCGGAGAAGACCTACAACCCGACGAAATTCTCCGATCTCAAGAAGCTCGCGCCGCAATTTCCATGGGCCGCCTATTTCGCGGGCGGTGGATTGTCGCAGAATTCGCCGCATGGCGAGCGCGTGGTAATCGTCGCCGAGAAATCGGCCTTCCCGAAACTCGCCGCCGTCTTCGCCGCTACGCCCGTCGCCGTGTGGCGCGATTACCTGACCGTGCGCTACATGCACAGCTACGCCGCCTACCTGCCGCACGCGGTGGACGACGCCGATTTCGCATTCTACGGCAAGGCGATTCAGGGCAAGACCCAACAGCTCGACCGCGAAACCCGCGGCGTGCAGCTGCTCGACAACGCGATGGGCGAAGCGCTCGGCAAGCTCTACGTCGCCAAATATTTCTCGCCCGAGGCGAAGGCGAAGGCGGAAACACTGGTGCGCAACCTGCTCGCCGCCTATGACGCGGATATCAGCACCCTCACCTGGATGACGCCCGCCACCCGCGAGAAGGCGCGCGAGAAGCTGCATCACTACATGCTCAAGGTCGGCTATCCCGATCACTGGCGCGATTATTCCGCGCTCGCGATCGACCGCGACAATCTTGTCGGCGACGTGAAAGCCGCCGCGCAATTCGAATGGCACCGCAACCTGGTGCGCATCGACAGCCCGGTGGACCGCACCGAATGGGGCATGACGCCGCCGACCAACAACGCCTATTACAACCCGGTCTTCAACGAGATCGTGTTCCCCGCCGGCATCCTGCAGCCGCCCTTCTTCGATCCGAACGCCGACGACGCGGTGAACTACGGCGAGATCGGCGCGACCATCGGCCACGAGATCAGCCACGGCTTCGACGACCAGGGCTCCAAATACGACGCCTTCGGCTCGCTGAAAAACTGGTGGACCGACGCGGACCGCAAGAATTTCGACGCCCGCACAAACGCGCTCGCCAGGCAATATGACCAGTACGAGCCGCTGCCCGGCCTGCACATCAACGGCAAACTCACTTTGGGCGAGAACATCGCGGACCTCGCAGGCCTCGTGATCGCCTACAAGGCCTATCACATCGCGCTCGGCGGAAAGCCCGCGCCGGTGCTGAACGGCTACACCGGCGATCAGCGCTTCTACATCGCCTATTCGCAGAGCTGGCGCCAGCACGACCGCGACGGCATCGAACGCGCCCGCCTGCTCTCCAACCCGCACAGCCCGGAAAACTACCGCGTCAACGGCGTGGTGCGGAACGACGATGGATGGTATGCCTCGTTCCCCGATATAAAGCCGGGCGACAAATACTATCTGCCGCCGGATCAGAGAGTGAAGCTGTGGTGACTTGTTTACCCTCCCCTTGAGGGAGGGTCGACAATTTGCGGAGCACAGCGAAGCAAATTTCGGGAAGGGGCTCATTCAGAGACCGTTGAATGAGCCCCTTTCCGAAAAATCCTTTGGATTTTTCGACCCTCCCTCAAGGGGAGGGTGGAAGAGGAGACACGATGAAGACGTTCACGGTTATCTTGGCCGCTACCGCCTGTCTCGCCTGCGCCGCCACGGCCGCAACCGACGCGCCCAAGCCGACGTTCGGCGCCTGGGGCGTGGACCTCACCGGCATGGACACCAGCGTCAAGCCGGGGGACGACTTCTTCAACTATGCCAACGGCACCTGGTACAAGAACGCCGTCATCCCGCCCGACCGCTCCTCCACCGGCTCATTCCAGGACCTGCAGATCTTGTCCGAACAGCGCATGGGTGCGATCGTCGCGGACCTGAAGGCCAAGCCCTACGCCTCGCTCAGCGACGAAGAGAAGAAGCTGCGCGATCTCTACGACGCCTTCACCGACACCACCCAGATCGAGAAGCGGGGCCTGGCGCCGGCGAAGAAAGACCTCGCCGCCATCGCCCGGATCAAGACGCTGGACGATGTCGCCCGCGCGATGGGCACGCCGGCCTTGCCGCTCGATACGCCGTTCGCCGCGTTCCCCGGCGCGAACGTCAAGAATCCCAGTCAATACGCGATCTTCGTCTCCCAATCCGGCCTCGGCCTGCCCGACCGCGACTACTATCTGAAGGACGACGCGTCGCTCGCCGCGACGCGCGACGCCTATCGCAAATATCTCGCGACGATGCTGTCTCTCGCGGGCGACAAGGATTCCGACAAGCGCGGCGCGGCTGTGTTCGACCTCGAAACCGCGATGGCCAAATCGCATTGGGCCGCTGCCGAGCGCCGCAATGTCGACAAGACCTACAACCCGATGACCGAGGCGCAGCTCGCCGCCTTCGCGCCGGGCTTCCCCTGGGCCACCTTCTTCGGCGCCGAGGGCATCACGCCACGCGGCCCGAACGGCGACCGCGTGCTGATCGTGCGCGAGAACACCGCTTTCCCGGCCATCGCCAGGACCTTCGCCGAAACGCCCGTCGCCGTGTGGCGCGATTATCTGACGGTGCGCTACCTGCACAACATGTCGGACTACCTGCCCAAGGCGTTCGACGACGCCGATTTCGATTTCTACGGCAAGGTGCTGGGCGGACAGACGCAACAGCTTCCCCGCGCCACCCGCGGCGTGCACCTGCTCGACCAGAAGCTCGGCCATCCGCTGGGCAAGCTCTATGTCGCGCGCTATTTCCCGCCGGAATCCAAGGCGAAGGTGGAAGCGCTCGTCGCCAACCTGCTGAAAGCCTATGACGCCGACATCCGCAAGATCGACTGGATGACCGACGCCACCAAGCAAAAGGCGCTCGAAAAGCTGCACCAATTCACCCCGCATGTCGGCTATCCCGACAAGTGGCGCGATTACTCGGCTCTCGTGATCAAGCGCAATGACCTGATCGGCGACGTCGAGCGCAGCCGCGTGTTCGAATGGCGCTACCGCATCGACCGCATCGACCAGCCCGTCGACCGCAACGAATGGAACATGACGCCGCCGACGATCAACGCCTATTACACGCCGGTCCTGAACTCGATCTTCTTCCCCGCCGCGATCCTGCAAGCGCCGTTCTTCGATCCCAACGCCGACGATGCGGTGAACTATGGCGGCATCGGCGTCGTCATGGGCCACGAGATCGGCCACGGCTTCGACGACCAGGGCAGCAAATATACCGGCCTCGGCGTGCTCGAAAGCTGGTGGACGGATGAGGACCGCGCGAATTTCGAGAAGCGCGTCGCCGCGCTCGGCGGCCAGTTCGACACTTACGAAGAGCTTCCCGGCCTGTTTGTGAACGGCAAGCTCACCATGGGCGAGAATATCGGCGATCTCTCAGGCCTTTCCATCGCGCTGCAGGCCTATCACTTCTCGCTGGGCGACAAGCCCGCGCCGGTACTGGACGGATTTACCGGCGACCAGCGCTATTTCCTGGCCTTCGCGCAGATTTGGCGCGGCAAATATCGCGAGGGCGCGACGCGCCAGCAGATCCTCGCCAATCCGCACAGCCCGCCGCACTGGCGCGTCGACGGCCCGACGCGCAATGTCGATGCGTGGTACACGGCGTTCGACGTCAAGCCCGGCGACAAATACTACCTGCCGCCCGACCAGCGCGTGCATATCTGGTGATGCCGGTACGCCTCGAATGAAGGCGTTCCAGCTCATGCAAACCTCCCAGGAGGACGCGCCGGTTCAATCCGCCCGCGCGACGAC